>JAUZRU010000141.1 GCA_030950185.1 Paracoccaceae bacterium | reverse complement strand
TGCGCTTTGTGTATCAGAACCAGGCAGCGAAAAAGCGGTTCGGCTGGTCGGATGCCGCATATCGGACAAAAACCCCTCTCGAAGCGCTGAGCGGCTTTGACGAGGACAACTATCGCGCGATGATCGCGCCATTGCTCACCGGCAAGACCAGCCATGTCCAGTACGAACTGGTTGACACGAACGGCCACCCGATCGAAGTGACGCTGCACATCGTCAAACCAGGCACCGACGAAGCCCGCATCATCACCATCGCCCAGGACATCTCGGAGCGGAGGAGATCGGAAGAACGGATTCACGAGCTTGAATTCACGCTCGATTACCTCGAACACGAGGTCTACATGTTCTGGCCTGACAGCAAGCGCTTTTTCTATGCCAACAAGGCCGCGCTGCAGCGCAACGGATTGACCGAGGACGAGATCCTGTATCTTACCCCGACCGATCTGAAAGATGGTTTGACGAACGAGGAATGTCGTTCGATCCTGGTGCCGATGATGCGGGGCGAGATGACCACGGCAAGCTTCGAGCGCGATTTCCAGAAAGAAGACGGAAGCTGGACCGCCGCCGAGATCACTATCCAATATATCCACCCCGAGGGGCATCCTCCGCGTTTTGTGGCGACGATCAAGGACATCTCGGACAAGAGGGCGGCGCAGGACGAGGCCAAGCTGCTGTCGCAGTCGCTCGACCTTATCCAGGACGAGATCTATCTGTTCTGGCCCGACAGCTATGACTTCGTTTATCTGAACGAGTCCGCTGCTGCGCGGGCCGAATCCATGGGCGCCAACTGGCGTGGCCACAGTGTTGATCAGCTCATCTCGGAATCGCAGTTTGCTGCCTTGAAAAAGCGATGCGAGGCGTTGCTTCGCGGCCCGGAACGCAGCTTTTCCTATGAGTTGGTTGACAGGAACAAGCGCACGATCGAGGTCTATCTGCATCTCGTCCGCCCGAAGGGTGCCAAACCCCGCTTTCTGGCCATCTATCGGGACATTACCGAACGCAAGATCGCGGAAAAGGCCAAGTCGGAATTCATCTCGACTGTCAGCCACGAGCTGCGCACGCCGCTGACCTCGATCAAGGGGGCCTTGGGATTGATGGAGGCCGGGGCGGGCGGCGAGCTCCCGGACAAGGCGGCCAAACTGGTTTCTCTTGCCAACACGAACTGCGATCGTCTTGTCCTGTTGGTCAACGATCTGCTGGATCTGGACAAGCTGAGCTCCGGCAAGATCGAACTTAAAATGGAACCGCTTCATCTGGCTGACCTCGTGAAAGAAGCAATTGAGGCAAACCATGGATATGGCGAACAGTTTGGTGTCAGCTTCGTCGCCAAACACCTTGCCGAGGATGTCATGATCAGGGGTGACCGAAGCCGCCTGAGGCAGGTTCTCGACAACCTGATGTCGAACGCCGCGAAGTTCTCGAAAAGGGGCGATCAGGTCGAACTGTCGGTCATCGGCAAAGATGATGCCGCAGTGATCTCGGTCAAGGATTACGGCTCTGGCATCCCCGAGGAAGCGCGCGAACGGATATTCGAGCGGTTCACCCAGGCGGATTCCTCGGACCAGCGACAAAAGGGCGGCACCGGCCTGGGGCTGAATATTGCCAAGTCGATCGTCGAGCTGCACCATGGAAGGATCAGTTTCGTCAGCCAGGTGGGCGAAGGAACCGAGTTCTTCGTGGAGCTACCGATCATGGTGGCCAAGGAAATGGAAGAGCAGGACGATGAAAGGCGGACCGGATAAAAAATGCAGGCGGTTTCTTCTGAGGTGGCGGGCCGCCGGTCGCCACCTCAAGTTTGTTCGATGAGGTGACGGTCAGATCAAGTTGGAAGTTTTACAATGTGATGCCTGCGCCCTGGGGATCAAAACCCGATATATGCCTAACAAAGAGGGGACCCGCAAAAACCTTACCATGGGAATTGCGTATCCGATCAGGTGCAACAGGCCCTAGAAATACCGCACGAAACTGAGGGACAAGGTTTTTGGCAACCGCATGTAAACGCCCGACCCGGTCGCCGTCTCACGTCCGCCGAATTCCGTGCCCTGCGCGCCAAATGGCTGGCTGTAACTCAAGACGACATTGGCGTTGTCGCTTAGCGAATAGTTGACCGAGAGCGTGGAAAAGGCGCTGCCGTCATTCAGGCTGAACAGTGATGTTGTCGAGGCACTCATATCCGGGTTCAGCTCGACCCGGCCACCCAGCGCCAGGAAATCGCGGCCCGCAACGAAAATCTGCCCCGTGGACATCCGCTTGACCAGATCGGCCGGAAGGCCCGCATAGGGCACGCCAGAGTTGACGCCAAAACCGTTGTGATAAACCTCGGCAAACCAGGAAACATTCCGCCCCGCCAGCGTGCTGAAATTCGAGATATTGGCAACCCATGACGGGTAGGTTGCGCCATTCGCAAGCTTCCACAACACATATTCAGTGTTCCAGCTTGCCCCGCCCAGCGCGCCCGAAAGCCCGGCACCGGCCACGCTGTCACCCCGATCGCGGGCGAACATGGCCGCAAGGTCAAGCGATCCCGCGCTCATCTTGCCGCGCAGCGCATAGGTCGAATTGGAAAAAGCCACCGGCCCGCCCAATGTCAGCCCCCGAGGCACGGCGATGGCTTGTATGTCAGCGCCATTGTCGAACAGATACTGCGCATAAACCATGTCTGCGCCGGGCTTGTAGCTTTTGTCGATGGCGTTCGGTGCAAAGGGAGCGACGATATCGGTGGGATGAAACACCATGCCACTGCCCCAGGTAATTGCCTGCCGCCCCAGCTTGAGCACCAGATTGGGTGTGGTGTAGGTAACCGACAGCCGTTCGACCCTGCCGGTCAGCAGCCGGTTCCCGCCCGAAAGCCAGGTCTGTTCCATGTCGAACAAGGTCGAAGGGGGCTGCGCCGGCAAGAATGGGCTGACCGCCGCAAGATAGCCGACATCACCCCCCTGCGCGCCATTGATGTTGGCGTGCAGTTGAACCCGAAAATCGCCGGCCTGCCTGTCATACATCAGCCGCAGGTTGGCCGTTGTCGTCTGGCGCGTGGCATATCCCAGCGCGGTATCCAGGCTTGTCGGGGCGGCCCAGGCGCCGTTGCCGCCAAGCTCGGTGCGCAATCGCAATCCGTCTGCCGTGGCCGGGGTGGCCAATACGGCTGCAACCAACGTCAGCGCAATGGTTGCGCCCCGTATGTCAGCCGATCCTTTCATCGCTTGCGATCCTTCCATCCAGCAGCTCGATATGGCGTTTGCTGTGTTCCATCACGCGCGGGTCGTGTGTCCCGATGACAAATGTCGTGCCCATCTCGCGGTTGAGACGATACATCAGCTGCACAAGTTCCCCGGTGGTCCTGGAATCAAGGTTGGCGGTGGGTTCATCAGCCAGCACGATCCGTGGCCGCGACACCAGCGCGCGGGCCACCGCGACACGTTGTTGCTGTCCGCCCGAGAGCTGGGCGGGGCGGCGATCTTCCATGCCTTCAAGGCCAACCTCGCGCAGGATGTCGGTTGCGCGCTGCCGGCGCTCGCCCCGTTCCAGACCGTGAAGTTCCAGCACGAATTCAATGTTCTCACGCGCCGACAGAACCGGGATCAGGTTATAGGCCTGAAAAACAAAGCCGACCTTGTTCAGCCGCAAATCCGACAGCTGCGCCTTGCTCAGGCTGCCCAGATCCTGCCCATCGATCACCACATGGCCACTGCTGGGGGTATCGAGCGCGCCGATCATGTTCAGCAGCGTCGTCTTGCCCGAGCCACTTGGCCCCGCAAGGGTGGCGAAATCGCCTGGCAATATCTCAAGATCGACTTCCCGCAGGGCATGAACGGCAAGTTCCCCGCTTCCGAATATCTTGCTGACGCCCCGGCAGCTCACGATCGCATCCGTCATCCTTGCGTCCTTTCTATGTGGCCATGCGCATGGCTTCGACAGGGCTGCACTTTGAGGCCCGCCGTGCCGGCCACAGCGCCACCACGATTCCAAGTATCCAGATCACCAGCGAGAACAGCACAAAGCTGCCCGCATCGAATTTCGGGTAAAGAACCTGCCCCCCCTGCACCAGTTCAAGCCCGCGCGCAAAGCCCGACAGGTCTATGCCGTCGCTTGTCACCCAGATCGAGGCCGCTGCCATGGCCATGCCGATCAGCACGCCCAGCCCGATCAGCAGGGTGGATTCCATCGTCACCATGATCAGCACAAGGCGGGGCTTCATGCCCAGCGCCTGCAACAGGCCGAATTCATGGGTGCGTTCGAACACCGCCATCAGCTGGGTGTTGACGATGCCGATGGCCATTAGTGTGAACACCACCGACAGCCAGATATAGATGAACCCCGACATGAAGGAATTGGTTGCCGCCAGAAACGGCGACAGCTGTTTCCACGACCGCACATCCATATCCGGCGCGACTGCCTTTAACGACCGGATCACCGGCGCAAGATCCTGATCCTTCGGGATCGTGAACACGATCTCGGCGATCTCGTCCTTCAGGCGCAGGAATTTCTGCCCGGCGGTGCGCCCGGTGAAAACATAATAATCCTCGGTCTGCTGATCGACGTCATACAGGCCCACCACGTCAAAGCTTTGCTCGGCAAGAAGGCCGTCGGCGCCCTGAGACATCAGGATCACGCGCCGCCCAAGCCCTGTTTTCAACCGCTCGGCAAGATGCCTGCCAATCACGACGCCGTCATCGTCAGGGCCGTTCAGGTAACGCCCCTCGACCACCTTGCCGGGGATCGACGAGACGCGCCCTTCGGCCTTGGGGTCAACGCCGACGATCATGACCGGCAGGGTCTTGTATTCGCTTTGCACAACCGACGGCACCACCAGGCGCGTCGCCCAGGCATTGATCCGCTTGTCGCCAAGTGCCTTCAGCAGCCCGTCCGAAGGCGGCGGCATCAATGTCTCGACCCCCGGATCATCCATATAGCCGGCCGCGTGGATCTGCCCCTGCCCCAGCAGCAGTTGCAGCGTCGTGTCCTTGCTGGCCTGCGTCCAGGCGTTGAGGAAGGAATTGAATGCCAGAACCGACCAAAGCCCCACGGAAACCACGACCAGCGTGATCAGCGTGCGGCGTGGGTTGCGCCACAGGTTGCGCCAGGCCAGCGGGGCGAATATGCGGATCGTGTTCATCATGCGTTCATCGCCTCGACCGGTTCCAGCCCAAGCACGCGGCGATAGGGGATCACCCCCGCCAGCGCGATCAGCACAAGAATGGCCAATGGCCCCGCAAGCACGCGGAATGGTGTCATGCGCGGATAGATGCGCGACGGCAGGCCCCATTGCGAAAAGATCTGCTCCATCCCTTCAAAGGTGATGCCGACACGCCCGAAATACCACGCCAACCCCATACCCAGCGCGATGCCGATGCCGACCCCGACCAGCGACAGAAAGATGATCTCCATCCACACCATGCGCCCGATCTGGCCCGGCTTCATGCCAACCGCCAGCAGTACGCCGAATTCGCGGGTCCGCTCCAGCACCGACATGTAAAGCGTGTTCAGGATGATAAAGACCACGACGATCACCAGCGTCGTATACATCAACGCCGCCGTGGTCATGTCCAGTCGGATCGCCTGCTTGATCGCTGGCTGCAATTCGCCCCAGTTCAGGTAAACCGCGTCATGGCGGGCAGCAATCTTGCGCAGGCGGGGTTCGATTTTCAGGATGTCGCCGAGCGTGCGGCCGATGATTGCGACCTCGTTCACGGCACCATCCATCACAAAGGTTTCGCGAAACCGGTCGAGCGGCATATGGGCGATCTGCCGGTCGATTTCCGGCACGCCGGTCCGAAAGATGCCTATGACCGTGAGCACATCCGCGGCCACGGATCCGTCCATTCCCGAGCCCAGAAGCGTGACCTGATCGCCCACCTTCAGCCGCAGATTGCGCGCCAACGCATCGCCCAGCACGATGGCAGCGGAATCACCCGGCCGTAATGCCCGGCCCTGCTTGATCAGGCTGGGGATGCGGGTGATCCGGTTTTCCCTGGCCGGGTCAACACCGGCCACGGCCGCGGCAAAGCTGCGCTCGCCATTGGCCAGCAGGACAAAACCATTCGCACGCGCACTGGCCGTGGTGATCTGCGGGATGGATTCAAGCTCTCTTATCAACCCGTCCGGGTCGTGGATAACCTTGGTGATTTCCGGGTCTGCCTTGTAGCCCGGCGGCTGGATCTGGCCGAAACCGTCATTGATGCGCAGCATGTTTTCCTTCATCGAATCGTAAGATCCGAACTGGAACGACAGCATGAACACCAGCAGCATCGCCGCAAAACTCATGCCAATCAGGCTGAGCGCAGTTCTCGTCGGCTGCCGCCAGATATTGCGCCATGCCAGCGAGGCAATCATCGCTCAATCCCTCGGGTTGCGCAGGTTGGAGCGCGTGAACACATAGGCCGGGATCGGGATGTTGAACTGGGCCGAGATCGTCTTGATGCGGGTGTATTGCCCCGGCTTGTCGTCGCGCCGCATCGTCATCACGATCGGATAAAGGCGCCCGCCGATCCTGCCGATCTTGTCGGCTGTCATCACCCGCACCCGCTTGCCCAGCTGGTCGTAATATTCCACCGAATACAGCACGCCATCGGCCCGAACGGTTATGATCTGCTTGCCCCAGACAATGGGGCGGCCCTTCTTAGGGATCGATTCGATCACATAAAGCTTGCGCCCCTTGACCGTGCGCGTGCCGATCAACTTGTGCGTATAGTCGTCAAGCACGCGCTGCGAGCGGGCGAGGTCGTTATAGGAAAAATCCGACCCCATCCATGATTGCGACATGGCACTGGCCGGCAGCTTGATCACCTGGTTGAGCTTGGGGTTGAACACATAGGTCGAATTGCCAACCTGAAGCGTGGCATTGCCTGCGTCGCGGGCAGGTTCGACAAAGCGGACAAGGGCCTTGTCGGTTCCCTTGGTCCAGCTTTTCATCGTCATCTTGCGAACGCCATTCTTGCGCTTGACGGTCATCTCGACCACGGCAAAAGAGCTGTTGGCGCGCCAGTTGTCATAGGCCTTTTTCAGGATCGACCGCGCGTCCTGCCCTGCCGTCGCACCGCCGGCCAGCACCATCCATGCAAGCATTGCGGTTATCAGCGAGAGGGTTGTCTTTCGTGAATGGCGGGGCATTTCATTTCCTCTTCGAAGAACCTGAATTTGCGGGTCGGGCTTGCCAACGGGGGAAGGTCGGCATAATAGTCAAGCAGTATTGGACCGACCGGTCCAGACAATAGGTAGTCGCCCACCAGAGCCCTGTCAAGAACATGAAAAACCACCCTTCCAGCAAACTGCCGCAGGACAGGCGCAGACGCATCTTTCGCGTTGCGGCGCAGGAATTTGCGACCCACGGATTCAAGGGGGCATCGCTGAACCGGATCATCGCCGCGGTCGGGATGAGCAAGTCATCCTTTTACCACTACTTCGGAAACAAGCGGGACCTGTTTGCGCAGATCCTGGACGATGCCCTTGGCCCGTTTCTTGCGGCGCAAGCGTCATTCGACTTTGCACAGCTCACGCAAGAAAATTTCTGGCCGGCGATCGACAGGATGGCCGCCGAGATGTCTGACATGGCCAACCAGTCGCCGCAGCTGGTTCTGGTTGGCCGGATGTTCTATCGCTGCCACGAAAACCCCCTCGAACGCGAACTGACGCGCGAGGTGATGGACCTGTCGGTCAAATGGCTGACCGGGATGATCAGGCGGGGGCAGGAACTTGGGCTGCTGCGCCGTGATCTGCCCGAAAGCTTTCTGATCGACCTGCTGATGACAACCGGAATGTCGATCGACCGCTGGTTTCTGGAACACTGGGACGAACTTTCCCCCGATGAGCGGGTCGAACTGAATGCCAAGGCATTCGACCTGTTCCGGCGTCTGCTTGAACCGGGGCGGGATTAGCCGCCGGCGCGGGGACAGGCGCCAAGCGCAAGCTGGCCCTACAGACGCCTGAAGGTCAGGTAATGCGGCTTGCGGCCCTCGCGCAGGGCCTTCTTTTCATAGCGCGTCGATTCCCAGTCTTCCCAGGGTTTGCGCCAGTCATCAGGCCCTTCGGCAAGCCATTCGAAACCGGGGTGGCGCGTCAATTGTTCCAGCGTCTGGCGAACATAATCCTCGATGTCGGTGGCAACGCGCAAAATCGCGCCGGGCTGCATGACGCGGGCCAGCGGATCCAGAAATTCCGGGTTCACGAAACGGCGCCGGTGATGGCGCTTTTTCGGCCAGGGGTCGGGATACAGCAGAAAGGCCCGCGCAATCGACGCATCAGGCAGCACATCGAACAGGTCGCGCACATCGCCCGGATGGATGGCAAGGTTTTCGACACCGGCCTCGCGGATCTTACCCAGCAGCATGGCAACGCCGTTGATGAAGGGCTCGCAGCCGATCAGCCCGACCTCGGGGTGCAGGGCCGCCTGGTGCACCATGTGCTCGCCCCCACCAAAGCCGATTTCCAGCCAGACAGGTCGCCCGTCGCCAAACAGCGCTGAAAGGTCGATCTTGCGCCGGTCGGGGTTTTCGTCCCAGCCGACATTTGGAACCGCCAGGCGACGCAGGTCGGATTCCAGATATTCCCGCTGGCTGTTGCGCAGGGTCTTGCCGTGGCGGCGGCCGTAAAAGTTGCGCCAGGGCGCGCCCGAATGTGATTTGCCGGGGGACTTGTCCTTACTCATCTGTCGCATCCCACAAATGGAAAGGCCCCGGAAATGATCCGGGGCCTTGATTTCCCTTGGATCAGGCCCGCCTTACAGCGCCGCCTTGAGGGCGTCCACAAGATCGGTACGTTCCCAGCTGAAACCACCGTCATCCTCGGGGGTGCGGCCGAAATGGCCATAGGCCGCGGTGCGCTGATAGATCGGCCTGTTCAGCCCCAGATGGGTGCGGATGCCGCGCGGCGTCAGGTCCATGATCTCGGCAACCGCGCGCTCGATTTCGCTGTCCGGGACCTGGCCGGTGCCGTGGGTATCGACATAGATCGACAGCGGTCTGGCAACGCCGATGGCATAAGACAGTTGCAGCGTGCAGCGATCCGCGACACCAGCCGCAACCACGTTCTTGGCCAGATAGCGGGCGGCATAGGCCGCCGAGCGGTCAACCTTGGTCGGATCCTTGCCGGAAAACGCCCCGCCGCCATGGGGGGCCGCGCCGCCATAGGTATCGACGATGATCTTGCGCCCCGTCAGCCCGGCATCACCATCGGGGCCGCCGATCACGAAAGTGCCGGTCGGGTTGACGTGCCATTCGGTATTGTCGTTGATCCAGCCCTCGGGCAGGATCTCGCGGATATAGGGCTCGACGATCTCGCGGATGTCGTCGGATGTCTGGCTTTCATGGGCGTGCTGGGTGGAAAGCACGATCGACGTGACCTCGACCGGCTTGCCATCTTCATAACGGATCGAAAGCTGCGACTTGGCGTCGGGGCCCAGCGTGGGGGCATCGCCCGCCTTGCGGGCCTCGGCCAGACGGCGCAGGATCGCGTGGGCATACTGGATCGGGGCCGGCATCAACTCGGGCGTTTCGCGCACGGCATAGCCGAACATGATGCCCTGGTCGCCAGCGCCTTCGTCCTTGTTGTCGGCGGCATCGACGCCCTGCGCGATATGGGCCGATTGTTCATGCAACAGGTTGGTGACCTGGCAGGTCTTCCAGTGGAACTTTTCCTGCTCGTAGCCGATATCGCGGATGCAGTCGCGGGCGATCCGCTCGACCTGCTCCTTCATTTCGGACAGGCGGGCCTTGTCGGTCAGCCCGACCTCACCGCCGATCACCACATGGTTGGTGGTGGCAAAGGTTTCGCAGGCGACACGCGCCTCGGGCTGTTCGGTCAGGAATGCGTCGAGAACAGCATCCGAGATACGGTCGCAAACCTTGTCGGGGTGACCCTCGGAAACGGATTCCGAAGTGAAAAGATAATTCTGTCGGGACATGTAGTGCTCCATTGGGTTTACACCGCCACGCCAGGAAGCCGTTGTGGCAGCAGAAAAAGAATGACAAGTGGTTAAGGTGCGAGGGGCGCCGGGTCAATGGCTATTTCGCCAACCCCGCGCCAACCACGCAAGGCTGAGGAAAATCGCCAACAACCAGGCAGGAATATCCCCGTATCGGGCATAAAGAGTCGGCGGCAGCGCAGAAGGCAGCGTGGTATCCAGCTTGCCGATCTGTTGCGCGCGCAAACGCGCCGTTACCCTTCCGCGCGCGTCAATCACCGCAGTGATCCCTGTATTGGCAACGCGCACCATGGGCAGGCCCTGTTCGATCGCCCGTGCGCGGGCCTGTGCAAGATGCTGCTGCGGCCCGCCCGCGGTGCCAAACCATGCATCGTTGGTGATCTGCAACAGCCAGTCCGGCCGTTCCAGCCCCTCTGTGATTTCGGCAGGAAAGATCGCCTCGTAGCAGATCAGCGGCCGCACCTTGCCCGCCTTGCCCAGATCAAGCAGTGCCGGCCCGCTGCCGGCAGAAAACCCGCCGCCGTCTTCTGCAGCCATACCCTTGATACCAAAACGTGAAAGAAACGCGCCGAAAGGAACATACTCACCGAACGGCACCAGATGTGCCTTGTCATATAGCTGTGTGATCTGTCCGTCTCGCCCCAGCACGGCCAGCGCGTTGTAATAGCGCCTGCCCTGCATCCGGCGGCCGCCAACAATCACCGTCGCCCCTTTTGGCGCGGTGTCGGCGACAAGTCTTTGCAGATCGGGGCGCTCTCCCAGCCAGAACGGAACCGAGGTTTCGGGCCAGATGACCAGATCCGGCGCAAAAGCGCGATCCGCCGCGGTCAGTTCAAGCTGCCGGCGGAAAAAGGCCGGCATTCGTGCGGGATCCCATTTCTCGGCCTGCGGCACGTTGGGCTGGATCAGCCGCAGACGCAGCGGGTTCTGTACCGGGACGCCCGGCTTTTTCAAGGCAAGATCGCCAGCGCCCCATAGACCTGCAAGAATGACGGCGGCAACCACCCCGCCAGCCCATATCCGCCGCCCCGCCAAGGGCCAGATCGCCAATGCAACAGTCGCAAAGGTCAGGCCGAAAGGCCCGATCAGCGCCAGCATCTGCGATACCGGGGTATCCATCCACACATAGGCCGGCAGGTTCCACGGAAACCCCGTAAAGACCGACCCGCGCGCAAATTCGGCCCCCATCAGCGCCAGCGGCAACAGCATCAGCCGAAGATGCGGGCGACCCAGACGGCGCGCACCCCAGGCGGCCACCATGAAAGCCGCCCCCCAGAACAGGGCCAGCCCGCCCGCCATGAAGATCAGCGCAAAAGGGGCCATCCAGCCATAGCGGTCGGGTTCGACCATGAACGGATCAACGATCCAGTAGATCGAGGCCAGAAAATATCCGCTGCCAAACAGCCACCCCAGAAAAGCGGCGCCTCGTGTCGTCGATACCGATCTGAACAGCCACCCCGCCAGGGCAAAACCCGCAAGAGTCGCGAATGGCCAGGACAGAGGCGCATGCCCCAGCGCCGCAACCATGCCGGCAGCCAGCGGCCCTGCTGCGTGCGGAACCCGGCGGCGGGCCAGAGCGTTCGCCACGATCAGCCCTTGCGCGCGGCTTGTGCCCGCGGCAGCACCACACGCAGCCGCTTGATGCGACGGGGGTCTGCCTCAAGCACCTCGAATTCCACACCCGAGGGATGGCAGATCACCTCGCCCCGCACGGGGACACGGCCGGACAGCACAAAGACCAACCCGCCCAGCGTGTCGATTTCGTCATCTCCGTCAGGGTCGGCAAGGGACACACCGGTTTCCTGCTCGAATTCGTCGATGGGGGTCTTTGCCTGACACAGATAGACACCGGGTTTTTCCTGCACCCAGTATTCATCTTCCTCGATGTCGTGCTCGTCCTCGATCTCGCCCAGAACCTGTTCGATCAGGTCCTCGATGGTGACCAGCCCGTCCACGCCGCCATATTCGTCGATCACAAGCGCCATGTGGATACGGTCGGTTTGCATCTTTTGCAGCAGCACGCCGATGGGCATGGAAGGGGGCGCAAACAGCAGCGGGCGCAGCATCGCCTTGAGGTCAAGCTTGTCATCCTCGCAGGAAAAGCCATGCTTCAGCGCCAGATCCTTGAGATGCACGAACCCCAGCGGCGTATCGAGGGTTTCGTCAAATACCGGCAGTCGGGTCAGCCCGCTGTTGCGGAAGGTCTGCACGAGGTCTTCCAGACTGATGGCAAGGGGCACGGCAACAATCTCGGCGCGGGGAACCGCAACATCCTCGACCCGCACATTGTTCAGATTTCCCATCCCCCCAACGGGGGAAAGTGTGTGGCCATTCCTGTCTTCACCCTGCCTGTCACCGGCCGGAATGTCGTCGATATTCCTGATGCCCAGCATCCACGAAAAAAACCGCTTCTTCTGGTCTTCCTTCTTCCCTTGCGCGCTACGCGCCGCGCCAGAAGATCCTTCACCTGTATCGCCCATGGCTCCTGTCCGGTTGTCGCCCACCTGTGCGGGACATCATGAATATGGGTTCGCCACGCCCAGCTTGGCAAGTATTTCGCATTCCAGCCCTTCCATTATCCGGGCATCTGCGTCGTCGATGTGATCATATCCCAACAGATGCAAACAGCCATGCACCAACAGATGCGTCACGTGATCTGCCATGCGCTTGCCCTGTTCCGAGGCCTCGCGCCGGCATGTATCATAGGCAATGGCAATGTCGCCCAGCTCCTGCACCATGCCGGCCAATGCGGGTTGCGGCGGCGGCAAGGGGCGTTCACCCGGCTGTGCCGAAAGGTCCAGTACCGGCCATGACAACACGTTGGTTGGCTGGGGCCGGTCGCGAAAATCGGCGTTCAGCCGGGCAATGCGCGCGTCATCGCAGGCAAGAAGTGCAATTTCGAAATCGGCTGGCCTGATCCCGAGATGCCCAAGCGTCTGGCCACATGCTGCCTCGGCGATATCGGGAATGCCCAGATCCTGCCATCGGTCATCCTCGATGACGGTTTCAACCAGCTCAGGCATCGGGTTTGCCCGCGTTTTCATAGGCATCGATGATGCGTGCCACCATCGGATGACGTACGACATCGCGCGCGCCAAAGCGTGCAAAACCGATACCCTCGACACCGCGCAACACGCGCTCGGCCTCGATCAGGCCGGACAAGACCCCGCGGGGCAGATCGATCTGGGTCATGTCGCCGGTTATGGCCATGCGCGAGCCTTCGCCCAGCCGGGTCAGGAACATCTTCATCTGCATGGTGGTGGTGTTTTGCGCCTCGTCCAGCACGACAAACGCATTCGACAATGTGCGCCCCCGCATGAATGCCAGGGGGGCGATCTCGATCCGCTTTTCCTCGATCAGCCTTTCAAGCTGGCGCCCCGGCAGAAAATCGTTCAGCGCGTCATAAAGCGGCTGCATGTAGGGATCGACCTTTTCCTTCATGTCTCCGGGCAGGAACCCAAGCCGTTCACCCGCCTCGACCGCCGGGCGGGACAAAAGGATGCGATCCACATGGCCGTCGAGAAACATCGAAACAGCTACAGCCACCGCAAGATAGGTTTTGCCGGTGCCGGCAGGGCCGATTCCGAAAACCAGTTCCTTTTCCAGCAGGTTACGCACATATTCGGCCTGCGTCCGTGTCCGCGGCTCGACCGATTTCTTGCGTGTGCGGATGATCGTCTTGCCACCCCTGAACATTTCAAGCTGATCGCCACTGCGCGCGCCTTCTTCGGAAGGCCCCGAAAAACGTATGGCCGCGGAGATATCACCTTTTTCCAGGGTTCGTCCTGCCTCCAGGCGATCGTAAAGCGCCTGAAGAGCCTCGGCAGCCCGCTGACGTTCGGCATCTGCACCGATGATTGCCAGCTCGTTTCCGCGGCGCAGGATCTGCACCCCGAAAGCCTGTTCGATCTGGGCAAGGTTCCGGTCGTATTCGCCACAGAGATCGACAAGCAGTCGATTGTCGGGAAGTGTCAGGCGTGTTTCATCCTGATGGGAAGCGGGCGATGTCGGGGCGATATTCGCCAAGGATGTCTCCGTTTATCTGGCATTTTCCACATGCTGCCCCAACGGGGAACAGCGGGCAAGGCCATGCACGAAAATTTCACCCCCTACAAGAGAAACAAGGCCGCAGAGTTTCCACTGCGGCCTGCTGCTCGGGTTTCTGCCGTGAAATCAGATGGGATCCGGCACGTTGTTCTTGAATTTGCCCACGGTCGTTGTCGGCGGCGCGACGCCGGAACATACCGGCTTGCCATAGCGGTCGAGACGCGCCGACATGTAGCCCTCGACGCCATCGTCGATGATCCACTGGTCGCATCCATGCGGATCAACCCAGATACCGGCCTTCATGTCGCTGAGCGGATGCGAGTTGATGATCCCCCGGTCCACCGACTTGTCGGGATTGTTGCCGCAGGCCGCCAGAATGACGGCGGACCCGATAAGTGCTGCATGATATAGTTTCATCTTGCCCCCCGCCTATTTGATACAGATGATTTCGACACGACGGTTCCGGCTTCGGCCATAGGCCGTCTTGTTCGAGGCGATGGGCTGCCTCTCGCCAAAACCGCGAACCTTGGATACCCTGGCGCCGACGCTGCGCGCAATTTGGGCAACGGCCTCTGCGCGCCGCAGTGACAGGCCCATGTTGTATTCGTCCGACGCCGTGCTGTCGGTATGCCCGTAGATGACATAGGCCGTCGCGCCTGCATTACGGAAGAAATCCGCCAGACGCTTGCGATTTGCAGCGTTGATATAGCTTTTGTCCACTGCAAACAGCTGGTCTGCATTCTCGACCCGGCAAGCCTTGACCCGGTGACAGACCGGGACACCATCAGGCGTGACGTTGGGGGTCATGTAACCTTCCCATCCGTCATCCATGACCCAGTGTTCACAGCCATCCGGATCAACCCATATGCCGGGGATATATTTTTCGCTGTGGCTGGCCTTGTGCCCGGCATAAGCCTGCGCATTCAACAACAGCAGGCTTGCCACGATTGCCGCCCAATGCAGGGCAGTCCTGAATAAACGTGAAAACACTTTCATCGTCCTTTGCCTATATATTATCCGCCAAGACGGCAAATGTAGTCCTGGCAGCTCTGCCTCCACCCAATATGATGGGGTGATTCTAACAAAATTACTGCTCAAGTGAAGGAGTATTTCCAGATTTATCCACAAGAAGGCGGACAAATCAGTTCTCCCGCCAGAGAATTCGGGCCAGATTCAGTGATCCGGACAGGCACAACCTTTCCGAGGCTAGAGGGATCCGCCTGCGCATATACCGCATGCAGGTATTCGCTTTTGCCGACAAGTTGGCCGTCCATGCGGCCCGTTTTTTCGAACAGAACCTTCACCTCGCGCCCGACCATCGCGTCCTGCGTCTCCTTTTGCTGGGCGCTCAGCAATGCCTGCAAGCGCATCAGGCGGTCCGATTTTTCTTCGGGCGAAACCTCGTCCAGCTCGGCCGCGGGGGTGCCGGGGCGCGCAGAATATTTGAAGCTGTAGGCCTGCCCGTATTTCACCGTCTCGACCAGCGCCATCGTGTCCTGGAAATCGGCCTCGGTCTCGCCCGGAAAGCCAACGATGAAATCGCCCGACAACAACAGATCGGGCCGCGCGGCACGGATGCGCTCGATCAGCCGGATATAGCTTTCGGCGGTATGCCTGCGGTTCATCGCCTTGAGGATCTTGTCGGAACCAGACTGCACCGGCAGATGCAGATAGGGCATCAGCTTGTCGACCTCGCCAAAGGCGGCGATCAGGTCGTCGCGCATGTCATTGGGGTGGCTGGTGGTGAAACGGATGCGTTCCAGCCCGTCAATGCGGGCCAGCTCGCAGATCAGACGGGCGAGGGACCAGTCGCCCCCCTCGCCCGCGCCGTGATAGGCGTTGACGTTCTGGCCCAGCAGGGTGATCTCGACCACGCCGCGCGCAACCAGATCGCGTGCCTCGGACAGGATGCGTTCTGGCGGGCGGCTGACCTCCATGCCACGGGTATAGGGCACGACGCAAAAGGCGCAGAACTTGTCACAACCTTCCTGCACCGTCAGGAACGCCGCGGGCGCACGACGCATCCGGGGGCCGGGGGCCGCGCGACGGGGCAGATGGTCGAACTTGTCCTCTTCGGGGAAATCGGTGTCGATCACCTTTTCCCCCGCGCGTGCCGTTTTTTCCAGTGCCGGCAGGCGGTGATAGGCCTGCGGACCGACGACGATATCGACCATGGGCTGGCGGCGGATGATTTCCTCGCCCTCGGCCTGGGCCACGCAGCCGGCAACGGCGATCTTGAGGTCGGGATTATCGGCCTTGAGCGGCTTGAAACGCCCCAGTTCTGAATAAACCTTTTCGGCAGCCTTTTCGCGGATATGGCAGGTGTTCAGCAGGATCAGATCGGCATCATCCGGCGTATCGGTCGCCTCATAGCCTGAAACGCCCAGCGCGGATTCCATCCGCTCGCTGTCATAGACATTCATCTGACAGCCATAGGTCTTGACGAACAGTTTGCGCTTTTGCGGCATCGGGGCACCTGCATCCTTGTACGGATTTTCACATCGGCGCCGAATACACCCTCAGCCCGCGCATTGCAATCGGAAGCAACGGTGCGCGGGTTCAGTCGGCGGACTTCCCCATCGCGGCCACGCACCAGGCATGGATCGCGTCCAGATCGTCGGGCAGTTCCTCGGCCATACCCTCGGCAAAGGCCTGAAAGGCGTCGCGCATTGTCGTGCCCACGCCCAGAAGCACGGGGATATCCCGTGCCAGCGCGTTGCCAATGGTTGCTCGAAAGCCGTGCCCCTCGGCCTCTTGCGGGCCGAACTTGTTGAGGATGAACATGTCCGCGGGGCCGTCATGGCGTTCGACCGCGGCAACGGCCTGTTCGATTGCCGCCGGATTCAGGCGACAGGCGGTCGATCCCTCGCCAAGCGACTGGGTGATGCGAATGGCCGGCCCATCGGGCAGCACGCGCAGATCCATGTCGCAATCATGCGCAAGCGCGGGGTCTTCTTCCAGCACCTTGACCACGCCGGTCAGACGCGCGCCCTCGGCCTCCAGCCTGGCGGCGGTCAGGGAAAGAAGGCGGTCGATCTCGCCCCTTTTCGTCGATGTCACGAAGGCAAGTTTCATGCTTATGCTCCGCTCTTGTCCGGCCTGGTCACAGCACAAGTCCTGCGCCAAGCCCGGCGCGAATTCAAGCCCCACAGGGCACGCTTTGTCGGGCGTCGCCCATTTTGGCGAAAAAAACACCTGCATCTTGATATCGGTCAATTCACGGCACCAACCTATCAGATAGTCCGGCGGGCATGGAACCCGTGACACCCACCCAACCCGATCTGCAGACCGGCGACATCAGGGCGCCCCGGCTGCGGCCGCCACTGCCGCTGTTTCTGCTGCAACCGATCCTGAGACGGATCGTTACACGCATCGCGGCGCAGAACCCCGACATGTTCAACCGGCTGGGGCCGCACAGATCGGCGAATTTCATCATCGACGTCAAGGGGCTGCCCTTTGCGTTGCATCTGCGGCCAGACCCCGACGATCTGCTTTTCCGCGCCGTGCCGCGCAATCGCAAGCCGGTGGCCGATGCCGAGATCCGCGGCGGGTTTCTTGACCTTCTGGGGCTGGTGGATGGCGAATCCGACGGCGATGCGCTGTTCTTTTCCCGCGATCTGGTCATTACCGGCAATACCGAGGCCGTGGTCTGCCTGCGCAATGCGCTGGATGATGTGGATGGTTCGATCGCAGCCGAGGTCGCCGACATGTTCGGCCCGCCCGGCCGCGCCATGCTGTCCGCCATGCGCCGCGCCAGCGCCCGCCGCAAGAACTGAGGAGCACAACATGCAGCGACCCGAACTGGTCTGCCCCGCGGGCACGCCCGCCGCCATGCGCACCGCCGTCGAGGCCGGGGCCGATGCCGTTTACTGCGGCTTTCAGAATGCCACCAATGCGCGCAACTTTCCGGGCCTGAACTTTACCCCGGACGAGCTTGAGCGTTCGATCGCACACGCCCATGAACACGGCACCAAGGTCTTGCTGGCCATCAACACCTTTCCACCCGCGGGCAAGGTCGATCTCTGGCGTGAGGCAATCGACCTGGGCGCACGCCTTGGGGTCGATGCCTATATCGTTGCCGATATCGGTGTTGCCGACTATATCGCGCGCAACCATCCCGACATCAGGCTGCACCTGTCCGTGCAGGCGGCGGCCTCCAGCCCCGAGGCGATCAACTGGTATTGCCGCGAATTTGGCGTCAAGCGGGTGGTGCTGCCGCGGATCCTGACGGTATCCGAGATCAAGCAGATCGCCAGCGAAATTCCCTGCGAGATCGAAACCTTCATCTTTGGCAATCACGGGCTGATGGTCGAGGGCCGCTGTTCGCTGACCAACTATATCACCGGGCAGTCCACCAATTATGATGGCGTCTGCTCGCCCGCCGCCGATGTCGAATACCGCCGCGACGAAGAAGGGAACCTTTCAACCCGGCTGGGCGATTTCACCATAGACTGTTTTTCCTGCAATGAAACCGCGGGCTACCCCACCATCTGCAAGGGGCGCTATCTGACGCCTGCCCGCGACAAGGGCTATTATGCGTTTGAGGAACCGATCAGCCTGAACCTGTCATCCCTGCTGCCAGATCTGATGGCCGCGGGGGTCAACGCCCTCAAGATCGAGGGGCGCCAGCGTTCGCGCGCCTATGTGCGCAACGTGGTTTCGTCCTTTCGCAAGGCGGTGGATGCGATCATGGCCGGCCAGGAGCCCCCCCTTGCCGATCTCATCGCCCTGACAGAGGGGCAGAAACAGACCGAAGGCGCGTTCAAAAGCAAGACATGGCGGTAACACAATGAAACCGAACCTGACGATCGGGCCGATCCTGTTTCACTGGCCGGCCGAAAAGAAACTGGAATTCTATGCCCGCATTGCCGAAGAGGCGCCAGTTGACACGGTATATCTGGGCGAGGTGGTCTGCTCGAAACGCAGCCCCTTCTTCGAACAGTATTACGAAGATGTCGCCGAGCGCCTGACGAAGGCAGGCAAAACGGTCGTGTTTTCCTCGCTTGCCGAAATCATGCTGAAACGCGAACGCAACATGATGGCCGGTTTTTGCGAAATCGACAGCCATGAAATCGAGATCAACGACGCCTCGGCCCTGTGGCATCTGGACGGCCACAAGTTCCGCGTCGGGCCGCTGATGAATGCCTATAACGAGGAAACCCTGCGCTATCTGGCCGGCCAGGGCGCCACCCATTTTGCCATGCCGACCGAATTGCCGGGCAGCTCGGTCGCGATCATGGCCCGCGCCGCGCAGGATGTCGGGGCGAGCTGCGAGGTTCAGGTCTTTGGCCGCGCCCAGCTGGCGCTTTCGGCACGCTGCTATCACGCCCGCGCCCATGGCCGGATCAAGGATAACTGCCAGTTCGTCTGCGAGCTCGATCCCGACGGCATGCCGCTGCGCACGCTTGACGGCAACGATTTTCTGGCAATCAACGGCATCCAGACGCTTTCGCATAAATACATCAACCTGATGGCCGAGCTGCCGCAGCTGCGCGAAATCGGCATTACCCATTTCCGGCTGGTCCCGCAGGATGTCGATATGGTCGCCGTCGCAGAAATCTGGCGCGCCGCGCTGGATGGCGTGATCGACCCTGAAGAAGGCCAGCAACGGCTGGATGCGCTGAACCTGCCTGCCGCCTTTGCCAACGGTTTCTGGCACGGGCAAGCCGGGGTGAGAAAGGTGGCTGTTGAGCGCGCGCTTGCCGGTCTTTGACCTTTGCCTTGCGGGTCCTGTATCCTGCGCCCCATGCAGACGATCTTTTCGATTTCGACCAACGGACCGGGCCTTTACGAATTCACCGCGCAGGTCTCGCGCTGGCTGGCAGAACAACAGGCCGATGACGGGCTGCTGACCCTGTTCGTGCGGCACACGTCATGTTCGCTGCTGATACAGGAAAACGCCGACCCGCAGGTCATGCGCGACCTGCAAGCCTTTTTCCACCGGCTGGTACCACCCTCTGACGACCCAAACATGCGCTATATCCGCCATGTCAGCGAAGGCCCTGACGACATGCCCGCCCATATCAAGGCCGCCATGATGCCTGTCAGCCTGACAATCCCGGTCTCAAAGGGCCGGGCGGTGCTTGGAACCTGGCAGGGAATATTCCTTTTCGAGCACCGGAATACACCCCATCACCGGCAGGTGGTTGCTCATTTTTCCCGAGATCGACAGCTGGTATAGGGCGTGTTCGTCAAGCCTTGGACACGGGCCACATAATAGCGCATCAAGACGGTATCGCCCTCTTTCCGCAAGATGTCGGGCAAGGGCCGGGTGCGGGCGAAATAGGGCACGCCGCCGGCAAAACGCTGCCGCGAGATGAACAGCGCGGGCTGGTTGCACAACGCGGGTGGCAGCGGGCCGCGAAACAGATAGCGTTTGGGCTGAATGACCGACCAGACCGGAATTCCCTGCCCGAGATAGTGGTTCAGCTGCCCCGTCAGCCCATAGGCGTTGGTTGCGATCCACGCGACGCCGTGCTTCCTGGCGCGCGCCTTGATTTCGGCAATCACCGGATCCCAGCCCCGGACCTGTGTAAAAGGGTTGTGACCGGGGATCAGCACCTTGCCCGGCCAGAAACCAGCCGCCAGGACGGCCAGCCCCAGCACCCCGCCGACAGGGGCGGCCCATCGGGCAATCCACCTCGGGCGGTCTGTCGCCAGCGCAGCAATGACGGCAAGGGTCGGAAAGATCGGCACCAACCACTGCGCCCCGGCCTCGTGCCGCAGGGCGTGCCAGGAAAGATAGGCCATGACGGGTGCGATCAGCCAGATCATCAGGCGCGGCAGCCGCCGGGAAAAGAAACCTTGCACCACCTGAACCGACACAAGCGGCGTGACCAGCAGCGCCAGTGACAGGGCAAAGACCACAACACGCATCAAGGAAAACGACGCCGCGCTGCCGACGCGGCCGAACTGCCGCTCAAGCCCTACCCAGCCATGCGAGGCGTTCCACATGGCAAAGGGCACCAGAACCAGCAGCCCCAGCGCCGCACCGGCCCAGACCTGCCACCTCGACACCCACCTGCGCCCATCGGGCGACGCCAGCAACCAGATCACCAGCGCAAGGCCAAAGAACAGGTTGGTGAATTTCGACAGCACGCCAAGCCCGGCAAACAGGCCGACCGCCAGCCACCAGGCCATGCGCCCGCCATGGATGACCTCGACCAGCGCCCATGTGGCGGCCGTCCAGAACATGACCGAGGCCGGGTCAGGCGTTGCCACAAAGCCGGCAAAGCCGATCGGCAGCATTACCTTGCCCCACAGCGCGGCACGCATGGCGGTGTCTTCATCGCCCGAAACCCGCCAGGCGATGCGCCAGGTCAACAGGGTAATGATCATTCCCATCAGAACCGACGCGGCGCGCACCCCCAGGCGGGTAGGCCCGAACAGCCACTCGCCCGCGGCAATGGCCCATGCCACCATCGGGGGGTGGTCGTAATAGCCAGCAGAAGGGACGCTCGCCCAAAGCTGATAATAGGCTTCGTCCTCGACCAGGGGCAGAGCCGCCGCAAGCCAAAGCTGAAACGCGGCAAAGCCGAGAACAAGACCCCAAAGCCTGGCTGATTTCATCGGTTCCTGTCCCCCTCGGTGCAGGTGGATTATTGGCAATAGATGTCCGGGGTCAAGCCAGCATGTGGTGGCCGTTCAAAACCACTACACAAAAACTTGCACCCCCCCTATAGTGCCCCCATCCAGCAGGCCAAGAACGAGGGACTACAGGTATGCGTTGCCCATTTTGCGGGAATATCGACACCCAGGTCAAAGACAGCCGCCCGGCAGAAGACCATATCGCCATTCGCCGCCGCCGGGCCTGCCCCGCATGCGGCGGCCGCTTCACGACCTACGAGCGGGTGCAGCTGCGCGACCTGGTCGTGATCAAGAAAAACGGCAAGCGCGAAGAATTCGATCGCGACAAGCTGGAACGCTCGATCCGCATCGCAATGCAGAAACGCCCGCTTGAACCCGAGCGCATCGACCAGATGATTTCGGGCATCGTGCGCAGACTGGAATCCCTGGGCGAAACCGACATTCATTCCGAGCGGATCGGCACCATCGTGATGGAAACCCTGGCGCGGATCGATACCGTGGCCTATGTGCGATTTGCCAGCGTTTACAAGAATTTTCAGGCGGCTGACGATTTCGAGGAATTCGTTCACGAGCTGCGCCCGCCCAAAACCGAAGAAGAATAGCCATGCCCCATGACCCGGCCGATGAACGCTGGATGAAACTGGCGCTGGCGCTGGGTCGAAGGGGGCTGGGCAAGACCTGGCCTAACCCCGCCGTTGGTTGCGTGATCGTCAAAGGCGGTCGCGTCATTGGCCGAGGCTGGACACAACCGGGCGGCCGCCCCCATGGCGAGACGATCGCCCTTGCACAGGCGGGCGAGGCCGCGCGGGGGGCAACCGCCTATGTGACGCTGGAACCCTGCGACCACCACGGCCAGACGCCCCCCTGTTCGCAGGCGCTGGTCAGCGCAGGCGTGGCACGGGTTGTGACCGCGTTGCAGGACCCCGACCCAAGGGTCGCGGGCAAGGGGCACAAGCGGATGCGGGAGGCGGGAATCGAGGTCGTGACCGGATGCCTTGCGGATCAGGCGCAGCATGACCACGCGGGCTTTCTGGCGCGTGTGACCGAAGGGCGGCCCATGGTCACGCTCAAGCTGGCAACATCCTTTGACGGGCGCATCGCCACCGGCCGGGGGGAAAGCCGCTGGATCACCGGGCCTCGGGCGCGGCGCATGGTGCATTACATGCGCACAACCCATGACGCGGTGATGATTGGCGTCGGCACGGCGCTGGCCGATGATCCATCTCTGACGGTGCGTGATCTGGGGATCACCCAACAGCCGGTGCGCGTCATCTGCGATTCACGGTTGTCGCTTTCCCCCGATTGCACGCTGGGCCAAACGGCCAGCGATGCGCCCGTCTGGATATGCCACGGCCCCGACGCCCCCGACCAAGCGCGGCAAGCATGGCAGGCGGCGGGAGCCTTGCTGATACAGGTGTCGGTTGATCACGGCCGTCTGGACATGGGCGAGGTGCTGGGGCGGCTGGCCGACAAGGGGCTGACAAGGGTTTTTTGCGAGGGCGGGGGCAAGATCGCGGCCAGCCTGCTGCAGTCGGGGTTTGTTGACCGGCTTGTCGGCTTTACTGCCGGGCTGGTGCTTGGCGCGCAGGGGCGCCCCGCCATAGGAGAATTGCCAGAGATGGCCCTCGCCGCCCACCCCCGTTTCGAGCTTGCGGAAACCCGCGTCATCGGGCCCGACCTCATGCATGTCTGGCAACAACGGAGGCAGGCACCATGAGGCCGGGCCCTCGCAACCTGATAACGGATGTTTCCGGCCTGCTCGTGGGCAACTCACATGATGAAGGGCTGAAATCAGGCTGCACCGTGCTGGTTGGCGACGTGCCTTTTACGGCGGGTGTGCATGTCATGGGTGGCGCGCCCGGCACGCGCGAAACCGATCTGCTGGCCCCGGATCGGCTGGTCGAGCAGGTCGATGCCATCGTGCTGTCGGGTGGCTCGGCTTTCGGGCTGGATGCTGCCAGCGGCGTGGCTGATGCGTTGCGCGCGCAGGGGCGCGGCTTTGCAGTGGGGCCGGCGCGTGTGCCCATCGTGCCGGCGGCGATCCTTTTCGACCTGCTGAACGGGGGCGACAAGAACTGGGCCGAAAACCCCTACCGCGCCCTTGGCACGAGCGCATTGGCCGCGGCAAGCCAGGATTTTCGCCTTGGGACCGAGGGCGCCGGAACCGGTGCAACCGCAGGCCATCTGAAAGGTGGGTTGGGCTCGGCGTCGCTCGTACTTGAAAACGGGATCACCGTTGGCGCCCTGGTTGCCGCCAACCCGATGGGCGAGGTCATATCCGGCAAAGGCGGGCAATTCTGGGCCGCACCAATGGAAATCGACCAAGAATTTGGTGGGCACGGCATTGCATATGATGCCACCCCCCTGTCCGAACCTGATCCCTTTGCGCAAGGCCCTGCGCGAACGAACACCACGCTTGCCATCGTGGCAACAGATGCAGCGCTGACACAGGCGCAGGCCACGCGCATGGCAATTGCGGCCCATGACGGCATGGCGCGCGCAATCTTTCCCAGCCACACCCCATATGATGGTGATATCGTGTTTGCGGTTTCCACCGCCACCGTTCCTGTCCGAGATCCGGCGCGGGATCTGCTGTTGCTTGGCCACACGGCGGCAATCTGTCTTTCGCGCGCGATTGCGCGGGCTGTCTGGTCGGCAGAGCCCGCTGTGGGCGATATGTTTCCAAGCTGGAAACAACGCTACGGTTAATCGTCATCATATTGTAAACAATGGTATTTTTCGCATCCTTTTAACCCGGCGTTTACCGCGAGGTTCCTAGCCTCGGGCAGGTCAACCAAAGGGGATATGAAGGATGAATGTGCCAGTACAACAGCTTTCACCCGCCGAACCCGCCATGCCAGCCCTGTGGGAGATCCACCCGTGGGGGCGCAGCTTCAGATTGCTGGAACAGGATCGCTTCAGTGTCCGCCATCTGATCATCGAGGCGGGGAAATCCATACATCTTGAATGCCACCTGCACCGAAACGAACACTGGCTGATCGTGTCCGGCACGGGCCGGGTTCAAAGGGGCAATGCGGAGTTTGATCTTTTCGAGGGCGACTCGCTGGACATTGGAATCGGTGAAACTCACCGTATTGCCAATCTCGGCCGGATGGATCTGCACATGATCGAGGTGCGGATGGGCTGTTATCTGGCCGATGATGATCTGGTTGAAGGCCTGCCTTCATAGGCCGGCCTTCAACAAAGGATCCTAGAAATCGAGGTTTGCCACCGACAACGCATTGTTCTGGATGAACTCGCGCCGCGGCTCGACCACATCGCCCATGAGTTTGGTGAATATGTCGTCTGCCTCGGCCAGATCCTCGACCCTGACCTGCAACAGCGTGCGCGCATCGGGATCAAGCGTCGTTTCCCAAAGCTGTTCGGGGTTCATCTCGCCCAGCCCCTTGTAGCGCTGCATGGACAGGCCCTTTTCACCCTCTTTCAGCACGGCCTGTAACAGGTCGGTCGGGCCGTGAATGATCTGCTCGCGCTCCTTGCGGGCAAGCCGCGCAGGGGTGTCAAAAGGTTCGCGTGTGATCTGCGCGATCTGCGACAAACGTCGCGCTTCGCCCGAACGCAGGACCGCCCCGTCAAGTGTGCGGATTTCCTCGACCCCGCGCAGGATGCGTGACAGTCGGATGCCGTGATCCTGGGTGATGCGCCCGCTCCAGCCCCGTTCATATTCGGCGGCGACCTGGTCCAGACGCTGCGCAACGCGGTTGGCCACGGCCTGAAGGTCGTCATCGGCCTGCCCGGCATCAAAGGCACCGGCAAGTGCCGCCTGTTCCAGGATGTGGCGGGGATAATGGGTCGGGAAGGCATCCAGCACGCGGCGGAACTGGCGCGCCCCCTGAACGACACGGTTCAGGTCGGCGCCGGCGATTTCCTCGCCCGTGCCAAGACGCAAGACCGCGCCTTCAAGGCCCTGTTCTATAAGATAATCTTCAAGCGCGGCCTGGTCCTTTAGATAGACTTCGGACTTGCCGCGGCTGACCTTGTAAAGCGGCGGCTGCGCGATATACAGATAGCCGCCTTCGATCAGCTCCGGCATCTGGCGGAAAAAGAAGGTCAGCAGCAGCGTGCGGATATGGGCACCGTCCACATCGGCGTCGGTCATGATGAT
>JAUZRU010000140.1 GCA_030950185.1 Paracoccaceae bacterium | reverse complement strand
GCGCATTGTTTCGAAATTACCTCATTCCACAGGCCTGCATATGGATCGCTGTTGCTGGTCCGCAACAAAGGCGGCGGGCAGGATGGAAAATCGCGCCGCCGGATTCGGTTTCCGCAGGGGGAGTGGGCGCAAATTGATGTGGCGACTTGCCGCCAGTTTTTGGTAGAGTGGAACCGCAGGCAAACAATCGAGCAAGAGTATCGCCATGATCAAGATGATAAGGGCCATTCACGGTTGGCTGGGGCTTGTTGCCCTGCCATGGGTCATACTGCTTGGGCTGACAGGCATCTATCTCAACCATTCCGCCTATTTTCTGACCCTCCTTCCGGGGGCAAGCTATGACGAGGCCCGGTTCGATCAATGGCCAGCTCCGCACAAGCTCGACATTGCAGGCGCAAGGGCCGTTGCGGCGGCAGTCTATCCCGATCAGGATCTGAAACAACGCAGCGCCAAGCGGTATCACGGCCGCAATGTGGCGATATTCGATGCGCCCAGGGGCCGGGTGATCGTGGCGCTGGATACCGGGCATTACTGGGTCAAGACCCGCTTTACCCGGCGGACCTTTGACCCCAACGGAAAGCAGATCGACTTCAAGATCTACTGGACGTCGCTGTTTCGCTATCTGCATTCCAGGGGGTGGATGGATTCGACCTTTGGCACCTGGATCATAGATGTCACGGGCGGGCTGATGGTTCTTTTCGGGCTGACGGGGGTCGTGCTGCTTATTGGTGGTCGCAAGGGCAGGTCAGGCGGGGGCAGCGAGCAGGTTGTCAAGGTCAGCAGGTCGAATGTGCCGCGGCCCAAGCGGATCACGCTGGATGATTAGGGCCTGATTACAGTGCGACGCTCAGGGTTTCCGGGCCGTCCTCATTGGCGTAGGCGCGCAGTGTCTTGACCTCGGAAATCAGGGCGTGGTTCCGGCGGATTGTTACGCCATAGTTGCGCAGCCGTGAAAAGACGCGCGACAGGCTTTCGGGTTTCAGCCCCAGACGGCCGGCAATCAGAACCTTGTCATAGGGCAGGGTGACGGTGCATGCGCCTTCCTCCACGGGGCACAGTTCCAGCAGGAATTCTGCAACCCTCTGCGCGCCGGTATGGGCCTTGAGCTGTTCGACCTGCGAGATCAGAGAATGCAGGTGATGAAAGGTCGAGGCCAACATGGCAAGGGCGATGTCCGGATTTTCGCGCACCATTGCGAAAAGTGCCTGCGTCGGGATGCGCATGAGATTGGCTTCGGTGGTGGCTTCGGCCGACACGGGGTAATTCCCGTTCTGCAGCGCGGCCGCCTCGCCAAAGCTTTGTCCCTTGGTAAAGACGTTCACGACGGCTTCGGCCCCGTTCGGGGTGACGCGATACAGTTTGATCCATCCGGAAAGCACGACATAGATCGCGCTGGCAGCCTCGCCCTGGACGAAAACGGTTTCACCCCTGCGATATGTCCGGGTTGTTGATTTCGCGGCGATAAGGTCGACGACATCAGCCGGAAGATTGCGCAGAAGCAACGATTCCCCGGCGATGGTTTTCAACTTTTCGTCGATCATCGTCAGCACTCCGAGGTTGTATTTCCGCTGTCCGGACATGGTGTATCAGGTCGGGCGTGACGGTTCCATGTCTGATTATATTCGTGACAGCAATTTTCGGGGATTTCCACGAGCAAAAAGCCGCGCCAGTAATGGGAAAGTTGCCCGGCATGCGTCAACAAGGGGTGAATGACGTCTCCCCCGCCATCGAGCCGACGGAAGGCTGCTCCTTGGAAGGAGCCGCGCGAACCCGCAGGTTCACGCGACTCCCTGGGGGGATTGCCGAAATCCCACTTGCTTCAGCAGGGCTGCAGCTTCGTAGGATTTCAGCGACATTCGGCTTGCGACAGCCGAAACCTGGCGCTGTTCCACGATTCCGGGGAACAGCTCGATGATTTCCGCCCGGCTTTCCTCGGCCATCGAGCCAAGCGTCGAGCGGTTGATATGCAGGCTTTCCGAGGGAATACCCTCGGCAAAGATGATTTCGTGATTGTCGAACAGGATATGGAAATATTCGACGACACCTCCCTGGCGGCAATAGATGGTCTCGCCATTCACCAGATCGCGAGCCTTGACCAGAACTTCGAGGCTGCCCAGCATGACCTCGGCCCGCCAGTCGGAAATCAGCATGCGATGCTGCGGGCTGACGATCAGGTCTGAATGGTTGCCAAGGGCGCCTTTCGATATGACGATCGGTGCAAGGTGGCCATATGCCGGCACGGTGCGGCTGCCAACCCAGCGCACCGGCTGTGCACCGTTGTCGCGGGTCAGCACGAGGTCGCCCCTGGTCAGGGTCTCGACCGTCTTTTCGGTGCCATCGGCCATGCGTATCAATGTGCCACGGGCAAAACACACGACGGTATGATCCGAATGATCTATTTCGCCGGGGTCATCCTCTGTCTTGATCAGTGTGTATTCCTGCCCGGGGACAAGTGGAGCAAGAGGCAGGAACCCGGCCGGGTGGTCAGGGTTCTCGCCGGTCATTACGATCACGTCCACGATCTTGCCGTCGGACCCCATGAAGGTCAGGCGGCTGTCAGGGTGAATGTCTCGGCCCAATACCTGTTGGGTGCCATCATGGTGATGGTCGTCGGGGATGGTGCCATCCTGTGGAACGAGCACTTCCCTGGCATGGGCGCCATCCGAGAACACATAGGTATCGCCCAGGCATGAAGAACTGGCACCCGCGACCGGCTCGCCCGCGTTGACGCCGGTATGCACCGTAAGGGTTTCATGCGGGTAGACATGGCAGACCTGATGGTCAGGCGCATTCCCCGGATGTTGATCTGTGCCGCTCATTGCAGAAATGCCAAGCCATGTTGTGAGGTATGGCAATGCCCGTTCGGATACACATCTGCGATATGATCCTAGGCAATCCCCACCGCCATGGTCCCGATAAAAATAGGGATAATGGGCCAAATTGTCAATGAAATCGGTGGTTTTGAGGCATTGTTACGGCACTGTATCAGATGCCGAAACAAAGCATGCGGATGCACGATTACCGTTTCCACCTGAGGCCTGATTGGCGGTGATTCAGAGGTGATTCTCGCGAAATCTGGTTGCCATATGGTTAACGTTATGCGGTGTTTTTCGGGATTTTTCGCGCCTTGCGGCATAATGCCTGGCCTTTGCGCGTGGTTTTTCCCCACGGTTTTTTGGGTTTTCGAATCGGTTTCACGAGGCGGCTATTGACCTTTGCGCCCGCAGGGGGACAGTCTCGGCCCGATTGTCATTCATTATCGATACGAGGGAAGCCATGGATCTTGGTTTGCAGGGAAAATGGGCCATTGTGTGCGCAAGCTCCAAAGGTCTGGGGTTGGGATGCGCAACGGCGCTGGCCCGTGAAGGGGTCAATCTGGTGATGAACGCCCGCACGCCCGGCCCCTTGAACGAGGCGGCTGAAACTCTGCGTCGGGAATATGGCATCGACGTGCGCGCCGTTGCCTGTGATATCACGACGCAAGAGGGGCGTGAAAAGGTTCTGGCCGCCTGCGACGCGCCCGATATCCTTGTCAACAACGCGGGTGGTCCGCCCCCGGGCATGTGGACGGATTGGGAGCGCGAGGATTTCATCCGCGCACTGGATGCCAACATGCTGACCCCGATCGCCCTGATCAAGGCGGTGCTGCCCGGCATGATGGAACGTGGCTGGGGCCGGATCGTCAATATCACCTCGCAGTCGGTCAAGTCGCCGATCCCTGTGCTGGGCCTGTCAAACAGCGCCCGCGCCGGGCTGACCGGCTATGTCGCGGGTACTTCGCGGCAGGTGGCTGGCAGCGGAGTGACCATCAACAACCTGTTGCCGGGCATACACGCAACCGACCGGGCCGACGCGCTGGATCGCGCCGTGGTCGAGGCCGAGGGCATCACCATGGAAGAGGCCCGCGCGCGGCGTGCGGCCACCATTCCCGCCGGCCGATACGGCACGATCGAGGAATTCGGCGCCGCCTGCGCCTGGCTTTGTTCGCAATATGCGGGCTATGTTGTCGGCCAGAACATCCTGCTGGACGGCGGTGCGGTGAATACCACATTGTAACGCGGGTTTTGCTGCACCCTTGAACCGGGGGCGCCGGCTTGCTAGATGGCAGGGCAGGAACCTGACAGAAACACTCAGGTAGGATGGAGGCCTCTGCCGCGTGACCGAGACGACCCCAAGGCTGGAGCTGGAGTCGATCACCCGCGTGTTCGACGGAAAACCTGTGGTCAAGGGGGTGTCCTTGCGTCTGGACCAGGGGCAGGTAACCTGCCTGCTTGGCCCGTCGGGTTGCGGCAAGTCCACCACCCTGCGCATCGCGGCCGGGGTCGATCGCCAGACATCGGGGCGGGTGCTGGTCGATGGCAAGGTGGTTTCCGATGACACGCATCACCTGCCGCCCGAGAAACGCTCGATCGGGCTGATGTTTCAGGATTTCGCCCTGTTTCCCCATCTGAGCGTCGCCGACAACGTGGCCTTTGGCCTGCGCGGCGTCAGCAAGGCCGAAAAGGCGATGCGGGTGAACGAGCTGCTTGAGCGTGTTCACCTGCCGGATGCGGGCGACAAGTATCCGCATCAATTGTCTGGGGGCGAACAGCAGCGCGTGGCGCTGGCCCGCGCGCTGGCCCCGCGCCCCCGGGTGCTGCTGATGGACGAACCCTTTTCCGGCCTCGACAACCGCCTGCGCGACGGGATCCGGGATGAAACGCTTTCGCTGCTCAAGGACGAGGGCACTTCGGTTCTGCTGGTGACGCACGAACCTGACGAAGCCATGCGCATGGCGGACCAGATCGCCCTGATGCGCAACGGGCAGATCATCCAGACCGGCGCGCCCTACAATCTGTACAACAACCCGGTCGATCGCGAGGCCGCGGCCTTCTTTTCCGACATCAACGTGATTCACGGGGTGGTGCGCAATGCGCTGACCGAAACCCCCTTTGGCCAGTTCCTGACGCCGGGGCTGGTGGATGGGGCGGATGTGGAAATCGTCATTCGCCCGCAGCACCTGAAGATGGATTTCGACCGCGGCGGCAAGGGGCCGAACCCGACGCCGCGCGATGGTGTGCCCGCCCGCGGCACGGTCATGCGCGCGCGTTTCATGGGCAATGAAAGCCTGGTCGAGTTCCGCATGGATCACGACGGCTCGAAACTCAGCGCGACGGTGCCCGGCGTCTTTCTGCCCAAACCCGGCACCCCCCTTTGGCTGACCATCCGGCGCGACCGCTGTTTCGTCTTCCCCTGCAAGAACCAGAGCCGCGTTGACGACCCCTATGAACACGAGGCGCTGGGGATTGCTGCCTCGTGATGGCGCGGCAGGCCGTTACAGAGGCCTGATCCGCAGCCGCGTGATGCGGTTGTCCTGCCTCTCGAGCACCTCGAAGCGAAAGCCGTGAAAGCTGAAGACCTGGCCCACGGAGGGGATCGACTGGCTTTCATGGATGACGAGGCCGGCAATGGTGTTGGCGTCCTCGTCCGGCAGGTTCCATCCGGTTTCGCGGTTCAGGTCGCGGATGGTCATGGCACCATCCACCAGAAAGTTGCCGGTGCTGTCGCGCACCAGCGGGGTTTCCTCGTCGATGTCGTGTTCGTCGGCGATTTCCCCGACGATTTCTTCAAGGATGTCTTCCAGGGTGATCAGCCCCTGCAGGGCGCCATATTCGTCAACCACCAGGGCAAAATGGGCATGCCGGCGCAGAAACTCGCGCATCTGGTCGTCAAGCGTGGTGGTTTCGGGCACGAAATAGGGCTCCATCGCGACATCCAGCACGTTGAACGCGTTGATATCGTCATCACCCTTCAGCCTGTGAACCGCGCGCAGCAGGTCCTTGGCATGGACAACGCCAATGATGTTTTCCGGGTTGTCCCTGAAAACCGGCAGCCGGGTGTGGTTGGATTCGAGGCATTGGTTCAGGATGCTTTCCGGTGGTGAATCCGCGTCGATCATCTCGATTTCCGACCGGTGGAGCATGATTTCCTCGACCGTCCGGTCCCTGAGGTCAAGCGCCCCCAGCAGGCGGTCGCGATCGGCTTTGCCCATCGCGCCCTCAGAGTGGCTCAGCTCGATGGTGCCCATGATTTCTTCGTGTACGGCCAGGATCGAGCGGTCAGGGTCGGTGCGCACGCCGAACAGATGCAGGACCATGCGGACGAACCAGCGGATGGCCGTGACCAGCGGGGCAAACAGCACCACGATCAGCGACAGCGCAGGTGCAACCCTTTGTGCGGCGCTTTCGGGGTTGGTGATGGCATAGGTCTTGGGCATGACTTCGGAAAATACCAGCACCAGAAGCGTCATCACAAGTGTGGCCAGCGCCACGCCGCTGTCTCCGAACAGGCGGGTGAACAGGCTGGTGGCCAGCGAGGCCGCAAGGATATTGACCAGATTGTTGCCCAGCAACACCGCCCCGATCAGCCTTTCATTGTCGCGGGTGATCTTCAGCGCCAGTGCTGCCCCGCGCGATCCCTTGTCGGCCAGCGCCCGCAGCTTGCCCCGGCTGGCCGCCGTAAGCGCGGTTTCCGAGCCGGAAAAGAAGGCCGAAATGATCAACAGGACGAAGATCGCCCCGATTCCCAGCCAGAAGGCTGAATCCAGCGTGATGATTTCGGGAGATGGGCTTTCCATTTGCGTTCCGGTCCTTAAACTGGCAGCGGGTGGTTCCGTTATGCGGGCAAACCCGACCGGCTTCAAGACGGGGGAACAGATGCAGATCCGCGATCTTGGCGCGCTTGAGGGAAAGCTCCTGCTTTTTGGCGGGCCCTATTCCAACATTCAGGCGCTTGAGGCACTGATGCAGTGGGCCGATGATGCGGGCATTCCGCCCGAACGCCGGATCTGTACGGGCGACGTTGTGGCCTATGGTGCCAACCCGCGGGCCTGTGTGCGGCTGGTACAGCGCCTTGGCGTGCCGGTGGTGGCCGGAAATTGTGAAAGGAACCTGGCCGAAGGCGCCGATGATTGCGGTTGCGGCTATGAAAAGGGCACGGCCTGCGCTGCCCTTGCAAGGGATTGGTATGAATACGCACAGCGCCGCATCCAGCCGGCCGAGCGCGCGTGGATGGCCGCTCTGCCCGATCGTTTGACCTTTCGCCATGCGGGCAAGCGTCATGTGGTGATTCATGGCGGGGCGGGCGATATCAGCCGCTTTTTGTGGCCGATCAGTTTCGAAGATGATTTCTGGCATGAAATCAGCCTTCTGCAGGAAGAGGTGGGGGCCATAGACGTTGTCATTGCCGGCCATTGCGGCGTGCCGTTCGAGCGCAATATCGACGGGGTGCACTGGATCAATCCGGGCGCCATCGGCTTGCCGCCCCATGACGGCCTGCCGGAAACCTGCTTTGCCACCCTGTCCGAAGATGGCGAGGTCACGCTGGAACGTCTTGAATATGACGTGAAGGGCGCGGTTGCGGCGATGCATGCGGTCGGGTTGACGCAGGGCTATGACCGGGCGCTGCAAAGCGGCTATTGGCCCAGCGAGGATGTGTTGCCCAAGGCCATGCGGCGCAAGGGGGGCAGCGGTACGGAACCGTGATCCGTGCCATGTGCGGTCTGGCGGACGGCCAGTCGAGAGGGGAACGAGATTGACCGCCGGGCGCCCCATGAACGGTACACACTATGCCAGCGGATGGTTTTCCAGCACCAGCTTTCTGAGGCGTTCCTCAAGAACATGGGTATAGATTTCGGTCGTCGAGATATCCGCATGCCCGAGCAATGTCTGGATCGCCCGCAAATCGGCGCCATGGGCGAGAAGATGTGTTGCAAAGGCGTGGCGCAGGCTGTGGGGCGAGATGTTGCCGGCATCCAGACCGGCGGCGGCGGCCACCTTTTTTACCAGGGTATAGAACCAGATGCGGCTGACATGCCCATCCTTGCCGCGCCCGGGAAACAGGAATGCCGATTCCGGCAGACCGCGCTTGCGCTTCAGGGCCTCGGCCGCGTCGCGCGCCTTCAGCCATGCCGCAAGCGCCTTTCGCGCAGGCGCGGACAACGGCACCAGACGTTCCTTGCCACCCTTGCCGCGGATCAGCAGCATTGCCGGATTGCCCCGCGCCGCCGATGCCGGCAGCGAGACCAGCTCGGTCACGCGCATGCCGGTTGCGTAAAGCAGCTCGAACAGGCAGGCGGTGCGCAGCCTTTCGGCCTTGTTGCGCCCGTGGGTTCGGGCAGCTTCCAGCAAGCGCGAGACATCCTGTTCCGACAGGTTCGAAGGCAGCTTGCGCATTCTTTTGGGCCCCTGGATCATGGCCGCCGGGTTGTCGCTGCGCCAGCGCTCTTCAAAGGCAAAGCGATAGAACTGGCGGATGGCCGACAATCTTCGTGCCCGTGTCGAGGGCGAAAGCCCCTGTTCATCCAGGGAAACAAGATAGTCTTCGATCTGGGCGCGTGTGACCTGATGCCAGGAGAGGTGGTTGCGTTCCATCCACGCCCCGAAATCCTGCAGGTCGCGGGCATAGGCCAGAACGGTATTGTCCGCCGCGCCCAGTTCGGCCCGGGCGGATTCAAGAAAACGTGCCACCCTGTCGGGAAAGGCGGACATCAGCCGCGCCTTTGCACAAGCAGCAGCTGGATGGCGGTGCGCCGGGCCTCGGCCTCAAGCCCGACGGCGCGAAAGGCCGACAGGGCGGCGGTGATATCCCCGGGATCGGCAAGTGCCCCGTCCTTGAGCAACAGCATCGCCCGCAGGATGGTTTCTCCGAGCCGCCGCTTTTGCAGAAGGTCGCGCAGCGGGCCTTGTGGCATGGGGTCGGTAAAGGCCGACATGATCGCGGTTTCCAGCGTGCCGGTGGCCTTCACCCCCTGAAGATGGCCCAGCGCCAGCGCGCGCAGAAAGGTTTCGCGCGGGTCTTGCGGTCTGTAGGCGCGGGCCGCCTTTTCAAAGCCGCGCGACAGCAGCTCGACCGTGAAGGCGATGCGTGCTGCATCCGCCGTCAGGGCGCGCCCCGGCAGGCGTTCGCCGTAATACCGCGCAAATGGCACTTCGAGCGCGGCATTCTGCATGGCCCTCCATGCGGGCGGCAGGGTTTTGGAAATCGCCGCATCATCGCCCGACAGCAGGGCGACGTCAAAGGCCTGCAAGGCGCGCACCCTCTCCCAGATACCACCTGACGCGGCGGGTTTGCCTTCGTTATACAGGCTGATCAGCACATTGGGGGCGATCGCCTGCGAACGGGCAAGGCGTTCGGCGGCCTCCAGACGGGTCCGCCAGCCATTGTTTTCGGACAGGTCCACATGAACGAAGGCCAGCGGCAGGCTGCCCGCGGGCCGTGGCATCGACAGCGCCTCGCGCATGGTAAAGACCAGCGGGGTCAGCGGCTTGGGTGCGGGCAGATCGGGTTCGCCTTCATACAGGCCGGGGTCAAGGAAGCGCGCCAGCAGATCGGCCTGTTCCCTGGTCAGGAACCCCAGTGTCTCACCTGTGGCCAATGTCAACATCGCGGCGTTCCAGTCGCCCTGACGCGCAAGGCAGAAAATGCGGGCCTGGAGTGTTGGCGCGAAACCGGGCGCGCTGCGCATGGCGGTGCAGGCGTGGTCCACATGCCCGGTCAGCAGGCTGACATCGAACCAGCGGCGGAACAGTTGGGCATCATCGGGCCCGGCGCGTTCGATCAGGGCCTGCGCCTGGTCAAGCGCCCCCAGTTCAAGCAGCTTGTCGATGCGTGCCAGCAGCAGTGTTTCCCCGCTTCCTGTCGGGTCGTTGCGCGGGGCATCAACCTCGGCCAGCAGCAGCTTGTACAGCAGCGACAGCATTTCGGGCAGCGAGTCGATGGGCTGTTGCGTCACAAGCCCCGCCAGCGTGGTGACGTCGGTATCGCCCCAGAAGTCATGGGGCAGGCCGGTCACCGACATGGGCAGGATCCCGACCGAATCCTTGCGGATGTCCCCAAGGGGGGTGACCTGGATGTGGTCAAGCGCCAGCGGTTCCTCGGCCGGGGCAGCATCGGCCGGGGGGGTGCCCTGCCCGTTATCGGGTGCGGGCATTGGGGGTGGTTCGGGCGGTGTGGTTCCTGAAAGCGGATTTGCGGGGGCAACCGGTGGCGTCTGCGGCTGCCTTGTCTTGTTTGCCGGGGCCTTGTCGCGCACCGAACGCGAAAGCCAGTCGATCGCCGACAGGGGCTTTTGCTGGGCTGGCGCCGGGGCCAATGACAGGCCCAGCAGAACCGGCAGCGCAAGCAGCAGTCGCGAGATGCGCCTAGTTGACATCAATCGTCACCGGAATGGTCTGTTCCGATTGCGGAGGCCCGAAATCACCGATCACCGCATAGGCGACAACCGCAAGGCCCGCCAGCACCACGGCCACGGCAAGCCATTTGCCAAGCTGTTTCATCAACCATTTCATTCTGCCCGTTCTCCTGCAACCTGCCCGCGGGGGTTTGCGCCGGAATTTTCCGGCCCTGCGGGCAGTATATATTGCTTTGCATCTGATTTCACGCCAAACAGGCGCGAATGCAACAGGGCAGGGGCCTGATAAGCGGAATGTCGCGCTGGAAGCTGAAGAAAACCGTGGTCATGGTCGGCATGATGGGGGCCGGCAAGACGGCCGTCGGCACCGCTTTGGCGCGGCTGATCGGCGTGCCTTTCGAGGATTCCGACCGCCAGATCGAACAGGCCGCCAACATGACCATTGCCGAGATATTTGCCCGTGATGGAGAGGCCTTTTTTCGCGAAAAGGAAAGTCTGGTGCTGGCGCGCCTTCTGGAAGGCCCCCCTTGTATTCTTTCAACGGGTGGCGGGGCATTCCTGCAACCGGAAAACCGTGAAATGATCGCCGAAAAGGGGCTGGCGGTCTGGCTGCGGGCCGATCCAAATCTGCTGTGGTCGCGGGTCAGCCACAAGGACACCCGGCCCTTGCTGCGGGTGGAAAACCCGCGTGCACGCCTGTTCGAGCTGCTGCAAGAGCGCACCCCCGCCTATGCGCAGGCCGGGTTGATCGTCGACTCGGAACCGGGCTATTCGGTCAACGAGATGGCCGCCAAGGTGCGCGATGCGCTGCTGGCACACCCCTCGGGCATATTGGAAAAGGTGACATGATGGCGGGCGAACAGGTTGTCAGGGTCGGGCTGGATGATCGGGCCTATGAAATTCGCATCGATGCCGGGCTGCTAGAGCGCGCCGGGCATGAAGTCGCACCGCTTCTCAACCGGCCGCGGGTGGCCATCCTTACCGATGAAAACGTCGCCCGCCTGCACCTGCCCGCGCTTGAACGCGCGCTTGAGGACGCGGCCATCGCCCACACTGCCCTGACCCTGCCGGCAGGCGAAGGCACGAAAAGCTGGGCGCAGCTGCAACATGTCGTCGAGTGGCTGCTGGCCGAGCGGGTCGAGCGCGATGACATGATCATTGCCCTTGGTGGCGGGGTGATCGGTGATCTGACGGGCTTTGCCGCTGCCATCCTGCGCCGTGGCGTGGGGTTTATCCAGATGCCGACAACCTTGCTGGCGCAGGTGGACAGCTCGGTCGGGGGCAAGACCGGCATCAACTCGCCCCAGGGCAAGAACCTGATCGGGGCCTTCAAGCAGCCGGCGCTGGTGCTGGCCGATATCGCTGTCCTTGGCACGCTGGAGGTGCGCGACTTTCTGGCAGGCTATGGCGAGGTGGTGAAATACGGGGCGCTGGGGGATGAGGGTTTTTTTGCGTGGCTTGAAGAAAATGGCCCCGCACTCGCCGCCGGCGACATGGCGCTGCGGGCCGAAATGGTGCGCCGCTCCTGCGAGATGAAGGCCGGAATCGTTGCCCGTGACGAGCTGGAACATGGCGAGCGCGCGCTGCTCAACCTGGGTCACACCTTTGGCCACGCGCTTGAGGCTGCCACCGGCTATGGTGACCGGCTGCTGCATGGCGAGGGGGTCGCCATCGGCATGGCGCTGGCGTTCGAGTTGTCGGCGCGCCTGGGCCTGTGTTCGCAGGAATGCCCCAGCCGCCTGCGCGCCCATCTCAGGGCCATGAACATGAAATGCGATCTGTCAGACATTGCCGGCGATCTGCCCGATGCCGATGGTCTGATCGCGCTGATGGCGCAGGACAAGAAGGTGCAGGACGGCGTGCCGCGCTTTGTGCTGGTGCGCGATATTGGCGCGGCATTCGTCACCAGCGACGTGCCCGCCAAGGCCGTGCACGACCTGCTGGCCGAGGCGCTGGCAGCACGCTGAGCGCGGTTTTCAGGCGCCAAACCCGTTTGCATCAATGATCTTTCTTGACATGCACGCGCCGGCGGGCCCGACTGTCCTTGACCCAAGCCGGAGCCCGCCATGCAGATCACCGAACCCGCCCGCAAGATAGACGTCATCCATCAGACCGATGTTCTGGTCGTCGGTTCAGGCCCCGGTGGCCTGGCCGCAGCCATTGCCGCGGCCCGCGCCGGGGTCGATGTCACCCTGGTCGAACGCTTTGGCTGTTTCGGCGGCAATATCACCGTTGTCGGGGTCGAGGGCTTTGCCTGGTATCGGCATGAAAAGACGGTCGAGGCAGGCGGCATCGGCCGCGAATTCGAGGATACCGCACGCGAGATGGGCGCCGCTGTGCCGGAAAGCCAGTCGCTTTCATATGAACTCGACAGCGAGGGGTTCAAGGTTGTTGCCGACAGGCTGGTCACTGACGCGGGGATCCGTCCGATGCTGCATCGCCAGTTCGTCGCCCCGATCATGGAAGGCGACGCCATTTGCGGTATCGTCACCGAAAGCAAGGCGGGCCGCGAGGCGATTCTTGCCCGCAGGGTGATCGACGCGACGGGGGACGCGGATATCGCCTTTCGCGCGGGCGCGCCAACTCACAAGACCCCGATCGAGGAAATGCAGGCCGCCAGCGTCATGTTCCACCTGGCTGGCGTCAACAAGCAACGATTCATGGAGGCGGTGCGCGCTGATCCTCAGACCTATGCCGACTGGGCTGTGGGCGAGTGGGAGATCGAGACCAGCGGCAAGGAAGACGACATGTTCTCGCCGTTCCTGCGCCGCCCCTTCGAGCGCGCCATCGAAGAGGGGCTGATTGCCCCCAACCTCAACACCATTGGCGGCACATGGGGTGCAGTGCATGACACCGGCGAAATGACTTACATGAACCTCGTGCAGCTTGACGGCTGCGACGGCACCGACCCCGACAGCATGACCCGGTTCGAGATCGAGGGCCGCCGGCAGGTGATGGAGGCCATCAAGGCACTGCGTGCCTATGCGCCGGGCTGTGAAAAGGCGCGTCTGCGCAATTTCGGCATGACCATCGGTATCCGCGACACCCGCAAGATCGACGCGGTTTACAACATCACCGAAGACGACATGCGCAATCAGGGCCGGTTCGAGGATTCCATCGGCATATATCCCGAATTCATCGATGGTTACGGCATTCTGATCCTGCCCACCACCGGGCGCTATGTGCATATCCCCTACAG
>JAUZRU010000014.1 GCA_030950185.1 Paracoccaceae bacterium | reverse complement strand
GCCGGGGCTCCATCCCCGGCTTTTATGTTTTTATTTTGCCCGGGTGGGGGGCCCCGGCCCCCGCCGGGGGGCCGCGACCCCCCCGGAGTATTTGTGCAAAGAAGAAATCGGGGATGTCAGAGTGAACATGCTGCCGATGCGGGTGGCCGTTGTCGAATGGAGTCTGCCATGACCTTCAAGCCCACAGATTACCTGCCCTATGATTTTGCCAACCGGCGTCACATCGGTCCGTCGCCTGCCGAGATGGAGGACATGTTCGCCGAGCTGGGCGTATCCAGCCTGGACGAGTTGATCGACCAGACCGTGCCTGCGGGTATTCGCCAGCACGACGAGCTGGACTGGGGGCGGGCAAAATCCGAGCGCGAGGTGTTGTTTCACATGCGCGAGATTGCGCGCAAGAACGCCCATATGACCAGCCTGATCGGGCAGGGCTATTACGGCACCGTCACGCCGCCGGCCATTCAGCGCAACATTCTGGAAAATCCCGCATGGTATACGGCCTATACCCCCTATCAGCCCGAGATCAGCCAGGGCCGGCTTGAGGCGTTGCTGAATTTTCAGACCATGGTCAGCGATCTGACCGGGCTCGAGATCGCCAATGCGTCACTGCTGGATGAGGCCACCGCCTGTGCCGAGGCCATGACCATGGCGCAACGGGTGGCCAAATCGAAGGCCAGGGCGTTTTTCATCGACCATCATTGCCATCCGCAGAACATCGCGGTGATGAAGACACGCGCCGAACCTGTGGGTATAGAGCTGATCATCGGCGATCCGCTGGTCGATCTGGATCCCGATCAGGTGTTTGGCGCGATTTTTCAGTATCCGGGCACCTATGGCGATCTGCATGATTTTACCGATCCCATTGCCGCGCTGCACGCCGCCAGGGCCGTTGGTGTCGTGGTGGCCGACCCTCTGGCGCTGACCCTGCTGAAAGAGCCCGGCGCAATGGGCGCCGATATTGCCGTCGGCTCGACCCAGAGGTTCGGTGTGCCCGAGGGTTATGGCGGGCCGCATGCGGCCTATATGGCCACCAAGGACGCCTACAAGCGGTCTATGCCGGGGCGGATAGTCGGCGTGTCGGTGGATGCCCGCGGCAACCGGGCCTATCGCCTGGCGCTGCAGACGCGCGAGCAGCATATCCGGCGCGAAAAGGCGACGTCCAATGTCTGCACCGCGCAGGCGCTGTTGGCGGTGATGGCCAGCTTTTATGCGGTGATGCATGGACCCGAGGGGCTCAGGGCCATTGCCCAGCGTATCCATCGCAAGACCGTCCGTCTGGCCCGGGGGCTGGAAGAGGCCGGGCTCAAGGTGTCGCCGGCGCAGTTTTTCGACACGATCACGGTCGAGGTCGGCCCCTTGCAGGAGGTGGTTCTGAAATCCGCCCGCGAGGAGGGGATCAACCTGCGCCGGATCGGGGATGATCGCATCGGCATCTCGCTGGACGAGCGCACCCGTTCTGCCACCATCGAGGCCGTCTGGCGGGCCTTTGGCATCACGCGCAAGGATGACGATCTGACGCCGGAATACCGCATCCCCGATGATCTGGTGCGCACCAGCGAATATCTGACGCATCCGGTATTCCACATGAACCGGGCCGAAAGCGAGATGACCCGCTATATGCGGCGTCTGGCCGATCGCGATCTGGCACTTGATCGTGCGATGATCCCGCTGGGCAGCTGCACCATGAAATTGAACGCTGCGGCCGAGATGATTCCGCTGACCTGGCCGGAATTTTCACAGATCCACCCCTATGTGCCGCTGGAGCAGGCGCAGGGGTATCAGGAACTGATCCGCGACCTTTCCGACAAGCTGTGCCAGATCACCGGCTATGACGCGATCTCGATGCAGCCCAATTCGGGGGCGCAGGGCGAGTTTGCCGGCCTGATGACAATTCGCAGCTATCACGAGGCGCGCGGCGAGGGGCACCGCGACATTTGCCTGATCCCGATGTCGGCCCATGGCACCAACCCGGCAAGCGCGCATATGGCGGGGATGAAGGTGGTTGCGGTCAAGACGGCTGAAAACGGCGATATCGATGTTGCCGATTTCCGCGCCAAGGCCGAGCAGCATGCGGAAAACCTTGCCGCCTGCATGATCACCTACCCTTCGACCCACGGCGTGTTCGAGGAAAGCGTGCGCGAGATCTGCGAGATCACCCATGACCTTGGCGGGCAGGTTTATATGGACGGCGCCAACATGAACGCGATGGTCGGGCTGGCCAAGCCGGGCGAGATCGGCTCGGACGTCAGCCATCTGAACCTGCACAAGACATTTGCCATCCCTCATGGTGGCGGGGGCCCCGGCATGGGGCCGATCGGGGTCAAGGCGCATCTCATCCCCTATCTGCCGGGCGATCCGCTGGCCGGTGAGGGGGCGGTTTCGGCGGCGCCCTATGGTTCGGCCAGCATTCTGGCGATTTCCTGGGCCTATGTAATGCTGATGGGCGGCGCCGGGCTGACACAGGCCACCAAGGTGGCCATCCTGAACGCCAACTATATCGCCTCGCGCCTGTCGGGGGCCTATGATGTGCTGTACAAGGGGCCGAACGGGCGGGTTGCCCATGAATGCATCATCGACACGCGGCCTCTGAAAGATCGGGCGGGTGTGACGGTTGATGATGTGGCCAAGCGCCTGATTGACTGCGGATTTCACGCCCCGACGATGAGCTTTCCGGTGCCGGGTACCTTGATGGTCGAGCCGACCGAAAGCGAAACAAAGGCCGAGCTCGATCGTTTCTGCGACGCCATGCTGGCAATTGCGGCCGAGGCGAAGGATATCGAAGAGGGCCGGATCGACCCCGAAAACAACCCGCTGAAGAATGCCCCGCACACGGTCGAGGATCTGGTCGGTGAATGGGATCGGCCCTATACGCGCGAGCAGGCCTGCTTCCCGCCGGGGGCCTTTCGGGTGGACAAGTACTGGTCGCCGGTCAACCGGGTCGATAATGTCTGGGGCGACCGGCATCTGTTCTGCGTCTGCCCGCCGATGGAGGATTTCGGCGAGGCTGCCGAATAGGTCGCATCTTTCATCCCGCCCCTTTGGGGGCGGGGTATTCCCATTTCTTGTAGGGCGTCCAGTCGGTGATTTCCGGGTAGAACTGTTTTCGCCAGGCGCGGACCCGCGGGTTGAAGCGGCGCCGCCACAGCGGCGGGATCATGGCCAGCGCGGTCATTGGCGGATAGCCGGTGGGCAGTTGCGGCACCTGCCCCGGCCCGTAGGCCTGCAACAGCGGAAAGCGGCGCATCGGGTTGACGTGATGGTCGGCATGGCGTTGCAGGTTGATCAGCACCAGATTGGTGACAAGATGCGTCGAATCCCATGAATGATGGGGGCGGACGGGTTCATATTTTCCGTCGCCAAGATATTTGCGGGTCAGGCCGTAATGTTCGACATAATTTGTCAGCTCCAGCAGCCAGATGGCGATGAAGGCCTGAAAGGCGAACATCCCGATGCCCGCCCATCCGCCGATGACAAAGGATATTGCCAGAAACAGGGCTTGCAGGAACGCATAACGCCAGAACGGGTTGCGTCGGTGCCAGACGGGCAGGCCGGCGCGCCTCAGCCTGGCCCGTTCCGCCCGCCAGGCAGAACCGGGGCCGCGAATCAGGACCCGCGGAAAATAGCGGTGAAACCCCTCATTGTAGCGTGCTGTCACCGTGTCGCGCGGCGTACCGACCCAGGGGTGATGCACCAGCAGGTGTTCGGTGCGGAAATGCGAATACAGCACCAGCGCCATCAGAAGATCGGCAAGCATGCGCTCGAATCTCGAAGATTTGTGCATCAGCTCATGCGCATAGACGATGCCGACCATGCCGGTCGTCAGGCCGATGCCGAACATGATGCCGATGTTCTCGGCGGTGGTGTGATCGGCGCGGTGGGTCAGATACCAGATCGACCAGTAGACCAGCACCAGCTGGATGGGAAACCAGATCCAGGTCAGCAGCCGATGCCAGAACAGTTGTTCATCCGGGGTGTTTGGGTCGGGATTGCGCAGGTTGCGGCCGAAGAACCTGTCGGCGATCGGTGTCAGAACCCAGCCATAGACGGGGACGAAGGCGATCCACCAGCCGCCTTGCAGCACCGATATTGCCACCAGCGGCACGAATGTCAGCGTCAGCCAGAAAGGCCAGGCCGGGGGCGGGGCGGGCTGTGCTTGGCTCATCTTTCCACCTCGGGCGTTTTCAGCATTGTATCACGCGGGCTGACGCGCAGGAAGATCCCGTCCTTGGTGCGCACCGTCAGATGCGCAACCGGAACCGGGTCGCGCCCTTTAACACGTTCGAACCGATAGGCGCGCATCAGCATGGCCAGCAGCAGCGGCCCTTCGGCCATGGCAAAGGCTGATCCGGGGCAGACGCGTGGACCTGCGGAAAAGGGGATATAGGCCTTGCGCTGGCATTCCTTGCCATTGGGGGTGTCCCATCGGGCGGGGTCGAATTCATCGGGGCGCTCCCACAGCCGGGTATGGCGATGCAGATGCCATGGGCTGATGATGATCTGTGCGCCCTTGCGCACGCGGCGCTTGCGGAAGGTCTCGTGCCGGGATGCCTCGCGCACATACATCGGCACGGGCGGGTACAGGCGCATGGTTTCGCGAAACACGGCCCGCGCAAGTTTCAGCTTGGAAAGCGTCGAGAAATAGATCTTGTCGGGGTCGAACGCCTTTGTGGCCTCGGCCGCGACGCGCTCCTGCCATTCGGGATAGAGCGCCAGCAGATACAGCGCCCAGCCCAGCGCCGAGGCCGATGTTTCATGCCCGGCCAGGAAGAATATCGCGACCTGATCGGTCATTTCGCCCTCGGCGAATGTTTCGCCTGTTTCGGGATCGGGGGTGGTCATGATCTTGGTGGCCAGATCATCGGGGGCGCGGCCCTCGCGCAGCTCTTGCGCGCGCTGGGCGGTCAGCTGGCCGATAAGTGCGCGGATCTGGCGGGCGGTTTCGCGCGCGCTGCGGCTGTGGAAACGGGGGAACCAGTTGGGCAGGGGGATGAGCGAACCCAGATTGACCAGTGGCTGCGCCTTTTGATGGGCCTTGAATGCGGCAAAGGCGGCGCTGGCAATTTCATGTTCGATAGGCACCGAAAACAGGGTGCGAAAGATCACGTCCATGGCGGCATGGCTGGCCTGTTCCTCGATCTCGACGGGGGTCTTGCCGTCGGCCAGCGGGCGCAGCCGGTCGACCGCTGCAACACCCGCATCCCACATTGCGGGAAAGACGGTGCGCAGGCGCCCGCCCTCGAATGCCGGGTCGATGATGCGGCGCTGGCGCGCCCATTGTTCGCCATTGGTGATGAATACCGAATCCCCCAACAGCGGTTTCAGCCCCACGCGGATACGCTCGGATTTCGGGAAATCCTGCGGCCGTTCCTTCAGCACCAGATCGACAAGCGCGGGGTCGTTGCACAGGTAGGAATGAAAGAAGGGTGTTCTGAATTCTGCCATCCAGGCCCGATACAGCCGCGCGGGCTGGGCCGACAATATGTCTTGCCGGAACAGGCGTGCATATCGCCACAGTGAAACCTTGCCATCGCGCGATTGGGGTTTGGGCGGTATATGTGGGCAGGTCACAGGCCCCTCTGGCATGGAAGAATCCGGCATGTGGTTGGTGTTGTCCCCTGCTGTGCTGGCAAACTTGCGCGACAGTTTCCAAACAGAAGGCCGCTGTCATTGACGCCGGTCAAGGCTTTTCAAACCGGTTGCGGGGATTCAGCCGTCCGGTCGCTGGCCGTCCCAGGTGACGAGGGCGTCGCCCGCCTGCATTTCACCCGTGGCCTGGTCAAAACGCAGATAGGCGATTGCATGGCCGCCCGCCACGGTATGCAGGGTGCCGATCTGTTTGCCCTCACGCGTGATGGATGTGCCGGGGGTGGGTTTGCCCGCGATTTCGACCCGCGCCAGGCCCTTGCGCAGCTCGGTCTTGTGTTTCATGCGGGCGGTGACCTCTTGTCCGACATAACACCCCTTGCGAAAGCTGACGCCGTTCAGCCGCTCGAACCCCATTTCCAGGATGTAGCTTTCGTTGTGGATCAGCTCGATCCCGGTTTCGGGAATGACATGTTCGACGCGAATTGCATCGCGGTCGATCCCGCCCGGCGTTGCCGCGAGGTCGCCATAATAGCGCCAGCCAAGGGCGGCGTGGCGGGGGTCGGCAAGCGCACCGTCGGGGGGCTCGCCCGTGCCCAGCCAGACCGGCAGGTCGGTTGCCTCGATTGCCACATCTGCCCGCAGCTTGTACATGTTCAGCCGCCCGGCCAGCGCGGGCGCGGCGTCGGTCTTGACGTCAAGCAGGATGGCAGCGTCATCGGCGCGCAGCAGGAAATCGAACAGGTATTTCCCCTGCGGCGACAGCAGAGCCGCATAAAGCAGCCCGTCGCCCAGCGCCTTGATGTCGTTGGTGATCAGCCCTTGCAGAAAATCCATACGGTCGCTGCCGGTGATCCTGAGAACTGTTCGGTCTGTCGCGTGGTCGGCCTGCATGTGATCCCTCCTTGCCTGTTCACCCACCCAATATAGGCGGTCGCCTGTCTCCATGACAGGGGCTATAAGGGCGCAAGCAGATATGTCCGAGGTCAAATGCCCGCCCCTGTCAGTGTCATCATCCCCACCCTGAATGTGGCCGACCGGATTGGCCCTTGCCTGCATGCGCTGTTCGCGGGGCTGGATGCCGGCCTGATTCATGAGCTGATCCTGTCGGATGGCGGCAGCAGCGACGATATCGAAAAGATGGCCGATGAGTTGGGTGCGCGATTTGTTTCCGGCCCGCAGGGCAGGGGCGGGCAGCTGAGGCGCGGGGCCGAGGTTGCGCGCGCGCCCTGGCTGTTGTTCCTGCATGCCGACACGGTGCTGGCGCCGGGGTGGGAGGGTGTTGTCGCGGGACATGTACAGGGCGGGCGCTGCCCGACCCGTCGGCCGGGCATGGATGCAGCTGATGATACCGTGGCAGATATGGGCCGCGCAGCCGTCTTTCGCTTGGGCTTTGACAGCGCGGGGATGCCGGGGCGCCTTGTGGCCGGCTGGGCCAATCTGCGCACGCGCCTGTTCGGTCTGCCTTATGGCGATCAGGGCCTGCTGGTTTCGCGCGCGCTATATGATGCGGTGGGCGGGTTCCCTGATATCCCCTTGATGGAGGATGTCGCCATGGCCTGCGCCCTGCGGGGCCGGATCGACCTGCTGCCGGCCCATGCGATCACCGATGCCGGCCGTTACCAGCGCGAGGGATGGTTGCGCCGGGGAGGGCGCAATCTGTGGACGTTGGCGCGCTATTTCGCAGGGGTGCCGCCTGAACGTCTGGTGCGCGGGTATGAAGGGGGTCAGCCCTCGAACTGAAGGCGGTAGAGGCTGGCATACAGCCCGTCGTGCGCCAGCAATTCCTCATGCGTGCCCTCATCGACCACGCGCCCCTTGTCCATCACCACGATCTTGTCGGCATGCAGGATGGTCGCCAGGCGATGGGCGATCACCAGCGTCGTGCGCCCCTTTGACAGCGCGTCCAGCGCCTTTTGCACGGCTGCCTCGGATTGCGCGTCCAGCGCCGAGGTCGGTTCGTCCAGCAGCAGGATGGGGGCGTCCCGCAACACGGCGCGCGCAATTGCAACCCGCTGGCGCTGCCCGCCCGACAGGTTCGACCCCCGCGGCCCGGCAGGGGTGTCGAAACCCTGCGGCAGGTGTTGCACAAAGTCGGTCACGAATGCCGCATCGGCGGCGCGGCGGAATTCCTCTTCGCTGGCGTCGGGGCGGCTGAGCATGATGTTGTCGCGCAGGGTTTCGTCGAACAGGGCGGCGTCTTGCGTTACCACCGAAAACAGCCCCCGCAGGTCGCCCAGCGCCATGTCGCGGATATCGATTCCGCCAATCGTGGCCAGCCCGGACTGGGGTTCGACAAGGCGGGTCAGCACGTTGAACAGCGTGCTTTTACCCGCGCCCGATGCCCCGACCAGCGCGGTTGTCTTGCCCGCCTGTGCGGTCAGCGTCAGGTGATCCAGCACCGGATTGTCGCCATAGGCAAAGCAGATGTCCCGCAGCTCGATATCCTTGCGGCCCGTGTCAGAGGTGATGGCAACAGGCGCGGGTGGTGAGGTGATGCCGGGCTGTTGATCGAATATGGCATGCAGGCGCTCGATACTGGCAACGGCCGCCTGCCACAGGCCGGAAATGTTGCCCAGCCGGCGCAAAGGTTCGAAGATCAGCGCCATCGAGGTAAAGAACGACATGAACTGCCCGATGGTCTTGGTGCCGTCGATGATCTGGAAACCGCCATAGACGAGCACGCCCATGAACCCCAGCCCGGCAACGATATCCATCATTGCGGGCACGCCAGCCTGGCCCGCCTCGGAACGGATCTGCGCGCGGACATAGCTTTTCAGCGTCTCGGTGAAACGCCGGTCCTGCTGGTTTTCGAGATTGTTCAGCTTGATCGGGTTGATGCCGTGAAAGATCTCGTCAAGCCGGGTCGAGATCAGCGCCGCCATCTGCCGGGCGTGGCGGGTGGTGGCATGGATCATCTTCTGCAACAGGAAGACCGGGACAATCAGCAAAGGCACACCGGCCACCGCGACAAGTGTCCAGACCCAGTCGATCGAAATGGCCACCCCCAGAAGCGCGACAAGCGAAATGATGTCACGCCCAAGCGAGGTAAACACCGCGGACCACGCGACCTGTATCGCCTGGGTGTCGCCGCGCACGCGTTCTATCAACGCGCCGGGGGCGTTGTCCTGAAAGAACAGGCTGTCCAGCCGCATCATGTGCCGCACCAGATCGGCCTGCATGTCCGCTATGGCCTTTTGCCCGATCACGCTCATCAGCACCCGCTGGCCGAAACCGCTGAGCGCACGCGCCAGAAACACGACAAACATGAGGCCGCCCACGGCATAGATCGCCGCGGCATTCTTGGCGACAAAGACCCGGTCGAACATCGGGCCGACCATGTAGCTGATCAGCCCCAGCATCGAACCCTCGACCGCCATCAGCACAAAGGCGGCGATGATGAACCACAAACGTGGCCGGAAATAGTTGTCCCACAGCCACAGCGGCAGCTTCAGCCCCTTGCTTGCGGGCGTGATGTCAAGAAGTCGCGCCATGCCTCAGCCGCCCTTTCGCCGCCGGGCGTCGAATTCCTGTTGCAGTTTCACCGGATCATACTCGCTTTCCAACCAGTCCCTGAACGGGATGGGGTCAGACTCGGTTCTTTGGCGATATTTTTCAAGGCAATAGTCGAGGATCCCCTTGGACGAGCTTTTCAGGTGTAGAAAACGCAGGCTCAGTTGCCTTTGCGCAATCTCGATGGGCATGTCCTCGATCAGCAGCTGGTAAAGTGCGGACGCAAATCCGGCACGGTCGGCACCCGATTTGCAATGCATGACAAAGGGCTTTTCCAAGGTGCGGAAATGCTGTTCGAGTTCGTGAATGGTGTCGAGTGTTGGCAGCTGTGTGGCTGACAGATTGATGTTCACGAGCTTCAGCCCAAGATTATCACAGGCTTCCTTTTCGAACAGGTATTGGCTGAGGGGGCTGGTTCCCCGCAGGTTGAGAACCGAGCGGATTCCCTTGTCACGATATCGGCGCAACCGTTCCGGCGACGGCTGATTTGAACGGAACACACCTTCGGCCACGGGGGCGAAATTTGTCCAGTAAACCCGCAAGACGCCGTGATCGACCCAGTTGAAATGACGACGGGCCTGCCTGCGTGCGGCCGGTGTCGAGAGATCATTGCCGAAGGAATATCTCCAGGCGCGCTCCTTGTCTTCCAGATATTTCCAGATTTTTCGCAGCATGATCAGCCGGGCCGGCCTCCGGGGATGGGGTCCGTCGCGGGACGGGTTCGGATATCGGACAGGGCTTATCCGATCAGTTTTGCCGGCACAAGCGTCGTAGCGTCGTGGCTGGCGGCGGGGTCTTGCCGATTGACCGCCAATTTCGTCAGTCGTAGGTGTTTTCGGCATTCGCTACAGGAGTAAGGCCCATGAATCTTGGTTTCGGTCGCAGCTATCTTGCCATTCCCGGCCCGTCGGTCGTGCCCGATCGGGTATTGAGGGCGATGCACAGGGCCTCTCCCAATATCTATGGGGGCGCGCTGGTCGAGATGGCCGAAACCATTTATCCGGATCTCAACGCGGTGGCGCGCAGCAGCGGCAAGGTCGCGATCTATATCGGCAATGGGCACGCCGTGTGGGAGGCCTCGCTTTCCAATATCCTGAGCCGGGGCGACAGGGTTCTTGTCCCGGCAACGGGGAATTTCGGCCTTGGCTTTGCCGAAGCGGCGCAGGGGCTGGGGGCGGATGTGTCCGTTATCGATTTCGGTCGCCGCCAGGCCGTTGACGTGAATCGGCTGGAATACGCGCTGAAAAAGGACCGCGGTCACCAGATCAAGGCGGTGCTGGCCGTGCATACCGACACCGCGACCAGTGTCAGAAACGATATTGCGGCGATGCGGAGGGTTCTTGATGCGCTGGGGCATCCGGCGCTTCTGGTTGTGGACTGTATAGCTTCGCTTGCCTGCGACCGTTTCGAAATGGATTCCTGGGGTGCAGACGTGATGATCTCGGCCAGCCAGAAGGGGCTGATGATGCCGCCGGGGCTGGGTTTTGTCTGGTTCAATGATCGCGCGGATGCGCAACACCGCAATGCCGACATGGTGACGCCCTACTGGGACTGGACCTCGCGCACCGATGGCGGTGATTTCTGGCGCAAGTTTCACGGCACACCGCCGGCGCAGCAGCTTTACGGCCTGCGGGAATCCCTCGACATGATCCTGCATGAAGAGGGGCTGGAAAATGTCTGGCAGCGCCACCAAGCCCTTGCAAACGCTGTCTGGGCCGCGCTCGAGTCGTGGGGGCAGGGTGGTTTGGTCGAGATGAATATTGCCGATCCCGCAATACGCTCGCACGCGGTGACGACGGTCAGGATCGGGGTTGACCACGGCCCGGCATTACGCCGATGGGCCGAGGAAAATGCCGGGGTGACACTTGGTATCGGCCTCGGGATGGCGACTGACGAAGACCCGGGTAGCGAGGGCGTGTTCCGCATCGCGCATATGGGGCATGTGAACGCGCATATGGTGCTGGGGGTTCTTGGTGTCATCGATGCGGGTTTGAAGGCGCTGGGCATTCCTCACGGGTCGGGCGCCGTGGAAAGGGCCGCCGAATTGATTGCCGGCGTGTGACGGATTCGTGCACACGGCCGGCGAATTCGCTACTGGACCGCCGACCGCCGGATCTGGCATGTCATGGGGGCAAGTGGGGTCAAGCAGGGCCGGTCAGGCGAATTGGGGTGCTTCAATGACGGATCAGATGAAAACGCCCTGCATCATCTGTGTTGCAATCACCGGTTCTGTCGCGCGCAAGGAAAACAATCCGGCGGTGCCGATTACCGTTGTCGAGCAGATCGAAAGCGTCCACGAATCATTCGAGGCAGGTGCGACCATCGCCCACTGCCATGTGCGCAATGATGACCAGAGCCCGACATCGGATCCCGACAGATTTGCGCGCCTGATCGAGGGTATCCGCAAGCACTGCCCCGGAATGATCATCCAGCTTTCGACAGGCGGGCGCTCTGGCGCGGGGCGCGAGCGCGGGGCTATGCTGTCGCTGCGCCCCGACATGGCCTCGCTTTCGGTCGGCTCGAACAACTTTCCGACCAGGGTATATGAGAACCCCCCTGAACTGGTTGATTGGTTGGCGGCCGAGATGTTGAAGTACGACGTCAAGCCCGAGATCGAGGCATTTGACCTGTCCCATATCTTTCAGGCGGTAATGATGCAGCGTGACGGTCGGCTGAAAGCGCCCTTGCATGTGCAGTTCGTCATGGGTGTAAAGAACGCGATGCCCGTCGATCGAGAGGTGTTCGATTTCTATGTGAGCACATTGCGGCGTCTGGCCCCGGACGCAACCTGGTGTGGTGCCGGGGTAGGAGCCGGCCAGATCCTGCTGAACGAATGGTCCATTGCTGCCGGGGGGCACACGCGCACGGGGCTTGAAGACAATGTGCGGCTTGACCGCGATACCCTTGCGCCCTCGAATGCGGCGCTTGTCCAGCGGGCGGTTGAAATCTGCGCGCGCTACGGGCGGCCCGTGGCCGATGCGGGGCAGGCCCGTGAAATACTGGGCCTGACCGTGGTGCCGACATAAAACACTCCCAGCTTCCACCAACGGGAAACAATACTTGCGATTTTTGCCAAAATTTCGCAAATTTCAAACAAACCATCATGTCAGGGGCGGTCATTAAATGTGCGGCACCGCACCACACGGCAATCGGCGATAGATTATATTAGATAATCTGAATACAACAAAAGCGACCAAGGCGGGAAGTGTCCGCGGCCACAAGGAGGAAGAACATGGCCCATATTGTCATTCTCGGGGCTGGTATCGGTGGTTTGCCGATGGCCTACGACATGAAAAAGGAAAAGCGGCGTGAAGACAAGATCACCGTGATTTCCAACAACCCCTATTTTCAGTTCACCCCGTCGAATCCCTGGGCCGGTGTCGGCTGGCGCTCGAAGGAAGACATCACCATCGACCTGGAACCCGTGCTGACGCGGCAAAAGATCGATTTCATCTGCGACGCCTGCGTCAAGGTTGTACCCGACGAAAACAAGCTGGTCCTCGAAAGCGGGCGCGAGGTGACCTATGACTATCTGGTCATCGCGACGGGCCCCGAGCTCGCCTTTGACAAGATCGAGGGGCTTGGCCCCGAGGGCTATACCCAGTCGGTCTGTGACGTGAACCATGCCGTGAACGCCAACCAGGCGTGGGAAGATTTCTGCAAGGATCCCGGCCCGATCGTCGTTGGCGCCGTTCAGGGGGCCTCGTGCTATGGCCCGGCCTATGAATACGCCATGATCATGGACACCGATCTGCGCCGCCGCAAGATCCGCGACAAGGTGCCGATGACCTTTGTCACTGCCGAGCCCTATGTCGGCCATCTCGGCCTTGGCGGGGTTGGCGATACCAAGGGCCTGCTGGAATCCGAAATGCGCGACCGCCACATCAAGTGGATCTGCAATGCGCAGGTCGACAAGGTCGAAGACGGGACAATGCATGTCAGCGAGATCGGCGATGACGGCAAGCCGGTGAAAAGCCACGAGCTGCCGTTCAAGTATTCCATGATGCTGCCCAGCTTCCGCGGGATCCCGGCGGTGCAGGGTATCGACGGGTTGGTGAACCCGATGGGCTTTATCCTTGTGAACGAGCGCCAGCAGAACCCGAAATACAACAACGTCTTTGCCGTCGGGGTGTGTATTGCCATTCCGCCGCTTGAAAAGACCAATGTGCCGGTGGGCGTGCCCAAGACCGGCTACATGATCGAATCGATGGTTGCTGCCGCAGCCGCCAATATCGGGCAGATGCTGCGTGGCAAGGAGCCGACCCATGAAGGCACCTGGAACGCCTTCTGCCTGGCCGATTTCGGTGACAAGGGCGTTGCCTTCCTGGCGCAGCCCCAGAACCCGCCGCGCAACATGAACTGGGCGGGCGAAGGCAAATGGGTGCATCTGGCCAAGATCGCGTTCGAGAAATATTTCATGCGCAAGATCCGCAAGGGCCAGTCCGAGCCTTACTTCGAGCGTGCGATCATGAACATGATCAAGGTCACGCGCCTCAAATAGGCCGACCTGTTACCTGATCCGGGGCCTGGCGGACATCGCCGGGCCCTTTTCGTCGTTACGTTCACGTCACGCAAGACGCGGCGTCAGCCCTGCGCGGCGGCCTTCGGCGGGCGGGATTCCGTGCTATTGTGTCGCCGGAGCGAAAAACAGCGTGGAGGCCGACATGACACACCCCCTCAAGCCCCGCACGATTCTCGAAACCCACGAGGTGACCAACCAGCCCGAGGCGCGCGGCGATCTGGATCTGTGGAATGACGATCCGGTCTTGCAGCACTACGCCGGTATATATGGCGCCGATCAGGGTGATCTTTCGTCCTACGGCGTCACGATGGGCCGTGAAGAGATGCGCGAGGCCGGCCGCACCGCAAATCGCTGCCTGCCCGAACTGCATGTGTTTGATCGTTCGGGCCGTCGCATTGACGAGGTGCATTTTCATCCTGCTTATCACCAGCTGATGCAAGAGGGTCTTGCCGCCGGATATGCCGCCCGACCGTGGGAAGACCGCCCTGGCGGACACACCACCCATGCCGGCATGGTGTATATGCAGAGCCAGGTCGAACCCGGCGTTGCCTGCCCGATGACGATGACCTATGCCGCCGTGCCGGCGCTGCGTCACAACCCGACGCTTGCGGCCGAATGGACGCCGCGCCTGATGTCGCGCCGTTATGACAAGGCCTCGCGACCGGCCAGTGAAAAGGCCGGCGCCACCATCGGCATGGCGATGACCGAAAAGCAGGGTGGTTCGGACGTGCGCGCAAACAGCACGGTCGCGACCCCCGATGGCGATGCCTGGCGTCTGCGCGGGCACAAATGGTTCTGTTCCGCGCCCATGTGCGATGCGTTCCTGACGCTGGCACAGGCGCCGGGCGGGCTGACATGTTTTCTGGTGCCGCGCTGGACCCCCGATGGCGAGCGCAACACGATTCAGATCATGCGCCTCAAGGACAAGCTGGGCAATCGTGCAAATGCCAGCTCGGAAATCGAATATCACGACGCGTTTGCCTGGCAGCTGGGCGACGAGGGGCGCGGGGTCAAGACTATTGTCGAGATGGTACATCACACGCGCCTCGATACTGCCATGGCGCCTGCCGGCCTGATGCGCGCAGCTCTGTCCGAGGCCCATTGGTGGGTGCAGGGCCGCAGCGCCTTTCAGCGGCGCCTGATCGACCAGCCCCTGATGCGCGCCGTGCTGGCCGATCTGGTGCTGGAGTGGGAGGCCACCACCGCGCTGGCCTTGCGGGTTGCCCATTCCTTTGACGGCGACAGCGAAACCGACCGCGCATTTGCCCGCATCGGGGTGGCGATCGCGAAATTCCTGTCGAACAAGCGCTGCCCCAACTTCGTTTTCGAAACGATGGAGATCCTGGGCGGTGTCGGCTATGTCGAGGAAAGCCCCATGCCGCTGTTGTATCGCGAGGCGCCGCTCAACTCGATCTGGGAGGGCTCTGGCAATGTGATCGCGCTGGATGTTCTGCGTGCACTGGGGCGCGAACCGCTTGCCGGCCAGGTTCTGCTGGCCGAGCTGGAAACCGCGCGCGGGGCCGATCCCCGTTATGATGCCGAACTTGCTGCAACGCTTGCGCGCTGGCCGGCTTCCCCGCCCGAGGCCGAGGCCCGCTGGTATGCCGAGCGCATGGCGGTGCTGCTTCAGGCCTCGATCCTGCTGCGTCACGCGCCCGAGGCGGTTGCCGATGCCTTTGTTGCCACCCGTATCAGCCGCGACCGCGGCGATGTCGTCGGGGCCGTGGCGCTGGGAGATGTCAGCGGTATTCTGGCGCGAATCAGTGGCACCCCCTGACGGACAGCGCCGCTTTTGTCGTATTTCCTTCTCGCCGGCAGGGGTATATGGCCGTATAATCGTCGCCAAACAGGCCTTTGGGGGAATCGTCAGATGGTTTCAGATCTGTCACCGATTGACACGGCAAAATTCGTTTCTGCCAAACGTGCGCTGGATTACGTTGAATCCGGCATGCGGCTTGGTTTGGGGACGGGCTCTACCGCCGCCTGGATGGTTCGTATCCTGGGCGAGATGGTCCGTGAAGAGGGACTCAAGGTCATCGGGGTTCCGACCTCGGACCGCACCGCGCAGCTGGCCGAGGATGTCGGCGTGCCGATCTCGACCCTGGAAGAGGTCAAATGGCTGGACCTGACCATTGATGGCGCGGATGAATTCGATCACAACCTCAACCTGATCAAGGGCGGCGGCGGCGCTTTGCTGCAGGAAAAGATCGTTGCCACGGCATCCGATCGCATGGTGGTCATTACCGATGCCTCGAAACAGGTCGAAAATCTGGGTGCTTTCCCGCTGCCTGTCGAAATCGTCTGTTTCGGCTGGGAAACTACCAAGGCCCTGATCGAAGAGGCGCTGATGAATGTCGATGTCCTGGGCCGTTCGGGCACGCTGCGCATGAATGGCGACCGGCCCTTCGTCACCGACGAGGGGCATTATATTCTCGATTTCCACCTGCGGCGCATTGCCGAGCCCAGAAAACTGTCGCTCATCATGAACCAGATTCCGGGCGTGGTGGAAAACGGGCTGTTCCTTGATATCTGCGACACCGTTGTAATCGGCCATGGCGATGGCCATGTCGAGGTGCGTGACATCAACATGGGCACGATCCAGCATGAACAGATCGACGTGATCGAGCGCGACAACCTTTTCGTCGATATAGCGGACTGACATATGACTTTTGACCTTGACCTTTTCGTCATCGGCGGGGGCTCCGGCGGTGTCCGGGCCGCGCGGCTGACTGCTTCGGATGGCTACAGGGTGGGCCTTGCCGAAGAATACCGCATGGGCGGCACCTGCGTGATTCGTGGCTGTGTGCCGAAAAAGCTGATGGTTTTTGCCGCCGGTTTTTCCGAGGCATTCAACGACGCCGCCGGTTTCGGCTGGAATGTGGGCGCGACCAGTTTTGACTGGGGGCGGCTGATCGGTGCCATCGGTGACGAGGTGACGCGCCTTGAAGGTATCTATCGGCGCAACCTGGAAAACGCTGGGGTCAAGCTGTTCGACGCACGCGCGGTCATCGAAGATGCGCATACGGTGCGGCTGTCCTCGGGCGAGACGCTGACCGCCAAGCACATTCTTGTTGCCGTCGGCGGCCGGCCCTATGTGCCCGATTTTCCGGGGTCCGATCTGGTCATCACCTCGAACGACATCTTCCTGCTTGAACAGCAGCCGCGGCGCATTCTGATCGTGGGCGGCGGGTATATTGCCTGTGAATTTGCCGGCATTCTCAACGGGCTGGGTTCGGAGGTCACGCAATTCTATCGGGGTGCACAGATCCTGCGCGGTTTTGATGACGAGGTGCGCGGCCATGTTGCCGACGAGATGATCGCCAAGGGGATCAACCTGCATGTGGGCACAGATGTCATGTCGATCGAAAAGACGGAAACCGGCTTGCGGGTGAAATGCACCAATGGCTCGGTCAATGAATTCGACCAGGTGCTTTATGCAACCGGCCGGATCCCCAATACCGACGATCTGGGGCTGGAAGCTGCGGGTGTGAAAACGGGCCGCAAGGGGCAGATCCTGGTAGATGAGTATTCGCAGACCAACATCCCCTCTGTCTTTGCCGTGGGTGATGTCACAGACCGCGTGGCCCTGACCCCGGTTGCCATCCGCGAAGGCGCAGCCTTTGTCGAAACGGTATTTCGTGGTAATCCCACAACTGTGGATCACAAGATCATTCCGACGGCTGTCTTCACCCAGCCCGAGATTGGCACGGTCGGTCTTTCCGAAGAAGACGCCCGCGACCAGGAACCGATCGAGGTCTATTTCACGGCGTTCCGGCCGATGAAGCACATACTTGCCGGCAAGCAGGAACGCATGATGATGAAGATGATCGTCAGCCGTGAAACCCGGCGTGTTCTTGGGGTGCATATTGTTGGCGAAGCCGCGGCCGAAATGATTCAGATGGTCGGCATCGCAATGAAGATGGGCGCAACCAAAGAGGACTTTGACCGCACCATGGCGTTGCACCCGTCGGCCGCCGAAGAGCTGGTGACAATGAAAGAACCGGTGCGCACGGCTTGAATTATCGCTGTTCGCCCCCAATTGGCTGTAAAGCGTACGGATGACATGAATGGAAAACAGGAAGGACGACAAGTCACATGACCGGCAACAATAATGGGGGCCCCTGGGGCGGCGGCGGTGGAAACCGCGGCGGCGGCGATCAGGGTGGTGGCGGAAATCGCGGCGGTGGTGGGCAAGGGCCCCAGATCCCCGAGATAGACGAAATCGTTCGCAAGGGTCAGGAACAGCTGCGCGTTCTGATGGGCGGCAAGGGTGGCGGTTCCGGTTTTCCCGGCGGCGGTAGCGGCGCACCCGGTTTCGGGCGTGGCACCATCGGCCTGATCATTCTGGCCTTGTTTGGCTTCTGGCTGTGGATGTCGGTCTATTCCGTCAAGCCCGAGGAACAGTCTGTAGAACTGTTGTTCGGCAAATATTATCGCACTGGCGAGCCGGGATTGAATTTTGCCCCCTGGCCGATTGTCACCAAGGACATCATCGCAGTGACCCGCGAGCGGACCGAAGATATCGGTACCGGACGTGGCGGCACGCGGGCCTCGCAGGGGCTGATGCTGACCGGTGACGAAAATATCGTGGACATCGATTTCCAGGTCGTCTGGACCATCAGCAATGCCAAGGATTACCTGTTCAACCTGGCCGATCCGGTGGGCACGATCAACGCGGTTGCCGAGTCGGCGATGCGTGAAATCATCGCGCGCTCGGAACTTGCACCGATCCTGAACCGGGACCGCCGGGTCATCAGCATCGAGCTGCAACAGTTGGTGCAAAAGACGCTGGACAGCTATGAATCCGGGATCAACATCGTGCGGATAAACTTTGAAAAGGCCGACCCGCCCACCGAGGTGATCGACGCTTTCCGCGAGGTTCAGGCTGCCGAACAGACCCGCGATACCTTGCAGAAGCAGGCCGATGCCTATGCCAACAAGGTCGTGGCCGGTGCCCGAGGCAAGGCCGCGCAGATCCTGCAAGAGGCCGAGGCCTATCGCGCGCAGGTCATCAACGAAGCCGAAGGCGAAGCCAGCCGCTTCAACGCGGTCTATGCCGAATACGCCAAGGCACCCGAGGTCACGCGTAAACGACTGTATCTCGAAACCATGGAAAAGGTTTTCGGCGGGGTCAACAAGGTCATCATCGACGACAATGTCAGCAAGAGCGGGGTCGTTCCCTATCTGCCGCTTGATCAGCTTGGCGCAACCGGGAAAGGAGCGAAATGATGAAACGCTCAACAATCCTGCTGGCCGTTCTCGCTGCCGGCCTGTTCATCCTGATAAATTCCTTCTACATCGTTGATGCGCGCAAGAAGGCACTGGTTCTGCAGTTTGGCCAGGTCAAGGGCGTCAAGCTTGAGCCGGGGCTTTTCTTCAAGGTGCCATTCATCCAGAACGTCGTGAAATATGACGGTCGGATTCTGTCCCTTGATACAGAATCGCTTGAGGTTACGCCGCTTGACGATCGTCGCTTGGTGGTTGACGCTTTTGCCCGCTGGCGCGTCCAGGACGTGGTGCGTTTCCGTAAGGCGGTCGGTGTCGGTGGGATCCCGTTGGCCGAACGCCGGCTCAAGCGTATCCTTACCGCCTCTACGCGCGAGGTGCTGGGTTCGGTCAATTCCGGCGACATCCTTTCGGCTGACCGGGTCAAGTTGATGAACCGGATCCGCGACACGGCCAGAAACGAGGCCGAGGCCCTTGGTGTGCTGGTGATCGATGTGCGTCTCAAACGGACCGATCTGCCCGAGCAGAACCTGTCGGCCACATTCGCCCGGATGCGGGCCGAGCGTGAACGCGAGGCCGCCGACGAAATCGCGCGCGGCAAGGAAGCGGCACAGAAAGTGCGCGCCGAAGCCGACCGGACGGTGGTCGAGCTGACCTCGGAAGCTCAGAAAAACGCGGACATCACCCGGGGTGAAGCCGATGCAAAGCGGAACGCTATCTTTGCACAGGCTTTCGGGCGCGATCCCGAATTCTTTGCCTTCTACCGCTCGCTTCGTGCGTATGAGACATCTCTGAAGGGTGACAACACGACATTCGTATTGAACCCTGACAGCGAATTTTTCTCGTATCTCAAGACGAACCGCGTGGTACCAAAGGCGGCTGTACCGTCAACTGGGGGTGTTTCGCAGTGATCAAGGATCTGCTGACGGGGCTTGGCCTTGTTGCAGTCATCGAGGGGCTGGTGCTTGCACTGGCCCCTTTGCGATTCGAGGATGCGCTGGAAATGTTCCGCAGGATGGACGTGCAGACCCGCCGGAGGCTGGGGCTGTTCGCAGTGGCAGTGGGCGTGGCGTTGATATGGTTTGGCCGCCGCGTGATTGGGTAATGCCCGTGCGCGCCAGGTCATGCAGGGCGAATCGCCATTTTCGCCCGTCTGACAGTAACGGGCGGTTTCACGCGCATTTGACGAAAAACGATTGCCAGGTGGTTGCAATGGCCGCGGGAAACGCCGATTTTGGCCACAGTGGCGGGGCGCGCAACAACCGGCCGAAATCAAGCAGTATGGAGGAGAATTCCATGTTCACCAGAGCTCTGGCTCTTACGCCCGATCGTGCGCATGCACGCGGGCCGCAGTTGTGGCTGACATTCCTGGTCGCAGTGACGCTGGTCCTGGTTCAGGGCCTTGCCTCGTACGCGCGCTCGGCGCCGTCGAGCTTTGCCGACATTGTCGAAAGGGTCAGCCCAGCTGTTGTCGATATCACGACAACAACCACCGTTGCGACCAGTACCAACCCGTTTCCGGTGGTTCCGCCGGGATCGCCTTTTGAAGACCTGTTCAAGAACTTTCTCGACCGCCAGAAGGGCGGCAAATCCCTGCGTCGCGCGCAGGCGCTCGGTTCCGGTTTCGTGATTTCCGAAGATGGTTATATCGTGACCAACAACCACGTCATCGCCGAGGCGGATTCGATCCAGATCGAGTTCAAGAATGGCGATGTGATGAAGGCCAAGGTTGTCGGCACCGACCCCAAGACCGACATCGCGTTGCTCAAGGTCGATGCCAAGAAACCGCTGCCGTTCGTTTCGTTTGGCGACAGCGACACCGCGCGGGTTGGTGACTGGGTGCTTGCCGTTGGCAACCCGCTTGGGCAGGGGTTTTCGGTTTCCGCGGGCATCATCTCGGCGCGCAACCGTTCGCTGCGCGGCACATATGACGATTTCATACAGACCGATGCCGCCATCAACCGGGGCAATTCGGGCGGGCCGCTGTTCAACATGAAGGGCGAAGTGATCGGTGTGAATACGGCGATTCTTTCCCCCAATGGCGGCGGGTCGATCGGCATCGGTTTTTCGATGTCGTCAAATGTGGTGTCCAAGGTCGTCGAACAGCTGCGCAAATATGGCGAAACCCGCCGCGGCTGGCTGGGTGTCCATATTCAGGACGTGACCAAGGACATGGCCGACGCGCTGGGCCTTGAGGATGTTGCCGGCGCACTGGTGACCGACGTTCCCGATGGCCCGGCCAAGAAGGCGGGCATGAAGCAGGGCGATGTGATTGTGACATTCGACGGCAAGCATGTCGCCAATACCCGCGAGCTTGTGCGCATGGTGGCTGACGCCGAGGTTGGCAAGACCGTCCGCATCGTCGTGTTCCGCGGGGGCAAGACGGTTACGCTCAAGGTGGTTCTGGGACGGCGGGAAGAGGCCGAAAAGAAACTGGCATCCAGCACCAAGGCACAGCCGGAAACCCCGTCTGAAAAGACGGTACTGGGCATGACCGTCAGAGGGCTTGACGCCAATCTGAGGGATCAGCTTGGCCTTGGGGCCGAGGCCAAGGGCGTGGTCGTGATGGATGTTGACCAGACCAGCCAGGCCTATGAAAAGGGTCTGCGTGCAGGCGACCTGATCGTTGAAGCCGGTCAACAACCGGTTGCTTCGGCCAAGGATCTGGCCGCGCGGGTCGATGCGGCGCGTGCCGCAGGCCGCAAATCCATCCTGTTGCTGGTGCGCCGCAATGGTGATCCACGTTTTGTGGCGCTTGGCATCGAAAAATAGCACTGCTGAAGGTTGACCCTTCCAACGCAAGCAGGAGGCGCCCCATGGGGCGCCTCTTTTCTTGTCGGGGCTACTTTGACTGGGCTGTCAGCTGGTCACGATCATAGGCAACCAGCCCCAGCTTGCGCGCGGCGGCCAGTGACAGGATATCGGTATCCATGCCCATGGCCCGCTGGAAACGCCGTACCGCCTTTTGCGTGTGTTTGTCGTACAGGCCGTTGATTGGCCCCTTGTACAGCCCCCGCACCTGCAATGCGCGCTGCAGGGATGCGGTGAAATCCTCGACCATGTCCTTGCGGCAGGGGATCCTGATCCACTCGGCCTGTCGTTCTCGCAGGATCTGCTGGCTGGTTTCCGTCCGGTAGGCAGCCGGCTGTTTGAGCTTGCCATCGGTATCGTAACTGGGCGCGCGCACAAGGATGTGCTTGGTGATCGTCTCGATCAGCGCGGGAGAGGTCGTTTTCTTGTAGCATTCACCCGGTTTTGCCCAGGGAGGGGCTACGATGACCTCTTGTTCGGTCAACGAGGCAGACATGTCCGTAATGCCCGAGATTTGCATCCCGGAACAGCCTGCAAGCAGGATCATGCCCGCAAGGGCACGGTATCTGGATGGGAAATTCATTCTGCTCGTCCCCATTTTTCACCATGTTATCCTGAAAAACCGCAGGCAACAAAGAAAAATGCTTATTCTGCCGGGCCTGGTTGCGCCAGTTGGTCAAGCAGGTGGGAAATGTCTTCGATCTGCCGGGCTATGACATGCACCACGGCCCCCTCGCGCTGGAGCGTTCCGGTCACGCGCAGAAGACGGCCGGCAATTACCGGGCGACGGTACTTTTCATAAAGCTTCTGCCATACGACAACATTCGCAATGCCGGTTTCATCCTCAAGCGTCAGAAAGATCACCCCCTTGGCCGTGCCCGGCCGTTGCCGGACCAGCACCAGCCCGGCAACCGTGACCAGCGCGCCTTCGGGGGGCTCGTTCAGGCGGGCATGAGGCAGCGCGCTGGGAGGGCGCTGCCAGTTGTTTTCGGTAGATGCAGGCATGAGAACAAGAATAGAACAAAAAAATATGATGACAAGAGATTTACCTTTCATCGGTACAGGGCGGCAAAAAAGCGTCTGGTCAGCCGAAAACGCCTGTAATACAGAGGTTCCGGTTCCCGGGTCGGGTAAAGAGGAAAACGATGGCAAAGATCACCTATATCGAACATGATGGCACCAAGCATGTCGTCGAGGTTGCCAACGGGTTGACCGTCATGGAAGGCGCCCGCGACAACAACATACCCGGTATCGAGGCGGATTGCGGCGGCGCCTGCGCCTGCTCGACCTGCCATGTCTATGTGGATGAGGCCTGGGTTGCCAAGCTGCCGCCCAAGGACGCCATGGAAGAGGACATGCTTGATTTTGCATGGGAACCGGACCCGGTGCGTTCCCGCCTGACCTGCCAGGTCAAGGTGACTGACGATCTTGACGGGCTGGTGGTCCATTTGCCCGAAAAACAGATCTGATGTTCCGGGCGGCGATCTTTTCCCTTGCCGCCCTGCTGGCTGCTCCCGCCCAGGCAGACATAGTTGACGCCCGCTTTGATCGCCCCACGACGCGCTATGATCATGGCATCCTTGGCGATGCGATCGAATGGGGCATGCTGCGCATCATTACCCGCGATCTGCGGCAGATAAGGATCATCCTGCCAGAAAGCAGGGTGTTCGAGGATATCAAGCCGCGCCTGGCCGATGTCGATGGCGACGGCAATAACGAGGTGCTCGTTGTCGAGACCTCGCTTGAACTGGGGGCGCAGCTGGCGATCTATGACGAAAGCGGCAAGATTGCCGCAACCCCGTTCCTTGGTCGCCCCCACAGATGGCTGGCCCCGGTCGGTGTGGCCGATCTTGACGGCGACGGGCGCCCCGAAATCGCCTATGTGGAAAAGCCGCATCTCAGGAAGATCCTGAAAGTCTGGCGGTTCACGAACGGCAAGCTGACGCAGCTGGCCAGCCAGTCAGGCCTGACCAATCACCAGATCGGCTGGGATTTCATTGTTGGCGGCATTCGCGATTGTGGCGATGGCCCCGAAATCATCACCGCCGATGCCAACTGGAAAAGCGTCATGGCGACCCGCCTCAAACGCCGGCAGTTGACTGCCCGTCGCCTTGGCCCGGTGAAAAGTACGGCCAGCTTCCGGCGTGCGCTTGCCTGTGAATTCTAGGGCCTATTCGCCCAACGCCCGCCAGCCGATGTCGCGCCGGCAGAACCCCTCGGGCCAGTCGATGGCATCTACCATTCCATAGGCCAGATCGCGGGCCTTGCGCAGGCTGGAGGCGCGCGCGGTCACATTCAGCACCCGCCCGCCAACCGCCTGCAAGCGCCCATCAGCCAGTTTTGTGCCGGCGTGAAACACCTGCTGCGACGAGGTCGATGGCAGATCGTCAAGCCCGCGAATTTCGGCCCCCTTCTCATAGGCCCCCGGATACCCCTTTGCCGCCATGACCACAGTCAGCGCATGGTCATCGGCAAAGCGTGCGCGCAGCTCATCCAGCCGGTCCTCGGCGCAGGCCAGCAGCAGATCCAGCACCTGCGCCCCCAGCCGCATCATCAGCACCTGACATTCCGGGTCGCCAAAGCGCACATTGTATTCGACCAGCCGCGCCTGCCCGTCGGCAATCATCAGCCCGGCATAGAGTACCCCCTGATAAGGGGTGCCGCGCCGCACCATTTCCCGCAGGGTGGGGCGAATGATCTGCGCCATCACCTGTTCCTGCAACGCATCCGTCAGGATCGGCGCCGGCGAATAGGCCCCCATGCCGCCGGTATTCGGGCCCTTGTCGCCTTCATATGCGCGTTTGTGATCCTGCGCGGTGCCCATGGGCAGGCAGGTTTCGCCATTGCACAGCACAAAGAACGAGGCCTCTTCCCCTGCCATGAATTCCTCGATCACAACTGCGGCGCCCGCATCCCCGAACTGGCCGGAAAACATGTGGTCAATGGCCTCCAGCGCCTGCTGTTCTGTCATGGCAACGATCACCCCCTTGCCGGCGGCCAGCCCATCAGCCTTGACCACGATCGGGGCGCCATGGGCGCGGATATGGGCGCGCGCGGCCCGGGCATTGTCGAAACGCGCCCAGGCCGCAGTCGGCGCGCCGGCCGCGTCACAGATATCCTTGGTAAAGGATTTCGACGATTCCAGCCGCGCCGCCGCCTGTGATGGCCCGAAACACAGGATGCCCGCCGCCCGCAGCTTGTCGGCAACTCCGGCGGCCAGCGGGGCCTCGGGGCCGATCACCACGAAATCCACCGCGTTCTCGATACAGAAATCCCTGACCGCGCCCCCATCCAGAATGTCTAGGTCTGCACAATCCGCGATCAGATCCATCCCCGCATTGCCCGGCGCACAGATCAACCTGTCGCATTTCGGGTTCTGTTTTATCGCCCAGGCCAGGCTGTGTTCGCGTCCGCCGCCGCCAAGGATGAGAATGTTCATGCAAGCCCCCGCTGCCAACTGCCCCTGTTGACGGGCTTCTAGCGCAACGGGGCGGTGGGGGCCAGAGGAGGACTTGACTTGCCCCGCTTCTTCTTTGTCCAAATACTCCCGCCGGAGGCGGCCCGCAATTTCCGGCAGCATCGGCGGGGGCTGTCCGCCCCCGCACCCCCGAGAGTATTTTCGCAAAGAAGAAGCCGATTGCCCCACTTGCATTTGACCCTTTCACGGGGGAAAAGTGGGCCATGACGGATCTGATCGAAGACGAAGGCACACAGGGCAACGCGCCCGAATTCACGGTTTCCGAGATCTCGGGCGCCATCAAGCGTGTGGTCGAGGGCGAGTTTTCCCATGTCCGCGTGCGCGGCGAGCTGGGCCGCATCGCGCGCCCGCGTTCGGGCCATGTCTATCTGGATCTCAAGGATGATCGGGCGGTCCTGGCGGGCGTCATCTGGAAAGGGGTTGCAGCGCGCCTTGCCATGCAGCCCGAAGAGGGGATGGAGGTCGTCGTTACCGGCCGTCTGACCACCTTTCCGGGGCAGTCGCGCTATCAGATCGTGATCGAGACCATGGCGCCCGCAGGTGTGGGCGCGTTGATGGCGATGCTGGAAAAGCGCAAGAAACAGCTGGCGGCCGAGGGGCTGTTCGATGCGGCGCGCAAGAAAACCTTGCCCTATCTGCCCGAGGTGATCGGGGTCGTGACCTCGCCTTCGGGGGCGGTGATTCGCGATATCCTGCACCGGCTGCGCGATCGCTTTCCGCGCAAGGTTCTGGTCTGGCCGGTCGCCGTGCAGGGGGAGAAATGCGCGCCCGAGGTCGCCGCCGCAATCAGGGGGTTCAACCGTCTGGCGCCCGGCGGCCCGCTGCCGCGCCCCGATGTCCTGATCGTGGCACGCGGCGGGGGCTCGATCGAGGATCTCTGGGGTTTCAACGAGGAAATCGTCGCGCGCGCTGCCGCCGAAAGCGACATTCCCCTGATTTCGGCAATCGGACATGAAACCGATACCACGCTGATCGACTATGTCGCCGACCAGCGCGCCCCCACGCCTACGGCGGCGGCGGAAATCGCCGTGCCCGTGCGCGCCGATCTGATGGCACATCTGGCGCAGCTTGAGGAACGCCGCCGCCGGGCGCTAGCGACCCAGCTGCAGAACCGGCGTCAGAGGTTGCGCGATCTGGCGCGCGCCTTGCCGCGCCCGGCCGATATCGTCGCCGCCCATCGGCAAAAGTTGGACCATCTTTCGGATCGCCTGCCGCGCGCGCTGCAGGCGTTGGCCCAGGCGCGCCGCACCGAATTTACGCGGCATGCGGCGGGGCTGCGTTTGCCGCTGTTGCGCCAGATGGTCAGCCAGAGGCGTGATAAATTGCACGCGGTCTGGGAAAAGTTCTGCCGCGCCGCGAAAACCGGGGTCGAAACGCGCCGCGCACGCCTGGATTCGCTGGAGCGCCTGCGTCTGACCCTGGGCTATCAGGCCACACTTGCCCGCGGTTATGCGGTGGTGCGGGACGATGGCGGCAGGTTGGTGGCCGAATCTGCAACCGCACGCGCGGCCTCGGCCCTGGAAATCGAGTTTCACGACGGCCGTGTGCCGGCAATTCCCGGAGGCAGGCCGTCAGGTCGGCCGGGCAAGAGCAGCAAGAGCGGGCCCAGCGGTCAGGGCAGCCTGTTCTGAGCCAATGCTGCCATCAGGGTCGAAAAATCACGACCCCACATCGGGGGCGCTGCACCGGAGTGGTCTGGTGTCTTTCCATATGACCGTCAGATCCTCTACGGGTTCGCGGCCCATTGCCCGCGCCGCAATGCCATCGGGTTTTTTCAGGAAAATCCAGCATTGTTCATCGGACTCCCCCTCATAAACAAAGCATATCTGCATACCGCGTGCATGCCACACCCCCTTGCTGCAGCTTCCATCGGCATAGCGCCATATCGACCTGTCGCCCGGCAGATACTGTTCGGCCCCGTAGGGCTTGCCCGATTGGGCGAAGTAAAGGGTTCGGTTTTCGGCATAGGCGCGGAATTGTCCGGGCGACATGACGGTTTCGACCTCACCCGCAATCGCCGGCGGTGAAAGTGCAAAGGCCAAAAGAGGAATCACTGCATATGCTTTCATGATCTGCAAATGATAGCATGGTCGCCAGGTTTTCCGGCAACACGACTTGTGCGTTCAATGAACCCGCGCCCGTTTTTCCCAGGCGGCAACCCGTGGGTTCATGATGCGTTTCCACAGCGGCGGGAACAGGGCGATGCCTGACATCACCGGCAGGGACGCAGGCAGAAAGGGGGCCTGAGAACGATCGGGCAGACCGAGCTGGTCATGGCTGAGCGACGGGCGCGTGTGATGCATCGAATGCAGTGGGGCGTTCAGCATCATGGCGCCGGAAAAGGCCTGTCGGGCGTTCCATGAATGACGATCCGATACCGCCTCGAACGAGCCGTCCTCAAACTGCCTGCGGCGCAACCCGTAGTGCTGCACATAATCGCTGAGCAACAGAAAGCTCTGCGCAAAACCGGCATAGCCCAGCAGGACGGCCATACCACGAATGCCGGCAAGCTGGCCGGCCAGCGCAAGCGTGGCAATCGCCCCGAGGATGTAGGTCACATAGGGGTTGGACGGGTGCAATGCGGGCTTTCCCCGCTGTGAAAGGCGCGCGATTTCGACTTTCAGCCCCGCGCGAAAAGAGCCCTGCCAGGCGCGAAGGAAAAAGTGCCAGAAGCCTTCGTTCAGGCGCGCGGAATTGGGGTCGCGCGGGGTAGCGACATATCGGTGGTGCACGGCCGGATGGGCGCTGGCATGATGGCCGAACAGCATCGACACAAGGATCCAGCGGCCGAGGGCGGGGCGCAGCACCCCCTTGCGGTGGATCAGCTCATGCGCATTGGCCATGCCGACCTTGCCGAAGAAGACCGCAAAGGACAGGAACAGAAAGGCGCGTTCCCACGGCGCCATAGGCCATGATGCAACGGAAACCGTCGCCAAAGGCAGAATGACAAAATGCGCAAGCCCAAGGAGCATCGGCACCGAAAGGCCGAAAACATGGGAAACCGGGGCTTCACCGCTGGTCGGGAACACCCTGTCCAGCAGGGCGGCAAAAGCGGTCAGATAGAGCAGCGGCGCGCATGTCCACACACCGCCCCATAGTGCAGCCGCCACCAGCAGGGGCAGTGCAAGCAGCGGCGTGATTCCCAGAAACAGTCGCAATGCGGTGTGGGTTGTTTCCACCTCTTGTGTCATTCTTCAAATATATACGGGTATTGGGGCCTAATCGTGGAAATTCTCTGACGGATCGCTGGCAATGGATGCTAAATCTTCCGATACTCGGGCAACCATGTGCGCTGGGCGCGGTTCAGGGGTCGCATTCTTGCGGGGCGATGGGTGCGTTCAGGGGTATCGGTTGGAAGAGATGTGGCATCGTGCAGGAACGGAATGATGGCTGACAACGATCAGGGCAAGACGACAACTACCGCCTGGAAACAGGGCCGCGGCAAGGGGCGGGCTTTTCCCAAGGGGCGCCAGCTTGTTGACGAGGCGCTGGCCGATATCCGTGCGCTGCTGGGGGATCGCCCCCGCAGGCGGGACCTGGTGATCGAATATCTGCATCTGATTCAAGACCGCCATGGCCACCTGTCGGCCGCCCATCTGCGCGCCCTTGCCGAGGAACTGCGCCTCAGCCAGGTCGAGCTGTATGAGGTCGCCAGCTTTTACGCCCATTTCGATATCGTGAAAGAGGGCGAGACCCCGCCACCGCCGGTGACAATACGCGTATGTGACAGCCTGTCATGTGAAATGGCGGGTGCGCAGGCGCTGATCGACGCGCTGATGAAGGGGGCTGACCCGGCGCAAATGCGTATCGTTCGTGCGCCTTGCATGGGGGGTTGCGACAAGGCCCCGGTTGCCGAGGTCGGTCACAACCAGATCGATCATGCCACCGCCGACGGGGTGCTTGCCGCGGCGCGCGCCGGCCAGACCCGCCCGGTGATCCCCCGGTATGAAACGCTGGAGTCCTATCGTGCCGGAGGCGGTTACAGGGTTCTGGAGGCGTTGCGGGTGGGTGAAAGGACACGCGATGAGGTGCAGGAGGAAATCCTGAACAGCGGGCTGCGTGGCATGGGTGGCGCTGGTTTCCCGACCGGGCGAAAATGGGAATATGTGCGCGCGAACCCGGCGCCGCGCTATCTGGCGGTCAATGCCGACGAGGGCGAGCCGGGCACCTTCAAGGATCGCCATTTCATGGAAACCCAACCGCATCTGTTTCTGGAGGGGATGCTGATTGCGGCCCACGTGATCGAGGCGGATAGGTGTTTCATCTATCTGCGCGATGAATATGCGGCCGTGCGCGAGATACTTCTGGCCGAGATCGCAGCGATCGAAGATGCCGGCATCACCGCCCCCGGCCATATCGAGCTTCGCCGCGGGGCCGGTGCCTATATCTGTGGCGAGGAAAGCGCCATGATCGAAAGCATCGAGGGCAAGCGCGGCCTTCCCCGCCACCGCCCGCCCTATGTGGCCGAGGTCGGGCTGTTCGGCCGTCCGACGCTGGTCCACAATGTCGAGACGCTCCACTGGGTTGCCCGCATCCTGCGCGAAGGCGCACAGGTCTTTGCGGGCCAGGGCGCCAACGGCCGCAAGGGGATGCGCGCCTATTCGGTGTCGGGGCGCGTGCGCAAGCCCGGCGTCGTCATCGCGCCCGCTGGCCAGACAATCCGCCAGCTTGTTGCGCGCGCTGGCGGCATGATCGAGGGCCACCAATTTACCGCATATCAGCCCGGCGGCCCCAGTTCGGGCCTGTTGCCTGCCTGCATGGACGACATTCCGCTGGATTTCGACACGCTTCAGCCGCATGGTACATTCATCGGCTCGGCCGCGGTGGTGGTGTTGTCGGATCACGACAACCCGCGACTTGCGGCGCTGAACATGCTGCGGTTTTTCGAACGCGAAAGCTGTGGCCAGTGCACCCCATGCAGGGTGGGCTGTGAAAAGGCCGTCAAGCTGATGCAGGCCGAAGCGTGGGATCAGGAGTTGCTGGAAGATCTTTGTCAGGCGATGCAGGACGCCTCGATCTGCGGGTTGGGGCAGGCGGCGCCCAATCCGATTCGGCTTGTGATGAAACATTTCCCGGATACCCGATGATGCGCTTTCTTTTCATTTTGCTGACAGTATCCCTTGGCGCGGCGCTGGCCTATGGCTGGATGATCCGCCACCCCGGCACAAGCGGTTTGCGGAGTGCAACCAAGACACTGGCGGTCGGGGCGTTGGCCCTTTTCGCCTATGGCGTAAATGGCCCGCCCCTGCTGGTGCTGGCACTGGCCCTGTCGGCACTGGGCGATCTGCTTTTGTCGCGTGACGGCGACCGTGCCTTTCTGGGCGGAATGATCGCCTTTCTGGCGGCTCATCTGGCCTATATTCCGCTTTTCGTGAATCTGGGGGATTCATCCCTGATCGGGGCGCGGTGGCCGGTGCTGGCGGTGTTGGTGCTGTTCGGCCTAGCGATGATGCGCGTGCTGTGGTCGGGCCTGGGGTCTTTTCGCCTGCCGGTGGCGGCTTACATGCTGGCACTGCTGGCAATGGGGGCGGCGGCGATCGCCTTGCCTCCGGCTGGCGTCAACGCGGTCATCCCCCTTGGGGCGGCGCTGTTTATCCTGTCCGACAGCATCTTGGCGCTTGAAAAATTCCGCCTTGCGCCGGATGCGCCCCTGCGCCGGGTCACACCCTTTGTCGTCTGGGCACTGTACTGGCAGGCACAGGCGCTGATCACCTTTGGTGTCTTGTGGTAACTGGCGGCCCTGCACGCTTGCCCAAGCGGCAATGATGCCCTAGACGAATGGCCAGCCAAGCAACCATTTGACCGGAGCCCGCATCACATGCGCCTGACCCGTTATTTTCTGCCCGTTCTCAAGGAAAACCCCGCCGAAGCACAGATTGTCAGCCACCGTCTGATGCTGCGCGCCGGCATGATCCGCCAGGCCAGCGCCGGCATCTATTCCTGGTTGCCGCTGGGCTTCAAGGTGCTGCGAAACCTTGAAAACATCGTCCACGAGGAACAGATCCGCGCAGGCCACATCCCGATGCTGATGCCCACCTTGCAGTCGGCCGATCTGTGGCGCGAAAGCGGGCGTTATGACGCCTACGGTCCCGAGATGCTGCGCATCACCGACCGCCACGGCCGCGACATGCTGTATGGCCCCACCAACGAAGAGCTGATCACCGACATCTTCCGCAACTCGGTGCGCTCCTACAAGGATCTGCCGCTGACGCTGTATCACATCCAGTGGAAGTTCCGCGACGAGATCCGCCCCCGTTTCGGCGTCATGCGCGGGCGCGAATTCTACATGAAGGACGGCTACAATTTCGACATCGACCGCGACAGCGCCATCCATGCCTATAACCGCCACATGGTCAGCTATCTGCGCACTTACGAGCGCATGGGCCTCAAGGCCATTCCGATGCGTGCCGACAGCGGCCCGATTGGCGGCGACGATACCCATGAATTCCTGGTGCTGGCCGATACCGGCGAATCCGAAGTATTCTATGACAGCGCAATCCTCGACCTGAAACTGGGCGAGCGCGCCATCGATTATGATGACCGCGCCCAATGCGCCGCCATTCGCGAAGAATGGACAACCCCCTATGCCCGCACCGATGAAACCCATGACGAGGCCCTGTTCCACCAACAGGTGCCCGAGGAACGCCGCCGCAGCTCGCGCGCCATCGAGGTCGGGCAGATCTTCTATTTCGGCACCAAGTATTCCGAGCCGATGAAGGCCACCGTCGTCAACGACAAGGGCGAACATGTGCCGGTTCACATGGGCAGCCACGGCATCGGCGTCAGCCGTCTCGTCGGCGCGCTGATCGAGGCCTTTCACGACGATCGCGGCATCATCTGGCCCGAATCCGTTACCCCCTTCAGGGTGGGGATCGTCAACCTGAAACAGGGTGACAGCGCCGCCGATGCTGCCTGTGAATCGCTCTATCGCGAGCTGACTGCCGCGGGGCTGGAACCCCTCTATGACGACCGCGAAGAACGCGCCGGCGCCAAGTTTGCCACCATGGACCTGATCGGTCTGCCCTGGCGTATCACCGTCGGCCCGCGCGGCCTGAAGGCTGGGGTGGTCGAACTGACCAGCCGCAAGACCGGGCAAAGCGAGGAACTGAAACCCGCTGACGCGATCGCGCGGCTTGGGGAACTCTATTCGGGGCTGTGATCCTCGGGCCTTTCTTCTTTGCGACAATACTCTCGGGGGTGCGGGGGCAGACAGCCCCCGCCTGCGCGAGCGGATATTGCAGGCGCCTCCGGCGGGAGTATTTGGGCAAAGAAGAAGGAAACGCGGCTTTGCGGCGGTGTTGTGCCCGGTCGCGCGGTCTTGAAAGCCAGCACGCTTGACGATGGGCGTGAACCCGTCCACCTTGCCCGCGAGAATTCGCACCGGAGCAATTGCTTGAACAACCGCACCATCCCCTTTGCCGCCTTTGAATGGCTGATTGCCTGGCGCTATCTGCGCGCGCGGCGCCGCGAGGGCGGGGTCAGCGTGATGACGGTCATTTCGCTGGTTGGCGTCACACTGGCCGTGTTTGCGCTTGTCGCGACCTTGGCGGTGAGATCAGGGTTTCGCTATGAATTCGTCAAGACCATCCTTGGTGCCAATGCGCATGTCTCGATCCAGACGGCCAGTTGGCGCACGCCAGGCGGCCAGCTGTCTCGGATGGTGCGGGATTACACCGCCAAGGTCGCGCGAATCCGGCAGGTGCCCGGTGTCGTGCGGGCGGCCCCTGTCATTCGCGGACAGCTGATGGCCTCGGCCAATGGGCGCAACGCGGGCGTCGAGGTTTACGGCGAGCGCCTTGACGACATGCAGACGCTGCCCCTGTTCGTGCATCCCGAAAGCAGCCTTGGCGACATTGGCGATTTCAACAAGGGGGTTTCCATCGGTTCGGGTGTCGCGCGCGAGCTGGGTGTCGGGGTGGGCGACCGGATCAAGCTGATTTCCCCTGATGGGGTAAAGACGGCCTTTGGCACCGTGCCCAGGGTCAAGAGCTACAGGGTCGTCTATATCTTCAGCGTCGGACGGTGGGATATCGACCGGACGCGCATCTACATGCCCTTTGCCGAGGCGCAAAGCTTTTTCAACCGCGAGGGTTTTGCCGACGAGATCGAAATCAACGTGGCCCAGCCGGAAAAGATCGACCGCTATCTGCCGGCGCTGCGCAAGGCCTTTGGCGAGCGGGCCATCACCTGGACATGGTGGGATTCCTCGGGGGCGTTTCTGAACGCGCTCAAGACCGAAGACAATGTGATGTTCATCATCCTGTCGATCCTTGTGCTGATTGCCACCATGAATATCGTTTCCGGGCTGATCATGCTGGTGCGCAACAAGGGCCCGGCCATCGGCATCCTGCGCACCATGGGGCTGAGCGAGGGGTCGATCCTGCGGGTGTTTTTCATCGTTGGCGCCTCGATCGGGATCATCGGCACCATTCTGGGCGTGGTTCTGGGCAGCCTGTTTGCCATCTATATCGATCCGATCTTCGGGTTTGTGAACTGGATGCTGGGGGGCAACGCCTGGGATCCCTCGGTGCGCTATCTTTCCCAACTTCCGGCGCGGCTTGAGGCGTGGGATGTCATTCGCGCCGTCGCCCTTTCCCTGACCCTTTCCTTTGTCGCAACCATCTTTCCGGCGCGTCGAGCCGCACGGATGAACCCGGTCGAGGCCTTGCGCTATGAGTGACCCCGTGCTGGAACTGAACGCCATCGCCAAGACCTATAACAAGGGGCAGCCAAATGCGGTCGAGGTTCTGCGCGGTGTCGATCTGACCTTGGCCCAGGGCGAGATGGTTGCCCTGGTTGCGCCGTCGGGGGCGGGGAAATCGACCTTGCTGCATATTGCCGGGCTGTTGGATACCCCCGATTCCGGCGAGGTTGTGCTGAACGGGCATGCCATGAGCCGCCGCAGTGACCGGCGTCGGACGGCGGCGCGCCGTCAGGAAATCGGGTTTGTCTATCAGTTCCACCACCTGCTGCCCGAATTCACGGCGCTGGAAAACGTCATGCTGCCGCAGCTGGCCAACGCGGTGCACAGGTCAGCGGCCATGAATCGTGCGCGGGCGCTGTTGCAGCGTGTCGGCCTGTCCGAGCGCGAGGATCACCGCCCCGCCGAGATGTCGGGGGGCGAACAGCAGCGCGTTGCCTTTTGTCGGGCACTTGCCAATAGTCCGCGGCTGTTGCTGGCAGACGAGCCCACGGGCAACCTTGACACCGAAACTGCTGCGCAGGTTTTCGGCGTCATGACCGCCCTGGTGCGGGAAACCGGACTGGCGGCCCTTGTCGCCACGCACAACATGCAGCTTGCCGCCAAGATGGACCGGATCGTGCATCTGGGTGCCGGATATCTGACCCAGGGTTGAAGATCCCGGGGGTTGAAGATCAATTTTCGCAGATTGCCTGAAGGGCCAGCCAGTTGCTGTCCTTGAGTATTGGCTTGTATGTCTTGTTCCTGAACGGGTCGGCCTCGATCAGCGGCAGGGTGGTTTCGCCGGTGATGTCCAGCGCATAAGCCAGTGGCGAGCTGGGAAAACCCGCCTGGGCAAATGCCGTGATCAGCTGGTCTGTTGGCGGAAGCGGTTGTTGCCGCGTCAGGATTTCGCCCACATATTCATCAAGCGTATCTGCCCGGAAATGGCCGGTGGTCAGCAGTCGCAGGCTTGCCATCACGCCGGCCTCTTCCAGCAGATACAACAGCGGGTCTTCCTTTTGGCGACGCAAGAGTTCGATCATCACATAGCTGGCAGCCACTTCGGGTTGGTCGTAATCCTCGACCAGGGACCGGTTCAGCAGGATCAGACCGCCCGGAAGCGATATGCTGCGTGCGATCCCGTCCCGCAAGATCGCGATGCGTCCCCGCGGGTCGCCCAGCAGCCGCTTTTCAAACGCCCTCAGGGCCTTTTCGCCTTCGGGGGTTGAACAGGTTTTCCCCGTCAGTCTGATCATTCGGGCAAGGGCGGCCTCGCCGATCTGCTTGCGCGTCTCGAAAGGCACGACCTGTGCCGTATGTCGGGCCAGCGCATCCGGCAGCCAGAACGTGATGCCCGCCAGGATCAGCGCGGTAATTGCCGCAAAGACCGCAAGGCGCAGCCTGCCTGGACGCGGGCGTTTCTTGCGGATGGCGCGGCGCACGGTCTCGATCGCATCGACCATGATCTCGTCGTCAAGTTCCAGCGTTTCGACCATTTCGGCCGTTGGCGAAAACACAGCGGGGGTTTTGCCGGGGTTGACGCGGTGAATGGCGGGCAGGGACCAGTGCGACAGGGGTTCTTCGTGTTTGTCACGGATGACAAGCGAGGAGTCGCCGAAGCTGACATAGACCTCCACACGCTGGTGCTCGGGCGATTCCCGCCAGAGC
>JAUZRU010000139.1 GCA_030950185.1 Paracoccaceae bacterium | reverse complement strand
GGCGACCTACCTCGAGATCGGCACGCGCGCCGACACCGAGCGCGCCCACTACCCGGATGACGATCTTGCCGTGGTCAAGAGGGACGGAAAATTCCGCTTTACCCGCAAGGACGGAACAGAATTTGATTAACCCTGGAAGGGAAAGAACAATGGCTGAATTTCACTATGAAAAGGGCGATGACGGCATCGCCATCATCACCTGGGACATGCCCGGCAAAAGCATGAACGTCATGACCTTCGACGGCCTGCGCGAGCTGGAGCAGCATGTCGATACCGCGCTGGCCGATGACGGCGTCAAGGGCGTCATCATCACCTCGGGCAAAAAGGATTTTGCCGGCGGCATGGATCTGAACGCGCTGGCCCGGATGCGCGACGAGGCCGGCGAAAACCCCGCCGAGGGCATCTTCAACGGCATCATGGATATCCACCACCTGCTGCGCAAGATCGAGCTTGCCGGCATGGACCCCAAGACAAAGAAGGGCGGCAAGCCCATCGTCGCCGCGCTTCCCGGCACCGCTGCCGGCATCGGCTTCGAACTGCCGCTGGCCTGTCACCGCATCATCGTGGCCGACAACCCCAAGGCCAAGCTGGGCCTGCCGGAAATCCTGGTCGGCCTGTTCCCCGGCGCTGGCGGGGCCACCCGCGTGCCCCGCAAGATCGGCCTGATGGCCGCCGCCCCCATCATCATGGAGGGTCGCATGCAACCGCCCGCCAAGATGAAAGGCATCGGCCTGATCGACGACGTGGTGCCCGCCGAGCAGCTGATCGACGCCGCAAAAGAGTGGATCTTGGGCGCCAAGGACGCCGATCTTGTAAAACCCTGGGATCAGAAGGGCTACAAGTTCCCCGGCGGCGCGCCCTACCATCCGGCAGGCTTTCAGATGTTCGTCGGCGCGGCCGTGATGATCCACGGCAAGACACAGGGCGTCTACCCGGCCGCCCGCGCCTTGCTTGCCGCCATCTATGAAGGCGCCATCGTGCCCTTTGACACCGCGCTGAAGGTCGAGGCCCGCTGGTTCACCAAGGTGCTGCTGACGCCTTCGACATCCAGCATGATCCGCTCGCTGTTTCTCAACAAGCAGGCGCTTGAAAAGGGCGCCGTGCGCCCCAAGGGTGTTGACGACCAGCGCGTGCAAAAGCTGGGCGTTCTGGGGGCCGGCATGATGGGGGCGGGTATTGCCTATGTCGCAGCCCTTGCCGGCATCGACGTCACCCTGATCGACGCCACCCAGGAGGCCGCCGATCGCGGCAAGGCCCATGCCGAGGGCATCCTTGATGGTGGCATCAAGCGCAAGAAGGTCACGCCCGAGAAAAAGGAACAGGTGCTGGCGCGCATCAACGCGACCACCGATTACGCCGCCCTTGAAGGCGCCGATCTGATCATCGAGGCCGTGTTCGAAGATCCGGGCGTAAAGGCCGAGGTCACCAAAAAGGCCGAGGCCGTGATCCCCGAAAGCTGCATCTATGCGTCGAACACCTCGACCCTGCCGATCACCGAGCTGGCCAAGGCCAGCGCGCGGCCCGATCAGTTCATCGGCATCCACTTCTTCAGCCCGGTGCACAAGATGAACCTGGTCGAGATCATCAAGGGCAAGGAAACCGGTGACCGGGCCGTGGCCAAGGCGCTGGATTTCGTGCGCCAGATCCGCAAGACGCCGATCGTGGTCAATGATGCGCGCTTCTTCTACGCCAACCGCTGCATCATCCCCTATATCAACGAGGGCGTGCGCATGATCCGCGAAGGCGTCGAGCCCGCGCTGATCGAACATGCCGCCCAGCAATTCGGCATGCCGGTCGGCCCGCTGCAACTGACCGACGAAACCTCGATCGACCTGGGCGTCAAGATCGCCAAGGCGACCAGGGCGGCCATGGGCGACGCCTATCCGGCGGCAGATGCCGACGAGGTGCTGTTCAAGCTGTTCGACGAGGGCCGCCTGGGCCGCAAGGCGAATGCGGGTTTCTACGAATATGATGACAAGGGCAAGCGCACGCGCCTGTGGCCGGGCCTGCGCGAGAACTGGCCACCGCTGGCCGAACAGCCCCCTGTCGAGGACGTGAAACTGCGCCTTGCGCTGGTGCAGGCGCTCGAGGCCGTCCGCGCGCTCGAGGAAAACGTGCTGATGGATATCCGCGAAGGCGATGTCGGCGCGATCCTGGGCTGGGGCTTTGCGCCCTGGTCGGGCGGGCCGTTCTCGTGGCTCGATCTGCTGGGTGCCGAACAGGCGGTCAAGACCTGCGAACGCCTGGCCGAAACCTATGGCGAACGCTTCAACCCGCCGGCCCTGCTGCGTGATCTGGCCGAAAAGGGCGAAAGCTTCTACGGCCGCTTTGCGCCGGGCGAGGAAAAAGCCGCCTGAGGCCAATGAATGTGCCCCTTCTGCGACTGCGGAAGGGGCAATCTGTCATGGGTGTGGCATTTTCCCGCAACCAAAATCATGCGGATCGCGCGATTCTCTGGTGGAAGGTTGCCTGAACCTTGCCCCCTGCCCGACCTCGTGATGATTATCTTCTGATGAGCCTCCAAGGCTGGACAGCCGCGGCCGGATGGTTGAAACTGGCAGTTCAACAAACACAGGCCTGAAATGTTCCCGCTCCGAGATCACAACCCCTCGCGCACGACCCCGATCGTGACCACCGCGCTGATCGCGATAAATGTCGTCGTGTTCCTGATGACCCTGCCCTATTTCGGCAATGAACGGGCGCTGATGGGGTTTTATTCCGACTGGGCACTGATCCCGGCCAAGGTGATCCAGACCGGCGACCTGACACCCGTGTTCACCTCGATGTTCTTGCATGGGGGCTTCATGCACATCATCGGCAACATGTTGTTTCTGTGGATATTCGGCGACAACAT
>JAUZRU010000138.1 GCA_030950185.1 Paracoccaceae bacterium | reverse complement strand
GGTCCAGACGTTCTTGCAGGTGACGGAACAGGTGTGGCACCCGATGCATTTGTCGAGATTCAGCACCATGCCGATTTGTGCGCGGACTTTCATTCTGCTGCCTCCGTTTTGGCGGGTTTGTCGAGCCAGTCGACCTTGGTCAGTTTTCTGACGATCACGAATTCATCGCGGTTGGACCCGACAGTGCCGTAATAGTTGAACCCGTATGATTGCTGGGCATAACCGCCGATCATGTGGGTAGGTTTGATGGTCGCCCGGGTGACCGAGTTGTGGATCCCGCCACGCAAGCCGGTCTTTTGCGAGCCCGGCGTATTCACGATCTTTTCCTGGGCGTGATACATGAACAGGGTGCCTTCCTTCATCCGCTGGCTGACCACCGCGCGTGCGGTCAGGGCGCCGTTGATGTTGTAGGCCTCGACCCAGTCGTTATCCTTGATCCCGGCCTTTTTGGCATCGACCTCGGAAATCCACACAACCGGCCCGCCCCTGTTCAGCGTCAGCATCAAGAGGTTGTCGGAATAGGTGCTGTGGATGCCCCATTTCTGGTGCGGCGTAATGAAGTTCAGCACCACATGGGGCTCGTTCGAGGCGGCCGAGCTGTTGACCTCGGTGGTGATGGTCTTGAGATCGACAGGCGGGCGCCATGTGACCAGGCTTTCGCCAAAGGCGCGCATCCACAGGTGATCCTGATACAGCTGCTGGCGGCCCGAAAGCGTGCGCCAGGGGATCAGCTCGTGGACGTTGGTATAGCCGGCGTTATAGCTGACTTCCTCGCTTTCGATCCCCGACCAGGTGGGCGAGCTGATGATCTTGCGCGGCTGTGCGGCGATGTCGCGGAAACGGATCTTTTCGTCTTCGCGGGCACGCGCCAGATGGGTGTGATCGCGCCCGGTGTGATCGCCCAGCGCCTCCCATGCCTTGACGGCAACCTCGCCATTGGTTTCGGGGGCCAGCATCAGGATGACCTCGGTCGCGTCGATGTCGGTTTCGATCCTGACCAGGCCCTCGCTGACGCCTTTTTCGGTCACGACGCCGTTCAGTTCCTTCAGGTGGTCGATCTCGACCTTGGTATTCCAGCCGATCCCCTTGCCGCCATTGCCCAGCTTGTCCATCAGCGGGCCGACCGAGGTGAACCGCTTGTACAGGTTGGGATAGTCACGGGTGACGGGGATGAAGGCCGGCGCCGTCTTGCCGGGGATCAGATCGCATTCACCCTTTTTCCAGTCGCGCACCTGATCCTGGGCCAGTTCGGCCGGGCTGTCATGCTGCGCGGGCAGTGCGACGATGTCGGTTTCCTCGCCCAGATATCCCGGCACGATTTCCGAAAACTTGCGGGCGATCGCCTTGAAGATCTCCCAGTCGGATTTCGATTCATAGGCCGGATCCACAGCCGCCTGCAGCGGGTGGATGAAGGGGTGCATGTCGCTGGTGTTGAGGTCGTTCTTTTCGTACCACGATGCCGTCGGCAGCACGATGTCGGAATAGACCGCAGTCGTGGACATGCGAAAATCGATGCACACCAGCAGGTCCAGCTTGCCCTTGGGGGCCTCGTCATGCCAACGGGCCTCGATCGGCTTTTGCCGGCCCTCCTCGCCCAGATCCTTGCCCATCACACCGTTGTCGGTGCCCAGAAGGTGACGCAGGAAATATTCATGCCCCTTGCCGCTGGAACCCAGGATGTTCGAGCGCCACACGAACATGTTGCGCGGCCAGTTGTCGGGTGCGTCCGGATCCTCGCAGGACATTTCCAGATCGCCGGATTTCAGTTGCTGGGCAACATAGTCGGGGATCTCCTTGCCGGCCTCACGGGCCTCGCGGGCGACCTCGAGCGGGTTTTTCCTCAGCTGAGGGGCACTTGGCAGCCAGCCCATGCGTTCGGCCCGGATGTTCAGGTCGATCATGCTGGTTTCCTTCCAGTCACCCTCGGGGGCGATGGGGGAAAGGATTTCCTCGGGCTTGAGCGTTTCATAGCGCCACTGGTCGGTATGGGCATAGAAGAACGACGTGCCGTTCATGTGGCGCGGCGGGCGTGCCCAGTCCAGCGCAAAGGCCAGCGGGGTCCAGCCGGTTTGCGGGCGCAGTTTTTCCTGGCCCACATAATGCGACCAGCCGCCGCCGGATTTGCCGATGCAACCGCACATCACCAGCATGTTGATGATGCCGCGATAGGCCATGTCCATGTGGTACCAGTGGTTCAGACCGGCCCCCAGGATGACCATCGAGCGGCCTTCGGTCTTTTCGGCGTTCAGGGCAAATTCGCGCGCCACCGTGATGATGCGGTCGCGCGGGACGCCGGTGACCTTTTCGGCCCAGGCCGGGGTAAAGGGCGTGTCGTCGTCATAGCTGCTGGCCACGAAATCGCCGCCAAGGCCGCGGTCCAGGCCGTAATTGGCGCAGAACAGGTCAAAGACCGTGGTCACCCAGGCCTCGCCATCGGCCAGCTTCAGCTTTTTCACGGGCAGGTTGCGGGTCAGGATCTCGGGGTGGTCTGTCTTTGTGAAGTTTTCCGTCGCGGCGCCGCCGAAATAGGGGAAGTCCACGCCGACCACGTCGTCATGGTCTTCGTCCAGAACCAGCGACAGCGCCAGCTCGACATCCTTGCCGCCGGCCTTCTGTTCAAGGTTCCATTCGCCCTTTTCACCCCAGCGGAAGCCGATCGAGCCATTGGGCGCAACCGGATTGCCGGTCTTGCGGTCAAGGGCGATGGTCTTCCATTCGGGGTTGTTGTCGTGGCCAAGGCTGTCGTCGAAATCGGCCGCGCGCAGCATCCGGCCCGGCACAAGGCGGCCGTCGCGCGTCTCCAGGCGCACCAGCATCGGCATGTCGGAATAGCGGCGGATATAGTCGGTGAAATACTCGGACTGGCGGTCAAGGTGGAACTCGCGCAGGATCACATGCCCCATGGCCATGGCCAGCGCCGCGTCGGTGCCCTGTTTCGGGGCCAGCCAGATATCGCCAAACTTGGCGGCCTCGGAATAGTCGGGGCTGATGACGGCCGATTTGGTGCCGCGATAGCGCGCCTCGGTATAGAAATGCGCATCCGGCGTGCGCGTCTGCGGCACGTTTGACCCCCACAACAGCAGAAAGCCTGCATTGTACCAGTCGGCGCTTTCGGGCACGTCGGTCTGTTCGCCCCAGGTCTGGGGGCTGGCCGGCGGCAGGTCGCAATACCAGTCATAGAAGGAAAGGCAGGCCCCGCCCAGAAGGCTGAGATAGCGCGCGCCGGCGGCATAGGACACCATCGACATGGCCGGGATCGGCGAAAACCCGATCACCCGGTCAGGCCCGTGATTTTTCACCGTATAGGCGTTGGCGGCCGCGATGATTTCCAGCGCCTCGTCCCATTCGGCGCGCACGAAACCGCCCTTGCCGCGGCTGGACATGTAATCGGCCCGCAGGATCGGATCGGATTGCAGCCTGGCCCAGGCCTCGATCGGGCCAAGCTCCTTGCGCATGCGGCGATAGCTTTTCAGCAGGCGCGCGCGGATCAGGGGCGTCTTTACCCGATTGGCAGAATACAGATACCAGCTGTAGCTGGCGCCACGGGCACAGCCGCGGGGTTCGTGATTGGGCATGCCGGGGCGGGTGCGGGGATAGTCGGTCTGCTGGGTTTCCCAGGTCACGATGCCCGACTTGACATAGATCTTCCAGCTGCATGAACCGGTGCAGTTCACCCCATGGGTGGAACGCACGATCTTGTCGTGGCGCCAGCGGTTGCGATAGACGTCTTCCCAGTCACGGTTTTCGGTTGTTGTCTGCCCGTGGCCATCGGCAAATGTCCCGACGCGGGTGCTTTTCAGGAAATTCAGTCGATCCAGTAGATGGCTCATCATATGTCTCCGAAGGATTGTGGGTGCCGGCGCAGGCGCGCCGGCAGGGTGTCGTTGGGCCGTGATCAGGGGTTCTTCACATAGGCGCCGGGGCGCAGATAGAACCACCAGTTGATGACGATGCACACGGCATAGAAGATGGCAAAACCATAGAGCGCATATTCGGGCGTGGCGGCCTTGAGCTGCTCGCCAAACACCTTGGGGATGATGAATGCGCCATAGGCGGCCACTGCCGAGGTCCAGCCAAGCACGGGGCCGGCCTGCTCCTTGTCGAACACCACCGCGATGGTGCGGAAGGTCGAACCATTACCGATACCCGTTGCGGTGAACAGGATCAGGAACAGGATCATGAAGGGCAGGAAGTAGGTTTCCGGCGTGGCCGAAACATAGGCCTTTTGCAACAGATAGGCGAGCGCCACCGCCGAGATCACCATCACCACCGAGATGATCTGCGTGACCTTCGCACCACCCATCTTGTCGGCAATCATGCCCCCCACGGGGCGGATCAAGGCACCGATGAACGGCCCCATCCAGGCATACATCAGCGCCGACGGTCCGTTCGGGTTGACCGTGTCATGGGTCATCACGCCGTTTACAACCAGGTGCTGGAAGCCGAACACCACCTTGATGGTCAGCGCGAAGGCGGCTGAATAGCCGATGAAGCTGCCGAATGTCATGGTGTAGATGACGGTCATCGCCCAGGTGTGGCGGTTGCCGAAAATCCGGTACTGGCGGGTCAGGTTCTGGCCCACCTCGCCCGGGATCATCTTGAGCAGCAGCACCGTCAGCGCGATCACGATGGGCAACACGATCCATTTGCTCAGCATGATGCCGGCACCACCAACCTTGGCCGGCAGCAGCAGCCACAACCCGAAGGTGGCCGTGACCAGCCCGATCAGCAGCATGCCGGTGATGATCGAAAATGCGCCGATCGGCCCCGGAATGTTGGGCGAGACATGCTCGTCACGGATGTTGTTCATGCCGAACCATGTCAGGAAAGCCAGCGGGATCAGCGGGATCAGCCAGACAAAGCCGGCATTCTGGATATAGGTCAGCGTGCCCGCCGGGATCTTGCCGATCAGCGTGCCCGAAGTGTTGATCAGCGCGCGCCCGGCACCGCCGAACATCGCAAGCGTCATTACCGCCGGGATCACCACCTGCATGGTGGTCACACCGAAATTGCCCAGGCCCGCATTCATGCCCAGCGCATAGCCCTGCACCTTTTTCGGAAAGAAAAAGCTGATATTGGACATGGAAGACGCAAAGTTGCCGCCGCCGATACCGGAAAGCAGCGCCAGAAGCTGGAACACCCACAGCGGCGTATCGGGGTTCTGCAGCGCAATGCCGGTTCCGGCCGCGGGCAGGATCAACAGCGTCGTGGTCCAGAAGATGGTGTTACGCCCACCCGCGATGCGGATGAAAAAGGTCGAAGGAATGCGCAGCGTTGCGCCGGTCAGCCCGGCAATGGCCGAAAGCGTGAAAAGTTCGGATTTTGCGAATGGATAGCCAAGGTTGATCATCTGAACGGTGATGATCCCCCAGTACAACCACACGGCAAAGCCGCACAACAGGGCGGGAATCGATATCCACAGGTTGCGGTTGGCGATCTTCTTGCCTGTCGATTCCCAGAACTTTTCGTCCTCGACATTCCAGTTTCTAAGGTCTTGTCCCACGGGTATTCTCCTTTCGGGATGGATTGCGGCGGGCAACCAGGGCCCGCCGCGGTATTTGAGATGTTTATTGCCCAGGCTTGCCAACCGGCCCTGCAGGCACGTCTGACAGCGAGGTTTCGCTCGCGATTTCGGGGAATTTCGCGCGCTCCATGCGGCGGATGGCGACATGCATCCAGATGGTGCTGACACCGACCAGCACAAACATCAGCATGAACACGGTCGACCACACCTTCGTCAGGTCAAGCAGCACGCCAAAGGCGATTGGCAGCACGAAACCACCCAACCCCCCGATCATGCCGACAAGCCCGCCAACCGCGCCCACATGGTGCGGGTAATAGACCGGGATGTGCTTATAAACCGCGGCCTTGCCCAGGCTCATCACGAAACCCAGGATGACCGACAGGAATACGAACAGATACAGCGGGATGCCAAAGCTGAACTTGATCAGATGCGGCGTTCCATCCGGGTTGGGGATGCCCTGCACGATATAGGTTGTCTGCGGGTAGCTCATCACGAACAGCACGACGAGCGACACGATAAAGGTCAGATACATGACCGAACGCGCGCCCCAGACATCGGACATCCAGCCACCCAGCGCCCTGAAGACCGAGGCCGGCAGGGAATACAGACCGGCAAAGACACCAGCAGCCGCCAGGGAAACGCCATAGGCGCCCACATAATAGCGTGGCAGGAACGAGGCGAACGCCACAAAGCCCCCGAAGACAAAGAAATAGTAGGTGGCAAAGCGCCAGACCTGGATATTCTTGAGCGGCTCAAGCTGCTGGCGTGCCGACGCGGGCTTGCGCCCGGTCTTGCGGTTTTCCTCGACCACGGGGTCGGTCTTGGCAAACAGGTAGAAGATGATCGCCATCGCGACCAGCACCACCGCATAGATCTTGGCCGTGCCCTGCCAGCCATAGGCAAGCACCAGGAATGGCGCCGCAAAGTTGGTCACAGCCGCGCCGACATTGCCGGCACCAAAGATGCCCAGCGCCGTGCCCTGCTTTTCGGCCGGAAACCAGCGCGAGACATAGGCGATACCGATGATGAACGACCCACCGGCAAGACCCAGCCCCAGCGCCGCCAGCAAGAAGACGGCATAGGTGTGCACAGATGCCAGCAACCAGACGCTGATGGCGGTGATCAGCATCTGCAGCGGCATCATGATCCGGCCACCGAACTGGTCGGTCCAGACGCCAAGGAATATACGGCTCAACGATCCTGTCAGAACAGGTGTCGCGACCAGCAAACCGAACTGGGTTTCGCTCAGCCCAAGATCCTGTTTGATCTTGACCCCGATGATCGAAAAGATCGTCCAGACAGCAAAACATACGGTAAATGCCAGCGTGCTGAGCCCAAGCGCCCGGTGCTGGTCTGTTTTGGTTACTCCTGCCAGGTCATGCATCTCACACTCTCCGCTTTTTGCGGCCCAAACCCTTCGGGCCGTTTCCGCGGCAGATGACACGCTGCAGGCGGTCAAGTTTTTGATGCAGGTCAAGAAAATCCCCAAATTTCTTGGGGTTGCGGGAAATTCTCAATAAAACAAGGGGTGCGCATTTTGACGCAATTCGAAATTCGGGAAAGATTACCCTGCATCACTGAAAACTGTTCAGTACGCTCTTGACAAAATATCGGTCGTGGACTGATTAATGTCATCCCGTCGAGATCGAGAATGCAATGCCGACAGCCAAAATTGAAGAAATCCGCTCACTCCCCCTTTTTGCGGGGGCTCGAGACGAATCATTTCGCGCATTGGTCCGAGGGGCATACATGCAGCATTTCCCGCCGCATATGGAGCTGGCGGTCGAGGGTGAATCGCCCGATTTCCTTCACATCATCGTTTCGGGCACGGTCGAGCTGTTCAGCAACTGGCAAGGGCGCGAAACGCGTATGCAGTTTCTGGGCCCGAACGACACGTTCATACTGGCCGCGACGATCAAGGACCGCCCCTATCTGATGTCTGCGCGCACATTGGAAAAATCGCTGGTCATCCTGATCCCGTCGGAAGACATCCGCGCAGTGTTCCAGAACGACGCCGAATTCGCCAAGTCGATCGTCCTCGAACTGGCCAGCTGTTACCGGCAGGCCATCAAGTCTGCCAAGAACATCAAGCTGCGCAGCTCTTCGGAAAGGGTGGCGAATTATCTGCTGAAACTGTACCACAAGAACGGCAACACCCCCGACTTTCCCCTGCCCTTCGAGAAACGCCGCGTCGCAGAATTCCTGGGCATGACCCCGGAAAACCTGTCGCGCTCCTTTGCCTCTCTCAAATCCTGTGGGGTCTCGGTCAGCAACCAGAAGATCCATATTGACGACATCGAAAAACTGACCGAATTCGCACACCCCACCCCTTTGATCGACAGCTGAACGCGGGGAAACACCGCGCCCGCGACATTCACAGCAAGATCGCGCGTTTCGCTTGGGGTATCAGGGGCGGCATGAAAACATACTCGGACGAAAACCTCATCAATGGGTTATCGGAAAACGGCGCCGTCACTTCCCCTCGATCTTGCGCAAATGAAAATCGAAACTGTTGCCACTCAAGTTGTTATCTCGTGGCAATAGTTTCGAGGTTTTCGAATCCGAAGGGTTTGATGGTGCCCCCACACGGCATCTGAATAGACTTATCAATCAATTAGTTACAGACGTTTGGTGTAATTTTGGTGTAATGTGATCCAGATCTCAACGCTGGTGTAATTCATATCGAACACAGGACGATCCTTGTCTTGGCGTGTCTCACGACACATTATGCGAAGCGAATTACGATGGGAATAGGTATATGATTCCAGACTATCAGACTGAGCCTTGCCTGAGGAAGATCAGACATCTGCCACACCGGACGAGGTGCTGCGAGCAGCTTATGCCGAGATAAACTCCGCACTGGCCGCCGATCTGCTCAGCCGAGTTAGGGAAGCCTCGCCTCGATTCTTTGAGGCCCTCATTATCGAACTACTCCTTGCCATGGGATATGGCGGCACCGAGGAAAATGCCGGAAGAAGCCTTGGGCAGACCGGCGACGGGGGTGTGGACGGGGTCATCAATCAGGATCCTCTTGGCGTCGATCAAATATATGTTCAGGCGAAAAGATACGCCGACGGGAACAATGTT
>JAUZRU010000137.1 GCA_030950185.1 Paracoccaceae bacterium | reverse complement strand
ACTGCGCTGCCTGCCATTCATGCTGACGGATGAAATGAACATCCCCCCGGGCAGAGCGGCGCCAGTCTATCCGCCCGCGCTGGTCGCCAGGCTGGGCCGGCCGGTATTGCCAGAATTCGTCGCCCATGCCCTCTTGCCGCCGCCCATGGCTGCCATGTGTGACTGACAATGCCAGATGTTGGGCCTCGGCCAGCAATGGCGGAAAGCGTGCGGCTTGTTCTTCGGCCGCATGCCGAAGGCGAGCGCGGGTCGAAGGCGCGTTGGTGTTCAAGCTGCCTCCCCCAATCGCAGGGTGCGCGCAACCATGCCGTCGATCACGTCCTCCAGCCGAACACCCTGCGCCCTTGCCGCAAAGCCCAGCGCCATGCGATGGGCCAGCACCGGCCGCGCCAGGGTAGCCACATCATCGGCGCTGGGGGCAAGACGACCATGAAGCAGCGCCCATGCCCGCGCCGCCAGCATCAGCGCCTGCGCCGCCCGTGGCCCCGGCCCCCAGCTGACATGCTCGCGCACATCCGGGGTGGCCTCGTCGTTTTCCGGACGCCCGGAACGCACCAGATCAAGGATCAGGTCAACCACGGAATCGCCCACCGGCATGCGACGCACGATCTGTTGCGCGCGGATCAGCTCTTCGGCAGAAAAGACCGGGCTGGCCTCGGCCTCGGTTGCGCCGGTGGTGGCAAGCAGGATCTCGCGTTCGGTCTCGCGGTCGGGATAATCGACGTCGATCTGCAACAGGAACCTGTCAAGCTGGGCCTCGGGCAGGGGATATGTGCCCTCTTGTTCGATCGGGTTCTGTGTTGCCAACACATGAAACGGTGCCGCAAGCGGGCGTTCCTGCCCCGCGATCGTGACCTGATGTTCCTGCATCGCCTGCAACAGGGCCGACTGGGTGCGTGGGCTGGCGCGGTTGATCTCGTCGGCCATCAGCAGCTGGCAGAATACCGGCCCCTCGATAAAGCGGAATGCGCGGCTGCCGTCGGCGGCGGTTTCCAGAACCTCGGATCCCAGAATGTCGCCCGGCATCAGATCGGGCGTGAACTGCACGCGGTTGGTGGACAGGCCCATCACCGTCCCCAGGGTTTCGACAAGCCGGGTCTTGGCAAGGCCAGGCACGCCCACAAGCAACCCGTGCCCGCCCGAAAGCAGCGTGGTCAGCGCAAGATCGACAACCCTGTCCTGACCGATGATCCGCCTGGCGATGCTTGCACGCGCCTGCGCCAGACGTTCGGCCAGCGCGGCGATATCCGAGACAAGGTCCTCGTTACTGCCTGTCATGTCCATTTCTCACCCGATATAAAATGACCCCGTGACATGTCGCCCCGGATTGCCCACATTAAACCCAACTCGCACAGGTTAAACAAATGACAAATAGCGCATCGTCACAAAACATCGTGAAAGGCGGCTTTGAAGGGCTGCTTGCCGCGGCCCGCAAGGCCTCGGGAAAAGGGCTGCCGCCGGTTCACAAGTGGAACCCGCCCTATTGCGGCGAGCTTGACATGCGGATCGCGCGCGACGGCACCTGGTTCTATCAGGGTACGCCCATCGGCCGCAAACCGCTGGTCAAGCTGTTCTCGACCATCATCCGCCGGGATGGAGACGACTATTTTCTTGTGACCCCGGTCGAAAAGGTCGGCATCAAGGTTGACGATGCGCCTTTCGTAGCGGTGGATTTCGAGGTCGAAAATTCCGGACCAGACCAGAAGATCGCCTTTGTGACCAATGTGGATGATGTCGTCATCGCAGGCCCGGACCACCCCATTCGCGTCAGCCACGACCCCGCCACGGGGGAACCCTCGCCCTATGTTCTGGTGCGGGACAACCTCGAAGCCCTGATCGACAGGAAAAGCTTTTACCGGCTGGCAGAACTGGGCACCCATGAACAGCACGGCGGCGAAGCGTGGTTCGGGGTATGGTCGGCGGGCAGGTTCTTTCCGATGATCCGGTCGGATGAAATGGGCTGAGGCAGGGTGATCGGTCAGCCCTCGTTCGGGCCCTGCGTCGCGCGATCAAGGATTACAGCGGCAAAGGGAAAGAAAAGCAGCCCGCCCAAGGTTGACAGAAACCCTGTCAGGACGGGCGCCAGAAAGGTGCCAGAGCCAACCCAGCGCGCCAGCGTGAATGACATGGCCGAAATCAGGAAGCTTAGAAATGCAAACCCCCAGCCGGCGGTCAGCAGGGCGGCAAAGCGACTGCCGACCCAGCGCCTGGCCCGGCATGGTTTGCCACGCAGCTGGCTGACCAGCCAGGGGCCGACAACCGCCAGCCCCGCGGCAAGCGAAAGCGGTGCGGCGAGCAATGACACAAGATAGATGTTCCCGCGCGACAGCTCTCCAAACAGCATGTTCGGCAGCAGGACCAGACCGGCACCAAGGGCCAGCACGACAAGGGACATCGCCAGATAGCCAAGCAGAAAACGAAACCGCATACCGTTGGTGACGACACTCGCCCGTGATCCCGAACGAACCATGAGCTCCATCAAGAGAACCCCCATGAACATCGTCTCGAACCCGACCGAGGAAATGCCGGCAACCCTGAGCCCGACCAGAATCGCCGCAAATATCAACAATAGCCACTTGGTTCGGCGCACGAGATCCGCTGCGGCGATAAAGGTTTCAAGCGCAGGCACCTGCCCGAATATCGGCTCTTTCCTGTCGGTCATGTCCTGTCCTTGTATTGCATCTAATGCGCCTCGGCCCAGTTCTGCCCGACACCGGCATCGACAACCAGCGGCACCGAAAGCCGGATGACGGGAAGAGGGGCGTCCTCCATCACCTTGCGGGCAATGTCTATCAGCGCGTCTACCGAGTCTTGCGCGACTTCGAATATCAGTTCGTCATGGACCTGCAACAACATTCGTGCCGGCAGATGTGCGGTGGCCTGCGGCATGCGGATCATGGCGCGGCGGATGATATCGGCAGCCGTACCCTGGATTGGCGCATTGATCGCGGCGCGTTTTGAAAAGCCGGCGCGCGGGCCGCGGGCGTTGATTTCGGGGGTATGCACCTTGCGCCCGAACAGGGTTTTGACGAAACCGTGCTTGCGCGCATATTCGACGGTTTCATCCATATAGCCGCGAATACCGGGAAAGCGTTCGAAATAGCGGTCGATGAAGGCCTGCGCCTCGGCACGCGGAATGCGCAGGTTGCGCGCCAGACCAAAGCCCGAAATCCCGTAGATCACCCCGAAATTGATTGCCTTGGCGCGGCGGCGAATTTCGGGCGTCATCTGATCCATCGGCACATCGAACATCTCGCTGGCGGTCATGGCGTGAATGTCCTGGCCATCGCGGAAGGCCTGTTTCATCGCCGGCAGGTCGGCCATATGGGCAAGAATGCGCAGCTCGATCTGGCTGTAATCAAGGCTGACCAGCAGGTTCCCCTCGTCAGCGATGAAGGCCTCGCGGATACGTCGGCCTTCCTCGGTACGCACGGGGATGTTTTGCAGGTTCGGGTCGGTGCTGGCCAGCCGCCCGGTGGAGGCGCCCGAGATCACATATGACGTATGCACCCGCCCGGTTTCGGGGTGGATATGATCCTGCAACGCATCCGTATAGGTCGATTTCAGCTTGGCCATCTGGCGCCAGTCCAGCACGCGGGCGGCCAGCGCGTTACCTTCGGCGGCCAGATCTTCCAGCACATCGGCGCCGGTGGCCCAGGCGCCTGTCTTGCCTTTCTTGCCGCCTTCAAGGCCCATCTCGTCGAACAGGATCTCGCCCAGCTGCTTGGGCGAGCCGACATTGAAACTGCGCCCGGCCAGTTCGTGAATCTCGGACTCAAGCCCGGCCATCTTTTGCGCAAAATTGTTGGACATGCGCGACAGGTGATCGCGATCGACCTTGATGCCGTGCATCTCCATTTCCGCAAGCACCGGCACCAGCGGACGTTCAAGCGTTTCATAGACGGTTGTGACCTGAGCCACATGCAGGCGTGGCTTGAAGGCCTGCCACAGGCGCAGGGTGATATCTGCGTCTTCGGCAGCGTATTTCACGGCCTCGTCCACCGGCACCATGTCAAAGGTGATCGCCGATTTGCCGCTGCCCAGAAGCGGCTTGATCGGGATCGGCTTGTGATCGAGATAGCGTTCGGAAAGCGTATCCATCCCGTGCCCATGAAGCCCGCCATGCATGGCGTATGACAGCAGCATGGTGTCGTCGATGGGGGTAATGTGAATACCCAGACGCGCCATGATCTTGGCGTCGTATTTCATGTTCTGCCCGATCTTGAGGATCGACTCGTCCTCGAGCATCGGTTTCAGCATCGCCAGCGCCCGATCCAGCGGCATCTGGTCGGGGGCAAGTGCTGTCGCGCCGAAAAGATCGCCCTCGCCCTGCTTGTGGGTGAGAGGAATGTAGCAGGCTTCGCCCGGCTCGACCGCAAGGCTGATGCCGACCAGCTCGGCCTGCATCTCGTCAAGGCCGGTGGTTTCGGTGTCGAACGCCACATGGCCGCGTTCGACAATCCGGTTCAGCCAGACCTGCAGCGCATCCGCGTCACGCACGCATTCATATCTGTCAGCGTCAAACGGGATCGTCTTGACCGCGCCGCCGCCGTTGGTGCCGGGGTTGTCATCCGCTTGCCCGGCCGGCGGAATTTCGGGCGGCTCGACCCCCATCTTTTCGGCGATGCGTTTGGCGAGGGTGCGGAACTCCATCTCGGCCAGAAAGGGCATCAGCTGTTCGGGGTCGGGGTCAACGACCTCGAGCGTGGCAAGATCCACGTCAACGGGTGCATCCTTGCGCAACAACACCAATTGCCGGCTGATCCTGATCTGGTCGGCATAGTCGATCAGGGTCTGGCGGCGTTTGGGTTGCCTGATTTCCTCCGCATGGGCCAGCAGGTTGTCGAGGTCGCCATATTCGCGAATCAACAGCGCCGCGGTCTTGACCCCGATCCCCGGCGCGCCGGGGATGTTGTCGGTCGGATCCCCGGCCAGCGCCTGCACATCGACCACCTGCTCGGGGGACACGCCGAATTTTGCCTCGACCTCTTCCAGCCCGATGCGCCGGCCCTTCATGGGATCGAGCATCTCGACCCCGCCGCCGACCAGCTGCATCAGATCCTTGTCAGAGGAGATGATCGTCACCCGCGCACCGGCATTGCGCGCGCGCTCGGCCAGGGTGGCGATGATGTCGTCGGCCTCGAATCCGTCAAGCTCGATCGCGGGGATGTTGAAGGCGCGCGTGGCCTGCCTCGTCAGCGGGAATTGGGGCACCAGATCCTCGGGCGGGGGCGGGCGGTTGGCCTTGTAGGGGGGGTAGATCTCGTTGCGAAAGGTCTTGCCCTTGGCGTCGAATATCACCGCCGCATGGGTCGGCGCATCGCGGCCTTTCTGATCTTCGACAAACTTGTAAAGGATGTTGCAAAACCCGCTGACCGCCCCCACCGGCAACCCGTCGGATTTGCGCGTCAGCGGCGGCAGGGCGTGATAGGCGCGAAAGATGAAGGCCGAG
>JAUZRU010000136.1 GCA_030950185.1 Paracoccaceae bacterium | reverse complement strand
ATCTGATCATCCAGATGCTGGGGGTGACGGGGGCGCAGGGGTTGCTGAACCTGGCTGATCCCAACGGCTATGATCTGTTCATCATCGCCTCGGTGCTGGTTTCGGTGGCGGTTGCGCCAATCCTGCTGTCGGTCAGCCCGGCACCGGCCTTTCACACGACCAAGCCCATGACCCTGCGCCGCCTGTTCGAGGTGTCGCCGCTGGGCTTTGCCGGCTCGTTCCTGCTGGGCGCGGTGTTTGCGGCGCTGTTTGGCATGGCGGGCGTGTTTGCCGCCCGGGTGGGGCTGAGCGTCGGGGAAATCTCGCTGTTCGTCGCGATGATCTATCTCGGGGGCATGATCTGCCAGTATCCCATCGGCTGGATGTCCGACCGGATGGACCGGCGCGTGCTGATCATGGCGTTGAACGGGTTCGGCGCGGTGGCCATGACCGCCGGGGTGTTGCTGTCTGGCGAATTTGCGACCTTGCTGGTGCTGGCCTTTGTCATTGGCGGCATATCGACGCCGCTGTATTCGCTGTACATCGCCTATACCAATGATTTCCTCGAAATCGAGGACATGACCGCGGCCTCGGGTGGGCTGATCTTTGTCAACGGCATCGGGGCGATTGCCGGGCCTCTGTTGTTGGGCTGGATGATGGAACGTTTCGGCAATATGAGCTTTTTCGCCTATCTGGCCGCGCTGCTTGCGCTGATGGCGGCCTATGCCGGCTGGCGCATGACGCGCCGTGCGGCGCCTTCGGTCGAAGAATCCAGCTATTACGCGCCGGTCGCCCCGAGCGCATCACCAGTTGCTGTCGAGGTTGCGCAGGAAATCGCCATCGAGCGCGCGCTTGAGGAAAGTGCCGAGGATGGCGGGGCAGGTGGCGATGGTAACGGAAATGTCACAAAAACGTCGCAAAAGTAAAAATATCCCCGATCCGGTAAAAATGCCTTGAAAATGCCGGAATCGCGGCCAAGGCTCGGCCCTGTAGAGCACGTGGTACAGGAGTGGAGGGCACCATGGCCGATGCAGCGGAAATTCGCCGGTTCTGGCTTGAAGAAGTCGGGCCAAAGGGGTGGTACAGCAGCAGCCCTGAACTGGATGAAACGATCCGGCAACGGTTCGAGGATTCCTGGGAACAGGCACAGCGGGGTGAATGCAACGAATGGGCATGCGATCCCGACAAGTCGCTGGCCCTCGTGATCCTTCTGGATCAGTTCCCCCGCAACATGTTCCGCGGCTCGGGCAAGGCGTTCGAAAGCGATCGCAAGGCGCTGTGCGTGGCGAAAAAGGCCATCGAGATGGGCTATGACATGCGCACGCCGGAACCCGAGCGCCAGTTCTATTATCTGCCCCTGATGCATTCCGAAAGCCTGATGGACCAGGAACGCTGTGTGCGGCTGATGACGACAAGAATGCCTGAAACGGGCGGGCCGAACCTGCTGCACGCCAAGGTGCATCGCGAGGTCATTCGCAAGTTCGGGCGTTTCCCGTATCGAAACGATGCGTTGGATCGCCCGCCGACCGCGCTTGAGGAAGACTATCTTCGCGCCGGCGGATATGGCGAAACCCTGCGCGAGGTGCGGGCGGCGGTATAGGCGCGACAGGGCAGCGGTATTCCCGGCAGGCTTGTCGGGCCGGAATCGGCTGGAAAATTGGCGGTTTGCCTGCGCCGGAAATTTGGTTTAATACCAAACCAAATTTCCGCAGGAGAGCCCCATGACCACCAGAAAATTCGACATGATCGTGATCGGTGCAGGCCCCGGTGGCTATGTCGCCGCCATTCGCGGCGCGCAGCTGGGCCTGAATGTGGCCGTGGTCGAGCGCGAGCATCTGGGTGGCATCTGCCTGAACTGGGGCTGCATCCCCACCAAGGCGCTGCTGCGTTCGGCCGAGGTGTATCACCTGATGAAACGCGCGGGTGAGTTTGGCCTTTCGGCTGAAAAGACCGGCTTTGACCTTGGCGCGGTGGTCAAACGCTCGCGCAAGGTGGCGGGGCAGCTTTCGGCGGGGGTCAAGCATCTGCTGAAAAAGAACAAGGTCACGGTCATCATGGGCGAGGCGAAATTCGCCGCCCGTGACCGGCTGAGCGTGACCACCGACAAGGGTGCCGAGGAAATCACCGCATCTGCCATTGTCATTGCCACCGGCGCACGCGCGCGCGAGCTGCCGGGGCTCGAGGCCGACGGCGATCTAGTCTGGACCTACAAGCACGCGCTGAACCCGCCACGCATGCCAAAGCGGCTGCTGGTCATCGGATCGGGCGCCATCGGCATCGAATTCGCCAGCTTTTTCAACACGCTGGGCGCCGATACCACGGTGGTCGAGGTGATGGACCGGGTGCTGCCGGTGGAAGACGCCGAAATCTCGGCCTTTGCGCGCAAGCAGTTCGAGCGCCAGGGCATGAAGATTCTTGAAAAATCCACGGTCACGAAACTGGACCGCGGCAAGGCCAGGGTGGTTGCCCATATCGAAAAGGGCGGCAAGACCGAGACACAGGAATTCGACACGGTGATTTCGGCCGTGGGCATTGTCGGCAATGTCGAGGGGCTGGGCCTTGAAGGCCTCGGCGTCAAGATCGACCGCAGCCATGTGGTGGTGGATGAGCTTTGCCGCACCGGGGTCAAGGGCATATACGCCATCGGCGACATTGCCGGGGCGCCCTGGCTTGCCCACAAGGCCAGCCATGAAGGCGTGGCTGTGGCCGAGCTGATCGCGGGTGGCAAACCGCATCCCGTGCGCCCCGAATCGATTGCCGGCTGCACCTATTGCACACCGCAGGTGGCCAGCGTCGGCCTGACCGAGGCGCGCGCCCGCAAGCTGGGCCACGAGGTCAAGGTCGGGCGGTTCCCCTTTATCGGCAACGGCAAGGCCATTGCGCTGGGCGAGCCCGAAGGCATGGTGAAAACCGTGTTCGATGCAAAGACCGGCGAGTTGCTGGGCGCCCATATGGTTGGCCCCGAAGTGACCGAGCTGATCCAGGGCTATGTGGTGGGGCGTCAGCTGGAAACCACCGAACAGGATCTGATGAACACGGTCTTCCCGCATCCCACCCTTTCCGAGGCGATGCATGAATCGGTTCTGGATGCCTATGGGCGTGTGATTCACATGTAGGGCTGGATGGCAGACAGCCGAGACCAGTTTTGACAGAAATGAATGGCGATGCCTGCAACACAGGGCGGGCGCATGCCCGGGCCGCAAGCGCCCCGGGCGAGGTGAAAGCGGCCGATCGCCAGAGCTTTTGCTTGTTGGGTGACGCAGGCAGAAATGGTGACGGCGCTATCATGACGCGGGGCAAAATGGCCGCGTTTGATTTTGGGGGCGGGAAAGCGCTGCTTTTGTGGCATTATTTTCCGCCTGCCTGCATGGGGGCGCAAATACTGTACACCATCGCATACCAAAACTCTTGCGGTGGGCAATCGGCCCCTGTATGACGGCCCCAAACATCAATAAAT
>JAUZRU010000135.1 GCA_030950185.1 Paracoccaceae bacterium | reverse complement strand
TCCATCTCGGCATCCAGCACGTCAAGGTTCAACCGCCAGCGCGGCGGCGTGGATTTCAGATCCAGACTTTGCAGCAGAAAGGCGCGCGTGGCGTCGTCGCTGACATGCCGGTGCAGCTGTTCATCGGCATCGCGCCGTGTGGTGACGGTTGACAGATCGACCGCCCGCATCGCCTGGATCAGATGCGATAGCGTATGCCCATAGGCAACCGGGGCGATATCGGCCACGATCAGGCGATCGATCGCCTCGGGCCGCGTCAGGGCCAGCACCATCGCCGCCTTGCCGCCCATGGAATGGCCCAGCAGATCGGCCCGCCCCCCCGCTTCCTGGATGACACCCGACAGATCGGCCGCCATGTCCGCATAGGACTGGCTGTCAAACCAGGGGCTGGTGGCGTGGTTGCGCATGTCAACGGCGATGACGGGGCGGCTTTCGGACAGGCGGCGCGAGATCGCCCCCCAGTTGCGGGCCGAGCCGAACAACCCGTGGGCGATCACCAGCGGTTGCCCTGTTTCGGGGCCGTATCTGACGGTATGAAGCATTTCGTATCCTTGTCGAGAAATGGTGTTTCACCGGGCCTGATACTGACGATCTCGTGAATTTGCTGCAAGCCCATTGCAATCACGGGGCGCTGCCTACAGATAGGCATATTAGATATTTCTGATAAAGGAGCCAGGAACATGGAACTGAGCATCAACGTCACCCTTGCGGGCGGAATGGATGAAGTCATCGAAAAGGTCACTGCGGCCCTCAAGGAACAGGGCTTTGGCATCCTGACCCGCATTGACGTGGACAAGACCCTGAAAACCAAGATCGACGTCGATTTCCGCCCCTATGTGATTCTGGGTGCATGCAATCCCAAGCTTGCCCACCAGGCCCTTGAAGCCCGCCCCGACATCGGCCTTCTGCTGCCCTGCAACGTGGTGGTCGAGCAGGTGAAGGATGGCGAATGCGAGGTGAAATTCATCGACCCGGCACAGATGATGGGCTTTGGCGATCTGGGGCAGAACGAAACCCTGAAACGCGTGGGCGGCGAAGCTGCCGGCAAGATCCGCGCGGCGGCTGACTCGCTGTCGTGACACTGGCGAAAAATCTGTGATTTTTCACCCGTTTGGCGGGTGTTGACGGCCGGTCAAGTTCCTTGATCGGCCGTTTTTTCAACCCTATACTCCCCCTCCTAGGGGAGAGTCGCATGTACAAGACGTCGCTTGGTTCAGTCACCAGGGAGATCGAGGATCTTCTGGTCGAGAAATTTTCGGCCAAGGGGCGGAATCTGAACGAAAAAATCCGCAGCGTCAGGCGACAGCTTCCACGGCGCATACGCGAACATGCGGCCTATCTGGCCGAGGCGGAATCGCGTTGGCGCAACCCCAAGCGCGCTCACCAGTACGACGCAAAAAAGGTGCTGGAAGCGCGGAAACAATGCGTTCGCCATTTGGAAAAGATCGATCGCGCCCAGATACGCGCGCGCAAACGGCTGGCCTGGTTCACCGGCGCATTGATCAATGTATTTATCCTGCTGCTGCTGTTTGCCTATATGGCGCACAGGCTGACAATGGCATCGGGTACGGCGGGTTACTGAGTGTTCAGGCCCCCGGCCGGGTTGCAGCAAGGGCCGACGGATTACCCGAGCCGGTCGTGGTTTCTGACCCCGGGATGGCCTGCGCCAAACCGGATTCACACTCAACTGCCGGTATGATCTCGTCCTGACGCGGAAAATGCTGTAATCGTCTTCGAAACGACCCGAAATCAGGAGGCGCGGGCAGAATGTCGATCTGGTCAAGAATTGCCGAGGCGATCTCGGCACTTGCCAAGGGCGAAAGCCTTTCCCATGTGTTTGAACGCTTGCGCACCCCGCCCGAGCGCAGCGTTGCCTTTACCATTGCCGTGATCGCACTGGGCGCCAAGATGGCCAAGGCCGACGGGCAGGTGACAAGGGACGAGGTCACCGCCTTTCGTCAGGTTTTCGTCATCCCGAAAGAGGCCGAATCGCAGGCCGCGCGGGTGTTCAACCTCGCGCGCCAGGACGTGACGGGCTATGACGCCTATGCGCGCTCGATCGCGCGGATGTTTCGCGACAATCCGGCCGTGCTGGAGGATCTGCTGGAAGGGCTGTTCTTCATCGCCACGGCAGACGGCGAATTCCACCCCAAGGAGGCCGCGTTCCTTAAAAAGGTTGCCGATATATTCGGCGTTGGCGAGCGCTGCTTTCGTTCGTTGCAAACGCGCTATGCGCCGGGCGCCCCACAGGATGCCTATGCGGTTCTTGGGGTTGATCCAGACACCCCCATCGACGAGATCCGCCGCATCTGGCGCGAAAAGGTGCGCGAAACCCATCCCGACCGGATGCTGGCGCGCGGCGTGCCCGAAGAGGCGATCAAGCTGGCCACCGCACGGCTGGTCGCGTTCAACCGCGCATGGGAGGACATCAGCGCGCGCCATGAACAACGCCAGCCCGCCGAGCCGGGCTGATGCGAATCGCAACCTGGAATGTCGAGTGGTTTTCCAGCCTGTTCGACCATGATGACAGGTTGCTTGTCGATGACCAGTGGTCCGGGCGCCAGAACATCACCCGCGCCCAGCAGGTCGAAGCCATTGCCAAGGTGATGGTTGCGCTAGATGCGGACGCGCTGATGGTGATCGAGGCGCCCAATACGGGCAGCAGCCAGTCATCGGTCAGTGCGCTGGAAAACTTTGCCGCAAGTTTCGGGTTGCGTATCAGCCGCGCGCTGGGCGGTTTTCCCACCGAAACGCGGCAGGAAATCACCCTGATGTATGATCCCCGGGTCTGCACCGGCCGGCACGACCCCATCGGCAAGCCGGGTGCGGCCGCCCTGGGCGAAGAGGCGCCGCGTTTCGATGGCAGCTTTCACATCGATCTGGATGTTGACCGCCTGAACGAGGTGATCCGCTTTTCCAAGCCCCCGCTCGAGGTCGATTTCCACCCCCTTGGCGGCCCGCCGATCCGCCTGATCGGGGTGCATGCAAAATCCAAGGCGCCGCATGGGGCGAAAACCCTGGCCGAGCAGATCCGCATATCGATCGACAACCGGCGCAAGCAGCTGGCCCAGTGCATCTGGATTCGCGCGCGCGTCGAATATCATCTGAAACGCGGCGACAGCCTGATCGTGCTGGGCGATTTCAATGACGGCCCCGGTCTGGACGAATATGAACGTCTGTTCGGCCATTCCGGGGTGGAAATCGTCATGGGTTGCGATGGCGACGAGGCCATGATGCTGTTTGATCCCAACGCCCGGCGCGCGATGTCGCCACGCAGCAGCGGACGCCCTGCCACCGCGCGCTTCTTCATTCCCGAACACGGCACCTATCTGAATGCGCTGCTCGATTATGTCATGGTCTCGCCGGATCTGCGCAAATGCGCGCGCAGCTGGCAGATCTGGCACCCGTTCGATGACCCGAAATGTTTTGCCGACGGCGAACTGCGCGAGGCCCTGTTGACGGCATCCGATCACTTCCCGGTCAGCGTCGATCTTGATATTCCGACCGCGCCTTGAATCCCCCCCATGCCTGCGCTTATGTGAGGGCCAACAGAACCCTCACAACAGGCAGGCATCCACATGTTCACATATCCCGCATTCGCCCCCGAGATTTTCCGCGATTCGGGCGAGGCCCGCGATGGTGCCGCGCTGGGCGATCTGCCGGAATGGAACCTTGCCGACCTATATGCCAGCACTGACGCGCCGGAACTCGCGCGCGATCTGGAATGGCTGGGCCAGGAATGCGCCGCCTTTGCCGCCGATTACGAGGGCAGGCTGGCGGATGCCGATGCCGACACCCTGCTGCAGGCCATCCGGCGCTATGAAAAGATCCAGAACATCTCGGGCCGGATCATGTCGTTTGCGGGCCTGCGCTATTACCAGAACACGACCGATGCCGAGCGCGCCAAGTTTTTGTCCGACATGCAGGGCCGGATCACCGACATGTCGGCGGCGCTGGTGTTCTTTTCGCTCGAGGTCAACCGCATCAAGGACGCCCGCCTTGACGCGATGATCAAGGAAAATGCCGGCCTCGCACGTTTCTGGCCGGTGCTGCGGCGGATGCGCGCGATGAAGCCTTATCAGCTGTCGGACGAGCTGGAGAAATTCCTGCACGATCAGTCGGTTGTCGGGGCGACCGCCTGGAATCGCCTGTTTGACGAACATACCGCCGGGCTGACATTCGAGGTGGGGGGCGAGACGCTGAACCTCGAATCCACCCTCAACCTGCTGACCGACCATGATCGCGCGCGGCGCGAATCCGGTGCGCGCGCGCTGGCCGCCGTGTTCTCGAGGGAACTGCCGCTTTATGCGCGCATCACCAACACGCTGGCCAAGGAAAAAGAGATCGAGGATCGCTGGCGCAAGCTGCCCACCCCGCAGATGGCGCGCCACCTTGCCAATGACGTGGAACCCGAGGTCGTGCAGGCGCTGCGCGATGCGGTGGTGAACGCCTATCCCCGCCTCAGTCACCGCTATTATGCGCTCAAGGCCCGCTGGCTGGGGCTGGAAAGGCTGGAAATCTGGGATCGCAACGCGCCCTTGCCCCAGGAAACCCCCGAAACCATCGGTTGGGACAAGGCGCGTCATACCGTGCTTGAGGCCTATGGCGATTTCGATCCGCGCATGGCCGAGATTGCCGAACCCTTTTTCGACCGTGGCTGGATCGACGCCGCCACCAAGCCGGGCAAGGCACCGGGGGCGTTTGCGCATCCCACCGTCACCGACGTGCACCCCTATGTGATGCTCAACTATCTGGGCAAGCCGCGCGACGTGATGACGCTGGCCCACGAGCTGGGCCATGGCGTGCACCAGGTTCTGGCCGCGGGGCAGGGGGAATTGCTGTCGTCAACGCCGCTGACGCTGGCCGAAACCGCCTCGGTGTTCGGCGAGATGCTGACCTTCCGCAAGCTGCTGGCGCAAGCCCCCGATCAGGCCGCGCGCAAGACGTTGCTGGCCGGCAAGGTCGAGGACATGATCAACACCGTCGTGCGCCAGATCGCGTTCTATGATTTCGAATGCAAGCTGCACGCGGCCCGCGCCAAGGGCGAGCTGACGCCGGACGACATCAACGCCCTGTGGATGAGCGTGCAGGCCGAAAGCCTGGGGCCCGTATTCGACTATATGGACGGCTATGAGACCTTCTGGGCCTATATCCCGCATTTCATCCACTCGCCGTTTTATGTCTATGCCTATGCCTTTGGCGACGGGCTGGTGAACGCGCTTTACGCGGTTTACGAAGAGGGCGACCCTGATTTCCAGGAAAAATATTTCGACATGCTGCGCGCGGGCGGCTCCAAGCACCACAAGGAGCTGCTGGCCCCCTTCGGCCTTGACGCCTCCGACCCCGCCTTCTGGGACAAGGGCCTGTCGATGATCGCCGGCATGATTGACGAGCTCGAGTCGATGGAGGGCTGATCCCGGCCCTTCTTCTTTGCACAAATACGCCGGGGGAGTCGCGCCTGCGCGACGGGGGCAGCGCCCCCTTTCCCCTCAGCTGCGTTCCAGTCGTTCCTGCCAGCGAAGGTATTCGTGGCTGTCAGGCCGCAGTTCCAGCGCGCGCTTTATGGCAGCCAGCGCGGCCGTCCTGTCACCGCGCGCGTCATGGGCGCGGCTCAGCTGGCGCAGGGCGTTGGCGTTTTTCGGGTCAAGTTCGAGCGCGGCCTTCAGGATCTCGATCGCCTCGTCCAGATTTCCGGCGGCAATCAGCAGCCGGCCCAGCTGCACCTTGTGGCCAGCGTGCGAGGGCGCCATTTCCACGCCTTTCCTTGCGTGTTCGATGGCCTCGTCCAGACGGTCGATCCGGGCCAGCGCGGTTGCCAGCTGGATGCGCACCAGAACATCGCGGGGGGCCTGCTCGACCGCCCTCTGGAATTGCTCGACCGCGGCCTGCGGATCCTTGTCCTTCATGAAGATCGCGCCAAGCTGGCTGCGGATGCGATAGTCGTCCGGATACAGCACAACCGCCCGATCCAGCAGTTGGCCTGCGCCAGCCCAATCCTGTGTGATCTTGCGCCGCCGCACCAAAGCGTTGAAAAAGCTGCGCGATGATGCGCCGATCTCTTCGGCGCGGGCCAGCAGCCGGTCAACACGTTCATCATCACCTGCACGCGTCAGAATGTCGGCCAGCAGCAGCAGACCGCGCTCGCGCCCCTCGCGCAGCAACAGTTTTTCCATGGCGGAAAAATTGGCCTTGGCGTGGGGGTGGTCGAAATCAAAGGCAAAATTCGAGGGATAGTCGTTCTGCCCTTTGACCAGCACGGCGCAGCCGCGCTCGACATGCATCCCGCAGGTCAGCCGGGCCAGCGCGCCGGTTGCTGCATCTGGAAAATTGATGGCAATTTCGCGGTGGTCGATCTCGACAAACAGGCGTGCGAACAGGCCGCTCAGTTCGCCAGGCTGGGGATCGGAAAACGTGATTTCCAGCAGGGCGCCATCGGGCAGCGCCTGCATCTGTGCCACCAGCTGACCCTCGGGGTCGTCGGTCAGATCGCTGGCGTTGATCGAACGGGTGGTCTTTCCCAGCCCTGGCGGGGGTGTTGCGCCGGCCTTTTGCAGGGCGATCATGTTGTGAAAGCGGCTGATACGCACCACGTCGTCGGGCATCTGCCAAAGCATTGCCTGAAAGAAGCCCACCGAATTGGGCGGGCTCAGCTCAAGCGAGCCCCCGAAGCGGGGGAAAAAGGCCGTCTGCACATCTTCGGCGACATAAATTCCCCCGGCGGCAAGTGTCGGAAACAGCAGCTGGAACGACATGACCACATGCTCGTTCCGATGGCTGCCGTCGTCGATGATGATGTCAAAAGGCCCGCGCTCTTTTACCAGCTGGGCCAGAAAGGCGGCGTCGATCTGGCTGCCCTGCAAGATGGCCACCCGATCGCCAAGATCCATTTCCTTTTTCTGGATGTCGATGCCGGTGATCTGGCCTGCCTCGAAATAGTCGCGCCACATTTCAAGGGATTCGCCGCCGCGGTCGGCATCCTGATAGCCGCCGACCCCGATTTCCATCAATTTGACGGGGCTCTCACGCAGATGGGAAAACAGGGTGTGATAATTCGGTGTGTAGTCGTGATAGCCAAATTTGTCGGTGCCGTGGATGACGGCAAGCCGTGTCAGCGGATCGACCATATGCTCTGCCTCAGATTGCTATGGGGCAGTATGGTGCCGTGGCGGTTCTGATGCAAGCCTGCCCCGGAGCCGAAGAAATACCGTCAGGCTGCCGGCAGCATCCCTTTTTCAGCGGCCAGTTCGCGCATCCTTTTTTGCAGCTTTTCGAACGCCCTCACCTCGATCTGGCGGATGCGTTCGCGTGACACGCCGTATTGTCCCGAAAGCTCCTCAAGCGTGACGGGATCATCTTGCAGCTTGCGTTTCATCAGGATATCGCGCTCGCGCTCGTTCAGATCCTCCATCGCCTTCATCAACAGGGTGCGGCGGGTTTCAAGTTCCTGGCGCTCGGCATATTCCTCGGCCTGGTCGGCGTTTTCATCTTCAAGCCAGTCCTGCCATTCGGTGGCGCCGTCGCTGTCGCTTGCGATCTGCGCGTTCAGCGAGGCGTCGCCCCCGGACATGCGCCGGTTCATCGAGATGACCTCTTCCTCGGTCACGTTCAGGTCATGGGCGATCTGCTTGACGTTTTCCGGGCGCAGGTCGCCCGTTTCCAGCGCGCCGATCCGGTTCTTGGCCTTGCGCAGGTTGAAGAACAGCTTTTTCTGGGCGCTTGTGGTGCCCATCTTGACCAGCGACCAGCTGCGCAGGATGTATTCCTGGATGCTGGCGCGGATCCACCACATCGCATAGGTCGCCAGACGGAACCCCTTGTCGGGGTCGAACCGCTTGACCGCCTGCATCAGGCCGACATTGGCTTCCGAGATGACCTCGGCCGTGGGCAGGCCATAGCCGCGATAGCCCATGGCGATCTTGGCGGCAAGGCGCAGATGGCTGGTGACCAGCTTGTGTGCGGCCTCGGTATCCTGATGATCGACCCAGCGCTTGGCCAGCATGTATTCCTCTTCCGGTTGCAGCATCGGAAACTTGCGGATTTCCTGCATGTAACGGTTGAGGCCCTGTTCGGGTGACGGTGCCGGTAGTTTGGTGTAATCGCTCATGTCGGTTCAATTGTCCTTCCTGGCCGCGTGCTGGCCGAGCGTGGCATTATTAAGTTGTCATGGCGTTGACGTCCAGTCGCCTACATTTGGTGCAGGCGCGCCGGATAATCAATGCCCCTGCCTGCCCAAGAAGGGGCCGATGTGGTCAGGCAGGCGCACATCGGGGCCGGGGTGGCCGAAACACTTGTCAACCGGTTCGTGCCGGCAGGCGCCCAAGGCAGTCAGTTTGCGGCGGCAGTTGCGATCGCGTTTCGCGTAAGCACCACATGATTGCTGCCCGATGTGACCTCGATCCGATCAAGGTGAAACAACCTCTGCCCCTTGGCCCGCGTATAGTCGAAACGCACCGGAAAAGAGCGGATGCCCGGCAGGATCGAATGATCTGGCCCCCGTGTTATCTGATAGCTACCCTCGCAGCGAAGGCGGTTTTCCGCATCCTTGGCGGCGGCAGGGGGGGTGGGTGCCAGGGTTACATGCGTCAGCCGGCGCCCGTCATACAGATCGGCAGATGCGGGACAACCATTCTTGCGATCCTGCATGAAGAGTGCGAAAAACGACAGCGGGTCAAGCCTTGCCGATGTGACCAGCGAGGGGTCGGACATCTCGGTCAGATCCCGTTTCGGTGCGATGGCAACCTTTGTTGGCAGGCCATTGCGGTAATCGACCCGTTGCACGCGTTTCTTGAATATGCGGCTGGTGCGGGCATAGAAGACACCGGGTTGCATATGCCCGTTTGCGACGAATCTACCCTTCGAAATGCCGTCATAGCTTGCCCGCAACAGAAACCCCAGAATACCGGCCGCCTTGCCCCTGACGGTAATCGTGTAACGGTTGGCCGAGGATCTGTATCGTGCCGAAAGCTGGCCGATGTGAAAGCCGTCCGCCCATACCTCGAACGAGGCGGCAGAGGTTGTATAGGCCGCAACGGGTGTGCTGGGCGAAAACAGGATCAGCAGGGTGGCAATGATGATGGAACGCATGATTTTTCCGAAATGATCTGGTTGTATGCAGGCGATTCAAGCACATCTTGACGCCCGATTAAAACGAAAGCTAGCAATATCTCTCGATCCCCTTGATCTGCTCGTCCGAATAGCGGTCGCCATGGGCAAAGCCGGGGGGCAGCAGGCGGTCGATTTCGGCGCGATCCGCGTCGGTCAACGTGATTTCGCAGGCCCCCGCCCATTCGGCCAGATGCGCGGCCGTCCGGGTGCCGGGGATCGGCAGCATGTGTTCGCCCCGGTCCAGCAGCCATGCCAGCGCCAACGCAGATGTGGTTGTGCCCCGCGCATGGGCGTATTCGCGAAAACGGGCGATCTGGGCCTCGTTGGCCGAAAAATTGGGCTCGGTAAAGCGGGGCTGGTTGCGGCGGAAATCGTTTTCCCCGAAATCGGCGGGTCTGGGCGCATGGTCGGTCAGCATCCCGCGCGCAAGCGGCGAAAACGGCACGAATGTCGTGCCCAGCTCCGCACAGGCCCGGGTCAGGCCGAGTTCGGGATAGCGCGTCCACAGCGAATATTCGTTCTGGACCGCGGCCACCGGGGCAACGCTTGCGGCCCGGCGCAGCGAGGATGGCGCGATCTCGGAATAGCCGAACCCCCCGATCAGGCCTTCCTGCCGGAATTTCTCCAGCGTTTCGGTGACTTTTTCGATGGGCGTGCCAAAGTCGCGCCGGTGGACGTAGTAGAGCGCCACATGATCCACGCCCAGGCGCTTGAGCGAGCCTTCCAGCGCGCGGCGCAGATGCGGTTCGGAATTGTTGGCCTCGCCCCTTTTGCCGCCGATCACGATGCCCCCCTTGGTGGCGATGTGAAAGCTGTGGCCGGTCTCGCGCATATAGTCGCCGATGATGGTTTCGGAAAGGCCCTGCCCATAGAGTTCGGCGGTATCGAGGAAGTTGATCCCCGCCTCGGCCGCGGCCGTCAGGCAGGCAAAGCTTTCTTCGCGGTCGGTGGGGCCATAAAAGCCGCCAAAACTCATGCAGCCCAGGGCGATGCGTGAAACCTCGGGGCCGTTCTGGCCAAGACGCATGTATTTCATGTAAACGCGGCCTCCAGCGCGATTTCGACCATGTCGCCAAAGCTGCGTTCGCGATCCTCGGGCGGCAGCGCCTGCCCGGTGCCAAGGTGGTCGCTGATCGTCAGGATGGCCAGTGCGCGCCGGCCGTGGCGGGCGGCAACGGTGTATAGCTCGGCCGCCTCCATTTCGACGGCCAGAACCCCGTGGCGCACCAGCTGTTCGCTCAGGTCCGCGCGTTCGTCGTAAAAGGTATCCGACGAATAGATCCCGCCCACATGGGTTGTGACCCCGCGCCCCTCGGCAGCGATCACCGCGGCGCGCAGCAGTGACCAGTCGGCGCAGGGGGCATAGTTCAGCTCGCGCAGGATGGAACGCGACGGGCTGCCCAGGGTCGATGCGGTCATGGCAATCACCACGTCACGAATGCCCACATGGTCGGCCATTCCACCGGCCGAGCCAATGCGGATGAGCGTTTGCGCGCCGTAATCGCGGATCAGCTCGTTGGCATAGATCGAAAGGCTGGGCATGCCCATGCCGCTGCCGTGAATCGTGACCCGGTTGCCCTTCCACATGCCGGTGAAACCCAGCATGCCGCGCACTTCGTTGATGCAGACGGGGTTTTCAAGAAATGTCTCGGCCGCCCAGCGTGCGCGATAGGGGTCGCCCGGCATGAGAACGGTTTCGGCGATGTCTCGGGGTTTTGCCCCGATATGAATGGTCATGGATGCCTCCAGGTTACTGCTTGGGTGCATCATAGGAAAGTTTGTTGACTTGGAAAGGCGGGAAAGGGCGCGCGCCGACGAAATGTGGTGCGGATGGAAAGGTTGCGCCGGAGTATTTGGGC
>JAUZRU010000134.1 GCA_030950185.1 Paracoccaceae bacterium | reverse complement strand
GCCCGTATATCCGAACGGGTCTTCGGCCTGCCCGTCGAGCGCGTGACTGCGCCCGGCGGCAGGTCGCGTGAAAGCCTGCGCGTTCATTTTCCGGCCCGCAGCATCATCGCGACCCAGCGAAAATGGCCGGGACGGATGCGTCTGGAAATCGAGGTTCTCAAGCGGCTGTCCGAACAGGGGGCGCCGGTTCCGGCCTTCCTTGGCGGTAACGAGCAGCTTTTCTTTCAGGCCGATATCGGGTCACGTCGCCTGTCGGGTGAATTGCTGATACAGGCGCGCGCGGGCAAGACCGACGTGATGGAAAGTGCTCTGCAAAGCCTTGTCGAAATCCACGAGGCGGGCCGGCGCGCAGATCTGGCCCGGATCGTGCCCCCGCTGGGGGATCAGAAGAAATGGGTTTCGGGGCTTGCGCACAGCGTGGTGGGTGCGTCGGAAATGTACGGGATCACCCCGCCCGAGCTGGATTTCGACGCTCTTGAAGATGCCCTGCTGGTGCCGGCCGATACATTTGTCAAATGGGACGCGCGGCCCGGCAATGCGGTTGTCGGAGTCGGTGAGCGCGTGTTCTGGTTCGACTGGGAACATTGTGGCCGGCGTCAGGGGATGGAAGATTTCGCCTGGCTGGCCGGCGACGAATTCTGGCCTTACCCGCCGGAAACGGTTCTGCCCGCGCTAGAGGGCATCCTTTCCCCGGACAGCGGCGACGATCTGGCCTATCTGTTCCTGTTCATCAGTTTTCATTTCGTTCAGCGTCTGAGCGTCATCTACCGACGTTACAGATCAACCGGCTGGGTCGATGCGGCCCAGGCGATGCGCTATGACAAGATTGGCGCCGACCCGCAGCTGGCGCAGCGCCTTTGTCTGCATGGTGCGGGATGGGCCGCGCATCACGATCTGACGCGCCCGCTGAGCGGGTGGTTTGGCTCTTGCGCCGAGGCGATTGACCGCCTTGCCGACGTTGATCAGCCGTCCTGAAGTTTCGCGATGGCCTCGGCGCGGGCCAGAAGGCGGCGGGCGGCGGCGATATGCAGGTTTTCGACGATATTGCCGTCAAGAACCGCGATGCCAAGCCCCTTGGCCTGGGCCTCGTCAAAGGCTTTGATCTGGCGGCGGGCAAGGTCGAGATCATCCTCGGATGGGGCAAAGATCTCGTTGGCAACCTCGATCTGGGCCGGGTGGATCAGGGTCTTGCCGTCAAACCCCATGTCGCGGCCCTGTTCGCAATGCCGGCGCAGCGTGTCGGTGTCGCGGAACTTGTTATAGACGCCATCGACACAGATCAGCCCATGCGCCCGCGCCGCCAGCAGGCACAACCCGAGGCTGGTCATCATCGGGGCGCGGTCAAGGGTGTCGCGCGCGCCAAGATCCTTGGCCAGGTCATTCGTGCCCATCACCATGCCCGCCATGCGGGGCGAGGCAGCGGCGATTTCGGCCGCATTCAGCACCCCTGCCGGGCTTTCCATCATCGCCCAGATACGAGTGCGCGTACATTTCGGGTGGTTGTCCAGATACCTGGCAAGCCGCTGGATGTCGGCCGCGCCTCCGACCTTTGGCAGAAGGATCGCCTCTGGTGCGGTGTCGCAGATCACCTGCAGGTCATCGAGCGCCCATTCGGTATCGAACCCGTTGATGCGCACCATCAGCCCGCGTAGCCCATAGTCACGCGTGGTCAGTGTTTGCGCGACCAGTTCCCGCGCGCTTGCCTTTTCATCTACCGCCACCGCGTCTTCAAGGTCGAAGATGATTCCATCGGCAGCCAGGCCGGTCGCCTTTTCCAGCGCGCGTTCCTTTGATCCGGGGATGTAAAGAAGCGAACGGAAGGGCTTGTTCAACTGGTCCATGTCGATCCTCTTGCGCATGTGGCCGATGTCTGGGCCAAGGATCAAGCATCCTTTGCGGGTGCGTTCAAGAACAATTGCGCCGCACCGGCCGATTCCGTTTCGTCAGGCTGGCCACCTGTTTGCGTGGCCCTTGCACGGCGAAAAATCAACGTTCCGTTGATGTGTTTCGGTATACAGTCGTAGACAACAGGTGCTGCGACATGCGTCAAGCCCCTTGCGGAAACGGGGCCAAAGGTCTACCCAAGCGCCAGATTTTCTAACCCATCGGAGTAAAGACAATGGCAAGAGCAAAGATCGCATTGATCGGCGCCGGTCAGATCGGCGGCACGCTGGCGCATCTGGCCTCGCTCAAGGAACTGGGCGATGTGGTGATTTTCGACATCATGGACGGCGTGCCCCAGGGCAAGGCGCTGGACATCGCCGAAAGCGGCCCGGTGTCCAAGGTCGATGTCGCCCTGAAGGGCACCACCGATTACGCCGATATCGAGGGCGCGGATGTCTGCATCGTCACCGCTGGCGTCCCGCGCAAACCGGGGATGAGCCGCGACGACCTGCTGGGCATCAACCTCAAGGTCATGAAGGCCGTGGGCGAGGGCATCGGCCAGCATGCGCCAAACGCTTTTGTCATCTGCATCACCAACCCGCTGGACGCGATGGTCTGGGCGCTGCAAAAGTTTTCGGGCCTGCCGGCCGAAAAGGTTTGCGGCATGGCCGGTGTGCTTGACAGCGCGCGTTTCCGCCATTTCCTGGCCGAGGAATTCGGTGTCTCGCATCGTGATGTGACCGCCTTTGTTCTGGGCGGGCATGGCGACACGATGGTGCCGATGACCCGCTATTCGACCGTTGCCGGCATCCCGCTGCCCGACCTGGTGGAAATGGGCTGGACCACACAGGACAAGCTGGACGCTATCGTTCAGCGCACCCGCGACGGCGGCGCCGAGATCGTCGGCCTGCTGAAAACCGGCTCGGCCTTTTATGCGCCCGCCGCCAGCGCGATCGAGATGGCCGAGGCCTATCTGAAAGATCAGAAACGCGTGCTGCCCTGTGCCGCGCATGTCGACGGGGCCTATGGCCTGAAGGATACCTATGTCGGCGTGCCCACCGTGATTGGTGCCGGTGGTGTTGAAAAGGTCATCGAGATCAAGATGAACAAGGACGAGCAGGCGATGTTCGACAAGTCGGTCGAGGCCGTGAACGGTCTTGTTGCCGCATGTCGGGCCATCGATTCCTCGCTCGCCTGATCTGTCGATACGCCAAGCGCCGGCCCCTGTTATCTTGAAGGGGGCGGTCCTGACGCCGCGCAAACCCTGCGCGGCGTTTTGCATTGGCTGGCGGGGGTGATGGCAGAGTCGCCGGGTTTTCGGGCTATTGTTACATTGCTGTGACGGTGTTTGTGATCACAGTAATTGATAGTGTGATCACAAACTGCGGGAAAATGCCGGCAATTGTTGCGATCACGCGCCTTTCACTTTCCATCCCGCGCCCCCTGTGACAGCTTGCCGCAAAACTGGCAGAACGGGAAACATCCATGAATATCCATGAATACCAGGCCAAGAGCCTGCTCAAGAAGTTTGGTGCCCCGGTATCGGACGGCCGTGTTGTCCTCAACGCCGACGAGGCAGCGGAAAAGGCGGCGGAACTGGGCGGGCCGCTGTGGGTCGTCAAGGCGCAGATCCATGCCGGCGGCCGCGGCAAGGGCCATTTCAAGGAACCCGAGGCAGGTGAAAAGGGTGGTGTCCGTCTGGCGAAATCGGTTGACGAGGCCGCCGCAGAGGCGCGCCGCATGCTGGGCCACACCTTGGTGACCAAGCAGACCGGCCCGGCCGGCAAGGTGGTCAACCGCGTCTATATCGAGGATGGTTCCGGCATTGAACGCGAGCTGTATCTGGCTGCGCTGGTCGATCGCCAGACCTCGCGCGTGGCCTTTGTCTGCTCGACCGAGGGCGGCATGGATATCGAGGATGTAGCCGCAAAAACCCCCGAAAAGATCCTGACCTTCTCGATCGACCCGGCATCGGGCTATTCGCCCTTCCACGGCCGCCGCGTGGCCTTTGCACTGGGGCTTGAGGGTGCACAGGTCAAGCAATGCGTCAAGCTGGTCGAAACCCTGTATCGCATGTTCCTTGAAAGCGACATGTCGATGCTGGAAATCAACCCGCTGATCGTGACCGACACGGGCGACCTGAAATGCCTGGACGCCAAGATCGGCTTTGATGACAACGCGCTGTATCGCCACCCCGACATCGCGGAAATGCGCGACGAGACCGAAGAAGACCCGAAAGAGCTGGAGGCCAGCAAATACGACCTCAACTATATCGCGCTGGAGGGGGAAATCGGCTGCATGGTCAACGGCGCCGGCCTGGCCATGGCGACCATGGACATCATCAAGCTGTATGGCGCCGAACCAGCAAACTTCCTTGACGTGGGCGGTGGCGCCACCAAGGAAAAGGTCACCGAGGCATTCAAGATCATCACCTCGGATTCCAACGTCAAGGGGATCCTGGTCAACATCTTTGGCGGCATCATGCGCTGCGACGTGATCGCCGAGGGCGTGGTCGCCGCGGTGAAAGAGGTCGGCCTCAAGGTGCCCCTGGTCGTGCGCTTGGAAGGCACCAATGTCGAAAAGGGCAAGGAGATCATCAACAATTCGGGCCTGGACGTGATCGCGGCCGACGATCTGGACGACGCGGCACAGAAGATCGTCAAGGCGGTAAAGGGCTAGATCCGTGAGCCAGGGCAAGGACATTTCCCAGGAAGAGGTCAGGTTCGCGAAATCGAACCCGGCCCTTCTTGGTATGGTTCTTCTGGTGGCGTCAATGTGTGTGCTTGGATGGTTGATGGTAAACGGCCAGCTGGACAGCAGGAACAACCCTAACGGCCGCATAGTCGTGTATGGGTGGTTTGGGCTGCTCTATTTCGGTGCGATTCTGCCGCTTGCCATCAGGGATCTTTTCACGCTTCCGCGCTGGATTATCCGGTTCTCGCCCGAGGGGTTCATTGACCACAGATACATGCGCGAGCCGGTAAGCTGGCGAAATGTGCGTTCAGTAGAGCTGAAAAAGACCAAGCGCGTGTGGCGCCTGCATATACACCTTGCGGAAGGCGTCCGGCCGGTGCGCCGATTGACGGTGGGGGATCTTGACTTGGCGCGCCTGCGCGCTCCCGCACAGGAACTGACGATCCCGCCACTGGGCATACGTGCGACTGCGGAGCAGCTCTATGACGCGGCGTGTCGTTTCTTTTCGCAGGCGCGTGGCAAGGGCGTCTGCCGCTCGGGCTTGGCAGGGGGGGCGCGAGCGCGATGAAACTTTACGCCGAGATGATCAATCTTGACCGGGCCAGAGACCGGCGCGAACTCATGCGCGCCGAGCTTGCACGGGCGGGAATCTCGGCCGAATTTTTCCCTGCCTTCGATTTCAAGGAACACAGCGCCGACGAGGTTGCCCGGTATTGCCGCGACGAAGGCCCCTGGGGCGCGTTTGCGCGTTCCCATCAGGCCTGTACCATAAGCCACTCGCTTGCCTGGGAACGGTTTCTCGAGTCTGATGCCGATATTGCCCTGATCATGGAGGACGATATCCACATCGCCCCCGAGACAGGCGAATGGCTGCGCGACCTGTCCTGGTGGCCAACCGACGCCGATATGGTCAAGCTTGAACGCTGGAACGACGAGCGGGTGCGTGTTCTGCTTGAGAATGGCGGGGTTTCCCATATGGGGCGCGAGGTCAGGAAGATGCTGACGCGCCACATGGGGGCTGCGGGTTATATGCTCAATCGTCGGGCTGCGCAGGCGCTGCTGGACTCCCGGCCGTTCGACATGGTGATCGACCATATCCTGTTCAACATGAACGCGAGCCGTGCGGCGCGTGCCCTCAACATCTATCAGATCGTCCCCGCCCTTGTTCGGCAGGGGAATGAACCACAAGATACCGTTGCCTACATGCAGCTTCCCGAAGGAATCGGCGGCCTTGCCAAGCTCAAGCGGGAAATCCGGCGCGGTCTTTATGAATTGGCGTTACCTGCCTCGACATGGGTCAAGTTCCTGACCCGCCGGGCAAGGTTGCATCGTATCCCGTATCGCGAATGAACGCCACCAAAACCCACCCATAAACAGATGTCATCCAAGGAAAGAAAATGGCCATACTTGTCGACAAGAACACCCGCGTCATCTGCCAGGGCCTGACCGGCAGCCAGGGCACCTTTCACACCGAGCAGGCGGTTGCCTATGGCACGCAGATGGTCGGTGGCGTGACCCCGGGCAAGGGTGGGCAGACCCATATCGGGCTGCCGATCTTCAACACCGTGGCCGAGGCCCGCGCCGCGACCGAGGCCAACGCCACCGCGATCTATGTGCCTCCGCCCTTTGCCGCCGACGCGATCCTCGAGGCCATCGATGCCGAGATGGAGCTGATCGTCTGCATCACCGAGGGCATTCCCGTGCTTGACATGATGAAGGTCAAGCGCGCGCTGGAAGGGTCGAAATCCACCCTTATCGGCCCCAACTGCCCCGGCGTTCTGACGCCCGGCGAATGCAAGATCGGCATCATGCCCGGCAATATCTTTCAGCGTGGCTCCTGCGGGGTGGTGTCGCGTTCCGGCACGCTGACCTACGAGGCCGTCAAGCAGACCACCGATGTGGGGCTGGGGCAATCCTCGGCCATCGGCATCGGGGGCGACCCGATCAAGGGCTGCGAACATATCGACATTCTGGAAATGTTCCTGGCCGATGATGAAACCGAATCGATCATCATGATCGGCGAGATCGGCGGCAGCGCCGAGGAAGAGGCCGCGCAGTTCCTCAAGGACGAGGCAAAGCGCGGGCGCAGCAAGCCCGTGGCCGGCTTCATCGCCGGGCGCACCGCGCCTCCGGGCCGGCGCATGGGCCATGCCGGGGCCATCGTCTCGGGCGGCAAGGGCGGCGCCGAGGACAAGATCGAGGCCATGCGCAGCGCCGGTATCGTGGTTGCCGACAGCCCGGCCGGGCTGGGGCAGGCGGTGCTTGAGGCGATTGGCAAGTAAGGTTTCAAGATTGCGCCTCTCCCCCGTTCGGGAGGGGCGATTCACAGGGGAGCGGCCCATGGGGCCCGAGAGCAAGCGATGACCGAACAACCCAAGAA
>JAUZRU010000133.1 GCA_030950185.1 Paracoccaceae bacterium | reverse complement strand
ATCACCGGCGCGAGGTGTTGTTGCGGCGCTCGCGCCACCGGCTGGACAAGATCGACCATCGGCTTGAGGTTCTGGAAGGCTATATCATCGCCTTCCTCAACCTCGACCGCGTGATCGAGATCATCCGCACCGAGGACGAGCCCAAGCCCGTGATGATCGCCGAATTCGACCTCACCGACATGCAGGCCGAGGCGATCCTGAACATGCGTCTGCGATCCCTGCGCAAGCTTGAAGAAATGGAGCTCAAGCGTGAGCATGAATCCCTGCTCATCGAACGGGCCGAGCTTGAGGATCTGCTTGCCGACGAGGGCCTGCAATGGAAACGCATTGCCCAGCAGCTGCGCGAGACCCGCAAGAAATTCGGCCCCGACAGCCCCGGCGGCGCGCGCCGCACCGAACTGGCGGATGCCCCCGAATTCGAGGATGTGCCCCTTGAGGCCATGATCGAAAAAGAGCCCGTCACGGTTGTCTGTTCGCGCATGGGCTGGATTCGTGCGATGAAGGGGCATATCGCGCTGGACAGCGCGCTCAAGTTCAAGGATGGCGACGAGGGGCGGTTCATCCTGCATGCCCAGACCACCGACAAGCTGGTCCTGTTCGGCTCGAACGGGCGGTTCTATACCATCTCGGTGGCGTCACTGCCCGGCGGGCGTGGCATGGGCGAACCCGTGCGCCTGATGGTCGATCTGCCGAATGAGGCCGAGATCGTGGATCTGTTCCTGCATGTGCCGGGGCGCAAGCTGCTGGTCGCGTCCAGCGCCGGCGACGGTTTTGTTGTGGCCGAGGACGACGTCATCGCCCAGACCCGCGGCGGCAAGCAGGTGCTGAACGTCAAGCCTGGCGTGCGGGCGCTGGCCTGCAAGCCGGTCAGTGGCGACCACGTCGCGTGCGTCGGCGAAAACCGCAAGGTTCTGGTGTTTCCCCTGTCCGAGCTGCCGCAGATGGTGCGCGGCAAGGGGGTACGCCTGCAACGCTACAAGGATGGCGGCCTGTCGGATTTCACCACCTTCGATCTGGCCGATGGTCTTTGCTGGAAGGATCCGGCCGGGCGCACCCGCACCCAGACCGATCTGGCCGAATGGCTGGGCAAACGGGCCACCGCAGGGCGCATGGCACCGCGCGGGTTTCCGCGCAACAACAGGTTTACATGATGTCCGGGCGTGTTGCGGCATTGGCGTTGTTGCACTAATGCTGGTCGCAAGCGGCACAACATGGGGTGAGCGAATGGCGATATTGGCAAGATATTTCAGGATGGCACTGGCCGGTGCGCTGGTCCTCGTTCTGGCTGCCTGCGTCAAGCCCGAGCCCCAGGTCGATCGCAAGCCTGACCCGATCGGCGATTTCAGGCTGGGCTATGCCATCGTCGTGGCCAAGGATGCACAGAGGGGCCCAATGTCACGCAAGGCCTCGGAGCAGGAGCTTGCAAACGCCATTCAGACCGAACTGAAACGGGTCTTCGGGCGATATGAGGGCAAGCGGTTTTACCACATTTCGGTGACTGTCGACGCCTATGTTCTGGCCCTGCCGGGGATACCCATCGTTGCATCCCCCAAATCCGCGCTGATCTTTACCGTCCGCATCTGGGATGATGCGAAACAGAAACAGCTTTTCGACAAACCCAAGCAGTTCACGGTCATCGAAAAGATCTCGGGAAAATCGCTGTTTGGCTCTGGCCTCACCCAGACCAAAGAGGAACAGCTGGCAGGTTTGACCCGGTCGGCGGTCAAGCAGATCGAGAAATGGATGCGTGAGAACGAATCCCTGTTCCGGGATCCCGACAAAACTGCATCTGACACTTGATTTTTGCAGCCAAGCCGTCTAGGCAGCGCGCGTTATCAATCTGGCCCCGTTTCGGGGCCCTTTGGATGAGGCGCCCGGAAAATGGCAAAGGAAAAGTTTGAACGCACGAAACCGCACGTAAACATCGGCACGATTGGCCATGTTGACCACGGGAAGACGACGCTGACGGCGGCGATCACGAAGCAGTTTGGCGACTTCAAGGCGTATGACGAGATTGACGGCGCGCCTGAAGAGAAGGCACGCGGGATCACGATCTCGACGGCGCAT
>JAUZRU010000132.1 GCA_030950185.1 Paracoccaceae bacterium | reverse complement strand
GCCGATCCTGGTGGCCATTCGCGGCCAGTGTCTGGGCGGCGGGCTTGAACTTGCCTGCGCCGGCTCGATGCTGTTTGCCACGCCCGACGCCAATCTCGGCCAGCCCGAAATGCAGCTGGGCGTATTCGCGCCTGCTGCCAGCTGTCTGCTGCCCGAACGTATCGGTCAGCCCCGCGCCGAAGAGCTGCTGTTTTCGGGTGCCTCGGTCAGGGGTGAACGCGCGCTGGAAATCGGCCTGGTCGATCATCTGGCCGATGACCCCGAACAGGCCGCGATTGACTGGTTCGATGCCAATCTCGCACCCAAGAGCGCCTCTTCCCTGCGCATGGCCGTCAGGGCGGCGCGGATCGGTTATGCCGCGCGCGTCATTGCCAAGCTGGCCGAGGTCGAGGCGCTGTATCTGAACGAGCTGATGTCAACGCGCGACGCGGTCGAGGGCCTCGAGGCCTTCATCGCCAAGCGCCCTGCCGAATGGGAGAACCGATGACACATCAAACCACCCAGGAAATCGTCGCGCGTGCGCAGGATCTGTATGAAGACCTGCATTTCACCGCCGCGCGGAAATGGAAAGAGGCCGGCGAGGGCCGCAAGGTCATCGGATACATGCCGGTCTATATCCCGCGCGAACTGATCCACGCCGCCGGCATGTTGCCCCTTGGTATCATGGGGGGCGGCGACAATCTCGAGGTCATCCACGGTGACGCCTATTACCAGTCATATATCTGCCGGATCCCGCGTTCCACCATCGAGCTGGGCATTTCCGGGCGGCTGGATTTCGTCGATGGCATGATCTTCCCGTCGATCTGCGACGTGATCCGCAACCTGTCGGGCATGTGGAAGATGCTGTTCCCGGATGTCTATGCCAAGTATTTCGACGTCCCCCAGACCTATGAAGACGAGGTCGGCGGCACCTTCTATGAAGGTGAGATGAAGGAATTCCTGCACGACCTCGAACAGATTGGCGGGCGCAAGATCAGTGATGACGATCTGCGCAGCTCTATCGAGATTTATAACGAAAACAGGCGCCTGGTGCGCGAACTTTACGCGCTGCGGGCCGAATCTCCGTGGCAGGCCCCGGCATCCGAGGCCTATCTGATCATCCGTGCGGGGCTGGTCCTGCCGGTCGAAGAACACAGCCAGATGCTGCGCGACTATATCGCCGCAGCAAAGGCCGAAAAACGCCCCATAAAGGACAACGCCAAGGTCGTGGTCACCGGCATGTTCTGCGAACAGCCGCCGCTGAACCTGATCAAGTCGCTGGAGCTGTCGGGCTGCTATGTGGTCGATGACGACTTCATGCTGGTCAGCCGCTGGCTGATCGGGGATGTGCCGCTGGAAGGCGACCCGATCCACAATCTGGCGCAGGCCTTCCTGCATCATTCGGAATGCACCGCCGCCAAATACGAACCCGATCTCAAGGAAAAGGGCCAGTTCCTGGTGCGCTCGGTGCGCCGCACCGGGGCCGAGGGGGTGATCTTTGCCGCCCCCAGCTTCTGCGATCCGGCGCTGCTTGACCGGCCGATGCTGCAAAACGTGCTGAAACAGGCCGGCATCCCGTTCATCGCGTTCAAATACGCGGAAAACTCGGGCCAGATGCAGCCGATCCGTGAACAGGCTGGAACCTTCGTCGATTCAATCAAGCTATGGAGTGCAGCATGAGACCGACCGCCGTGAAAACCCCGCCCAAGGAGGTTATCAAGGACGCCTCCATGCTCAAGCAGAAAGAGATGATGGCGCGTCATTACGACCGCCTCGCCAATGCGCATGAGAATGGCGAAAAGGTGGCATCGACCTTCGTGCCCGGCAATCTGAACGAGCTGGTCATGTGCTTTGACCTGGTCAACAACCTGCCCGAGGTCAACGCCATCCAGTCGGGGCTGCGGCGCCAGTCGGGCGCCTATATCATGGAGGCCGAGCGTTCGGGCCATTCCGAAGATGTCTGCACCTATGTCAAATCCGACATCGGCATGATGGCCAAGGGCAATATCGGCCCCAACGGCAAGAAACTGCCCAACCCTGATGTGCTGCTGCTGTCCTATACCGGGTGCTTTACCTTCATGAAGTGGTTCGAGCTGCTGCGCGAGCAATACAAATGCCCGACCATCTTCTTGCAGACGCCCTATATGGCCGATGGCAAGGTCACGCCCAACATGATTCAGTACATGGTCAAGCAGCTGAAAGAGGACGTGATTCCCAAGCTCGAAGAGGTCAGCGGAGTCAAGTTCGACATCGACCGTCTGCGCGAATACCTCAAGAAATCGGCCAAGGCCGAAGACGATCTTGTTGCCGTGCTGCAAAGCGCCAGGAACAAGCCCAGCCCCATCGATGCCTATTTCGGCGGCATCTATTACATCGGCCCGATCTTTGGCGCCTTCCGCGGCACGGATGATGCGATCGATTATTACCGTTTCCTGCGCGAGGAAGTCGAGGAACGCATGCGAAAGGGCCTTGGTCCCGTCACACCCGACGGCACCATGAAAGAGGAGAAATACCGCCTCGTGGTCGAAGGCCCGCCCAACTACACCAATTTCCGCCAGTTCTGGAAAATGTTCTACGACGAAGGTGCGACCGTTGTGGCCTCCAGCTATACCAAGGTGGGCGGCACCTATGATTTCGGCTTTCGCCATGACCCCGACAGGCCGCTGGAAACGCTGGCCGAATATTGCCTGGGCGTCTACACCAACCGCAGCCTGCCCATGCGCATCGACATGCTGGTGAACTACATCAACGAATACGAGGCCGACGGCCTGCTGATCAACTCGATCAAGTCGTGCAACAGTTTCTCGGCCGGCCAGCTGTTGATCATGCGCGAGGTCGAAAAACGCACCGGCAAGCCGGCCGCCTTCATCGAAAGCGATCTGGTGGACCCGCGTTATTTCTCGGCCGCCAACATCAAGAACCGGCTGGAAAGCTATTTCCAGATGGTCGAACAGAAACGCAGCGGGAAAGGAGCGGCAGCATGAGCAGCATGAAGACATTCGTCGGCATCGACCTCGGCTCGACCACCACCAAGGCGGTGCTGCTGGACGAAAACGAACAGATCCTCGGGCGCGGGATCACAAATTCGCGCTCGAACTACGAAACCGCCTGCCGCGTGGCCCAGCAAGAGGCCGCGGTGGATGCACGCTTTACCCTGTTCAGGCGCGAATTCGGCGCCGCCGACGGCACCGATGAAGAGGTCGAGGCCTTTCTTTCGGGCCTGGAACGCGCCTTCCGGCTGGAACAGTTCCTTGAACAGCTGGACGACCTTGAAGAAACCTGCCTCTCGCAGGTCAAGGGCGAGCGGTTCGAAATGAATGCCGCTGGCGTCAGGCAGGCGCTGGAAGAGGTGTTTCACCGCCTGCGGGCCGAGGCCCCCGAAATGTATGCGCCGGGCGCCAGGCGCAAGTCGGATTTCTTCCGCGACATCGCGGGCTCGCGCTATCTTGCGTTGGCCGAAGAGGTCGCCCGCGATGCGGGCCTGCCCTACGACCTGTTGCTGAACGTCTATGACAAATCGATCATCGCGGTCGAAAACCGCCCCCCCAAGGGCACGCTTTCCGACATGTTCAAACGCGCCCTGAAACGTGTGACCGATCAGGGCATCGGCCTGTCGGGCGAGATGTTGCAGCCCGTCGAAAAGGCGCTGGATATCGAGCTGGAAGAAACATACCTGGTCGGCACCGGCTATGGCCGTGTGACGCTGCCCTTTTCCAAGGAACATATCCGGTCCGAAATCCTGTGCCACGGGCTGGGCGCGCACATGATGTATCCTCGGACCCGCACGGTGCTGGATATCGGCGGACAGGATACCAAGGGTATCCAGGTCGATGAAAACGGCATCGTCGAGAACTTCCAGATGAACGACCGCTGTGCTGCCGGCTGTGGCCGCTATCTGGGCTATATCGCCGATGAAATGAACATGGGCCTGCATGAACTTGGCCCGCTGGCGATGCAGTCGGAAAAACCTGCGCGCATCAATTCCACCTGCACGGTTTTCGCCGGCGCCGAACTGCGCGACCGTCTGGCGCTGGGGGAAAAGCGCGAGGATATCCTGGCCGGCCTTCACCGGGCGATCATCCTGCGGGCGATCTCGATCCTCTCGCGCTCGGGCGGGGTGGCGGACGAGTTCACCTTTACCGGCGGCGTCGCCAAGAACGAGGCCGCCGTGCGCGAGCTGAAAAAGCTGGTCCATGAAAACTATGGCGAGGTCACGATCAATATCGACCCCGACTCGATCTACACGGGCTCGCTTGGCGCGGCTGAATTCGCCCGCCGTGCCGCCGAAGGACGCATGGAAGGAGTGGAGCTATGACAACAGCCGCAGGAATCGATGTCGGTACCGGTGCCGTCAAGGCGGTGATCTTCAGGGTCGAGGATGGCCGCGAGGAATGGCTGTCGCGGTCGCTGCTGCGCATCCGCCAGCGCGACCCGATGGAGCTGGCTCGCGAGGCCTTTGACCAGTGCCTTGAAGATGCGGGCCTTTCCGAGGATGACATCGACTATGTCGCCACCACCGGCGAGGGCGAGGCCATCCCCTTTCACACCGGGCATTTCTATTCGATGACCAGCCACGCCCGCGGCGCCCGTTACCTGAACCCGAAATCGGTTGCGGTGCTTGACTGTGGCGCGCTGCATGGCCGCGCCATCATCACCGATGAAAAGGGCAAGGTCATCAATTACAAGATGACCAGCCAGTGCGCCTCGGGCTCGGGGCAGTTTCTGGAAAACATCGCCCGCTATCTGGGTATCGCCCAGGACGAGATCGGCAAGCTGTCCACACAGGCCGACGACCCCGAAGTGGTGTCGTCGATCTGCGCCGTGCTGGCCGAAACCGACGTGATCAACATGGTCAGCCGGGGCATCACGGCGCCCAACATCCTGAAGGGGATTCACCTGTCAATGGCCAGCCGCCTGGCCCGGCTGCTGAAATCCATCGGGGTGCGCGATGATCTGATCATGGTCACCGGCGGTCTGGCCCAGGACGAGGGCCTGGTCGAGGCGCTGCGCGAAGAGCTGGCCAAGATGAAGGGCATCGACGCCGAGGTCACCAGCCACACGGATTCGATCCACGCGGGCGCCATCGGCGCCGCGCTGTGGGGCGCGTTCCGTTATGACAAGCTGGCCGAGCGCGGACAGTTGCTGAAAGCATCCTGAACAACAGGCAGGAACAACAGGAAGGAGAAGGAAAAATGGCATTGATGATCATCGAGGGCTGCACCGCCTGCGACGCCTGCGAGCCGGTCTGCCCGAACGAGGCAATCAGCCCCGGCGACCCGATCTATGTGATCGACCCGATGAAATGTACCGAATGCGTCGGCGCCGAGGACGAGCCCCAGTGCCGCCTTGTCTGCCCCGAGGAATGTATCGTTGAAAACCCCGACTGGGTGGAAAGCGAAGAGGAATTGCAGGCCAAATACGAGGCGCTGCAGGGCTGAGGCCCCCTTGCGAGCAACCGCCGGACCAGCGCCTGTGCCTGGCCCGGCGGATCAGAGGTGCCTTGTTCAGGCCCTAGATGCCCTTGATCGTCTTGGTGTAGGAAAGGGATATTTTCACATCCGGCGCCACGTCGCGCAGTTCGCGCATGATCATCCACGGATCGGCCAGCTCTTCTGCCAGGATCCTGTATTCCCCCTGATAGCCGAAATCCTGAAGCTTGCCGGCCAGTTCCATCGCGTCGGCTTCCTTGGCGATGACCGGGGAATAGACACTGCTCGGTGACAATCTTTCGAATTCGACCTTGTCCAACGCCATGAATGCGGACAGCGACATGTTAACCCTGTCGTCGATCTCGGCCGGATCAAAGGGATACAGCCCCGAGACATTTTCCAGGCCCAGCACAAGGGCCACCCCGATCCCGACATGTGTGGATGCCGTTTTGCACCTGGATTCTTCCCCGTGCAACCGCTTCGCCTTTCTGGCGAAATCATGTTTGATGATCATGTATTTGTCTCTCGTCTTTGTTAGTGCGACTTTGTTCCGGCCGAGACATGTTACTGAAAATGATCGATAAGATTCCGAAACATCGCTTGTTTTGGCTTCTTGCAACCCAAAGGGTAACCGCGGGAAACTTGTCATGTAAAGATAGAAAATGAAAAAATTGTAAAAAAAACTTCACGATAAGGGATATAGCTGGGTGTCTACTTCTATCGACACGAATTCAGGGATTCGGGCCGCGCCCCTCATGGATCTTTCCGGAATACCGACATGCAGATACAGCAACTCGAAAATCTTCTAGGCAAATTGCCCGGCGCCGTCCTGATCGTCGATCGCTGGAAAAAGATCGTCATCTGCAATGACCGTGCCCGCGCCGTCTTTGGGGCTGATCTGCCCGGCCATCATCTGCTTGCAGCGATTCGCCAGCCCGAGGTTCTGGCCGCCGTGTCCGATGTCCTTGCAAGCCGGGAAACGCGGATCGTGCGCTACGAGACGCGAAGGCCGACCGAAACCGTGTTCAGCATCCAGGTCGGTTTTCTGGATGAGGAAGAGGATGGAATCGGCGGGGCGCTGTTGCATTTTACCGATGTGACCACCGTTGAAAGGGCAGAGAGGCTGCGCAGCGATTTTGTTGCCAATGTCAGTCACGAGCTGCGCTCTCCATTGACTGCGCTGACCGGGTTCATCGAAACGCTGCAGGGCCCGGCAGCCGAGGACGCGCAGGCGCGTCAGTCGTTTCTTGAAATCATGCAGGGCGAGGCCGGGCGCATGAAGGGGCTGATCGACGATCTTTTGTCCCTGTCCCGCGTCGAGGCGATGGAGCGGGTCGTTCCGCGCGGAGAGGTCGATCTTGGCGAACTTCTGCGGGCCGTATGCAAGGCCCAGCAGCCGCGCGCCGACAAGGCAGGCGTCGAGATCGAATTTTCCCAGCCCCTTGAGGCCATCCACATTCAGGGCGACAGGGATCAGCTTTTTCAGGTGTTCCAGAACCTGATTGAAAACGCAATCAAGTATGGTGGCGGGAAAAACGTCCGAATCGCGATTTCCACCATGGACAAGGCTGTGGGAATCGACGGGCCTGCCGTTCAGATCGATGTCATCGACCACGGCCCCGGAATCGCACCGGTCCATATCCCGCGCCTGACCGAACGTTTCTATCGCGTTGACAGCCACCGTGCCCGCGACGTCGGCGGCACCGGCCTGGGATTGGCCATCGTCAAGCACATCACCATGCGCCACCGTGGCCGCCTGAAGATTCAGTCGACCGAAGGCGAAGGAAGCGTTTTTTCCGTTATTCTTCCGACCGGAAATCAGCCCTGAGCGGCAGAGGCTGCGACCTTCTGTCCATGTGATTGGCGGCAGTTGACCGCTGCTGTCATATAACTGTTACATAACTGTCATACTGCGTGTACATCCGGGCTTTAGGCAGCGCCTCACACCGGCGGTCATCAATGACCGTCACTGACAACCAAACCAGGAGATTCCAAGGATGTCATCGGCCAAAACCTGCCTGACCATCATTACGTTTGCCGCCGCACTCGGCGCGGCAACCGCTGCCACTGCGCGTGACCAGATCCGCATCGTCGGCTCCAGCACCGTGTTTCCGTTTTCCACCGCGGTTGCCGAACAGTTCGGCAAGACGACCGACTACAAGACCCCCGTTGTCGAAAGCACCGGCTCGGGTGGCGGCTTCAAGCTGTTCTGCGCCGGCGTCGGCACCCAGCATCCCGACATCTCGAACGCTTCGCGCCGCATGAAGGCCAAGGAATTCAAGAAATGCCAGGCCAACGGCGTGACCGAGATCACCGAAGCCGTCATCGGCTTTGACGGCATCGTCATCGCCAACGCAGTTGACGCGCCCGCCTTTGAGGTGACCCGCGAGCAGCTGTGGAAAGCCCTGGCCCAGGCCGGTGACAAGCCCGCCATGTGGTCGGATGTCGACCCGGCGCTGCCGGCTGAAAAGATCGAGGTTCTCGGCCCGCCGCCGTCGTCCGGCACCCGCGACGCCTTTGAAGAGCTGGTGATGCAGAAAGGCTGCCGCGCCGCAGGCAACGACAAGAAATTCTGCAAGCACGAAGGTTCCGAGCTGCGCACCGATGGCGCCTATATCGAAGCCGGCGAAAACGACAACCTGATCGTTTCCAAGCTGCAGGCCAATCCGGTCGCCCTGGGCATCTTCGGCTTTTCGTATCTCGATCAGAACAGCGACAAGATCAAGGGTGCCACCGTGGACGGCGTCGAGCCGACCTTTGAAAACATCGCCTCGGGTGATTATCCGGTGTCGCGCAAGCTGTACTTCTACATCAAGAAGGCACATATCAAGGCCGTTCCCGGCATGACCGAATACGCCAATCTGTTCCTGTCGGATGCCATGACCGGCCCCGATGGCGCGCTGGTCGACAAGGGTCTGATCCCGCTGCCGGCCGCCGATCACAAGGCCATGCAAAAGCAGGTGCGTGACCTGGTCAACATGACCGGCGAAGGTCTGGAATAATCGGCGCCACGCGACGCCATGCAAAAAACGGGGCAGGGGGTCAACCTCCTGCCCCGACATATGAAACAGCACGCATTCCGGCAATCGGGGTGCGGCTGAGTGGATGAAAGGGTTGGAAATGATTGCTGTCGGCTTTCCGGTCATACTGGCCCTGGCAGTGCTTTTCTTTGTGGCAGCCAGACAGCGCGCCCTGGGGATCGCGGCAGGCGGCGGAGCGGGGCTTCATTCCCGTCCCAATCAGCACGGTCTCTATGCACTTCTTCTGACCCTTATCATCGGCTGGAGCATTCTGGGTGGCGGCGCCATCATCTGGGCCGCAATCGACAAGGAAATCGTGTTTTCCGCCATCCGCGACGCGGCCCCGGATCTGAAACAGATCGAGATCCAGCTGGTCTTTGGCGACGCCAGATCGCTGGCCGATGGAACGCTGGCATCAGCCACCGACCCGTTGCGGCGCGAAATTTCAACGCTTTATGCGCATCTTGAAAGCTGGCGCAGCTGGACGCTGTTTCTGGTTTCCACTGCGGCGGCCGTTGCTGCCGGTTTTTACGCCTGGCGCCGGGTGTCGCCGGAATGGCGGGCGCGCAATCGCAGTGAACAGATCCTGACCGGCATATTGTGGGTCTGTGCCGCTGCTGCCGTGCTGACGACTGTCGGCATCGTTCTTTCCCTGATATTCGAAACCCTTACCTTCTTTGGCAATATCGGCTGGCGGATCGACAAGTTCCTGTTCGGCACGAACTGGAGCCCCCTGGCCGGCGTTCAGGCCGGGGTCATGGATCCCAACAGGGTGGGGGCGGTGCCGCTTTTCGTGGGCACTTTCCTGATCACGCTCATCGCCATGCTGGTGGCTGTGCCCGTCGGCCTGTTTTCGGCTATATACCTGTCGGATTTTGCGTCCCCGCGGGTGCGCTCCTGGGCCAAGCCGATGCTCGAAATTCTGGCCGGCATCCCCACCGTCGTCTATGGATTCTTTGCGGCTATCACCGTGGCCCCTTTCATTCGCGACAGCGGCACGTTTCTGGGGCTGGATGTCGCATCCGAAAGCGCGCTCGCCGCAGGGGTCGTCATGGGGATCATGATCATTCCCTTTATCAGCTCGCTTTCAGACGATGTTATCAACGCCGTGCCGCAAAGCCTGCGCGACGGATCTTACGGGCTGGGGGCGACCAAGGCCGAAACCATTCGCCAGGTGGTTCTGCCCGCTGCCCTGCCGGGGATCGTTTCGGCGGTATTGCTGGGCGTCAGCCGCGCAGTTGGCGAAACCATGATCGTTGTGATGGCCGCAGGGCAGGGGGCGAACCTGACGCTCAACCCTCTTGAAACCGTGACCACCGTGACCGTGCAGATCGTGATGCTGATCACCGGTGACACGGACGCCGAGACCGCCGCCGGACCTGCCTTTTCACTGGGATTTGCGCTGTTCTTCATCACGCTCATCCTCAATGTGATCGCGCTCAAGGTCGTGCGACGCTATCGTGAAATGTATGATTAGGGGCTGAAGATGACCAAGCAGATGGAAACGGACAGCCAGCCAGCGGATATCGCCTCCAACCTGCGCCTGAAAAGGCGCAAGGCTGCGGAAACGCGCCTTCGGCTGTATGGCATTCTGGCCCTGTCCCTTGCCGCATTGGCGCTGGGAACATTGCTGTGGTCGGTGGTTCGCAAGGCAGGGGACGCCTTGACCGAAAGCTATATCCGGCTGCCGGTGGCGCTTGATGCCGCGGTGATCGACCCCAAGGGAACGCGCGATCCCAAGACCATCTTGCGCGCCGATTTCGGCAGGCTTTCAAAGGCAGCCCTGCGCGCGGCCTTTCCTGATGCGACGGGGCGGCGTGACAAGAAGGCGCTTTACGACCTGATTTCAGGTGGCGCGCCGTTCGAGCTGGCCGACAAGGTTACCGCCGATCCCTCGCTGATCGGCAAGACCATCGAATTCGATTTCCTGGCGTCCGATACGGCCGATCTTTACCTCAAGGGGGCATATGGTGCGCTGCGTCAGGAAAACCCCCAAGGAACTGACGGCAAGATCACCCTTGAGATCGGCAAGCGCAAGGTCACGGTGCGGGCGGACAGCCCCGTCTTTGCCACGGCACTGGCGGATATCAAGCAACAGCAGCTGAAAGATGCCGCACGCCTGCGTCGGCAGGCCGCACGGCAACAGAACGGGGTAGATGTCTTTACCTCCCGCGCAAATGCCGCCACCGACGAGGCCACGCGCAGTGCCTATCTGAAGTCGGCCGAGAAAGCCCGCGCGAAGGCCGCCGCTTTGTTGAAACAGGCCGCAAGCCTGGAGGCCGAGGCCGCCGACCCGCAGCGACCGGCACGTCTGGGTCGCAACAACCCGTCGGTTCTGATCCATGCCGATGGCGGCTGGATCAAGCTCAGCCATATCGGCCCCAGCGAGGGCCAGGGCAAGGTGTTGATTCCGCTGACAACCGATGACCCGACCCCGGCTGACTGGAAGGTTTATGTCACCGAACTGCCCGAAAAGGCCCGGCGTGTTTCGGACAAGCAGATCATCTGGATCGAAGCACTGCGCCATGAAGGCAGGGTCAAATCGGTGTTCAACTGGCGCTTTTTCAAGGCAGGCGATTCACGCGAACCGGAACTGGCCGGGATCCGCGGTGCCGCTGTCGGTTCTTTCTGGACAATGTTGGTAACCTTCCTGCTATCCTTCCCCATAGGGGTGCTGGCGGCGATCTATCTGGAAGAATTCGCGCCCCGAAACCGCCTGACCGACTTTATCGAGGTCAACATCAACAACCTCGCCGCCGTGCCCTCGATCGTGTTCGGCCTGCTTGGGCTGGCAGTGTTCATCGGCTTTTTCGGGGTGCCGCGCTCGGCCCCGCTGGCCGGCGGAATCGTGCTGGCGATCATGACGCTGCCCACCATCATCATTGCTTCGCGCGCCTCGATCGCCGCCGTGCCGCCCTCGATTCGCGACGCGGCGCTGGGGGTTGGGGCCTCGCGATTGCAGATGGCCTTTCACCATGTGCTGCCGCTGTCGCTGCCCGGCATCCTGACCGGCACGATTATCGGCATGGCCCGCGCGCTGGGCGAAACCGCGCCCCTGATCATGATCGGCATGGTGGCCTTCATTGTGGATATTCCCAAAGGCATCACCGACAGTGCCACGGTGCTGCCGGTGCAGGTCTATCGCTGGTCGGATTTCCCGGAACGCGCCTTCGAGGCGCGCACTGCCGCGGCAATCTCGGTGCTGATCCTGTTTCTGATCCTGATGAACGGGCTGGCCGTGTTCCTGCGCCGCCGCTTTGAAAGAAGGTGGTAGGATATGTTCGACCGCAGCCACGACATGATACCAGCCGCAGGGCGGCATAACAGACGGAACCACATGACGATGACCGACGCACCGGAAAACATCCACGATATCAAGTTCTCGGCCCGCAATGTTGATGTGTTCTATGGCGACACCCACGCGATCAAGTCGGTCGATGTCGATATTCCCGACAAGACCGTGACCGCCTTTATCGGGCCGTCGGGATGTGGCAAATCAACCTTTCTGCGCTGTCTGAACCGCATGAATGACACCATCGACAGCTGCCGCGTGACCGGCGACATCCGTCTGGACGGCACGGATATCTATACGAAACAGATCGACCCGGTGCAGCTGCGCGCCCGCGTCGGCATGGTATTTCAGAAGCCGAACCCCTTTCCCAAGTCGATTTTTGACAATGTCGCCTATGGGCCCAAGATCCACGGCCTGGTCGGCAATCGCAGCGAGACACAGGAAGTCGTTGAAAAATCCCTGCGCCGCGCCGCGCTGTGGGACGAGGTCAAGGATCGTCTGCATGAACCCGGCACCGGGCTTTCGGGCGGCCAGCAGCAGCGGCTGTGCATCGCGCGCGCCATTGCCACCTCGCCCGAAGTGCTGTTGATGGACGAGCCATGTTCGGCGCTCGACCCCATCGCCACGGCCCAGATCGAGGAACTGATCGACGAGCTGCGTTCGCGCCTTGCGGTGGTGATCGTGACCCATTCCATGCAGCAGGCCGCCCGTGTCAGCCAGCGCACCGCCTTTTTCCATATGGGAGAGCTGGTCGAGCAAGGCGCGACCGACCAGATATTTACCCGTCCGCAAGACCCGCGCACGGAAAGCTATATTACCGGCCGGATCGGCTGACAGGAGGGATGACCATGATCGACTCGGCACATATTCACAGGGCGTTTGACGCGGATCTCGAAAGGATCCGCAACCTTATCCTTGAAATGGGCGGATTGACCGAGGTGCAGATCGAGGAATCGGCCGAGGTGCTGCTCCGGCGCGACAATGAAGGTGCCGCCGCCGTCATCGAGCGCGACAAGCGTATCGATGAACTGGAACTGGAAATCGACACCGAGGTCGTGCGTGTTCTGGCCCTGCGCCAGCCCATCGCCCAGGATCTGCGCATGGTGATCACCGTGATGAAGATTGCCGGCAACCTTGAACGCATCGGGGATTACGCCCGCAACAATGCCAAGCGTGCCATGGCGATTGCCCATGCGCCCCCTGTGGGGAACGCGGCTGGCACACTCAAGCGCATGGCGCGTGCCGTGCAGGACATGCTGCGTGACGGCCTTGATGCCTATGTCAAGGGCGACGTGGATCTTGCCGCAGATGTGCGCATCAGGGACGAAGAGGTCGACCAGATGTATAACGGGTTGTTCCGCGAATTGCTGACCCACATGATGGAGGATCCGCGCCACATTTCGCCGTCGATGCATCTTCTGTTTGTTGCCAAGAATATCGAACGCATGGGCGATCATGTGACCGGCATCGTCGAACAGGTGATCTTTACCATCACTGGCGAGCTGCCCGAAGACGACCGCCCCAAGGGCGACGATTCATCCTATGCTGAAATCATGCCGAATGACATTGCACCCAAAGGACAGGAATGATGGCACCAAGGGCGGAACCGCTGATACTGGTCGTCGAAGACGAAGCCTCGCAGCGCCAGGTTCTGGCGTATAATCTGGGGGCCAAGGGATATCGCGTCGTGACCGCTGCCACAGGCGACGAGGCGCTGCTGCTGATCGACGAGGAAATGCCCGATCTGATCATCCTCGACTGGATGCTGCCCGAGGTTTCGGGGATCGAGATCTGCCGCCGCGTCAAGCTGCGCGATGATACCCGCGATATTCCGGTGATCATGCTGTCGGCACGCGCCGAAGAAAGCGACAGGGTTCGCGGGCTTGAAACCGGCGCCGATGATTACGTGACCAAGCCATATTCGGTTTCCGAGCTGATGGCACGCGTCAAGACCAACCTGCGCCGCGTGCGCAAGGCCATCGAAGGGCAGGTTCTCAGCTTTGGAAACATCCGGCTGGATGCAGAACAGCACCGTGTCTTTCACGCGGATACTCCCATCCACCTGGGGCCCACCGAATTCCGCCTTTTGCAGGTTTTGCTGGAACGGCCGGGGCGTGTTCTCAGCCGTGAACAGTTGCTCGACCGGGTCTGGGGGCGAGATGTCTATGTCGATACCCGCACCGTTGACGTGCATATCGGCCGCCTGCGCAAGGCCTTGCGCGGGGCAGGGGGCTCGGACCCGATCCGCACCGTACGCGGCGCGGGCTATGCGTTGGGGTAGGCTTGCCGCCTGTCAGTCAAGCGTGCGCCGGAATCGCATCAGTGCCAGCGCCATGAAGATGATCGCAAACAGCACCAGCGCCGCCATCGGCCTGTGAACGGCCTGGAAATCGGCGCCTTTCAGCATGACAGCACGCACGACCCGCAGGAAATGCGTCAGTGGAAAGGTTTCGCCGATATACTGGGCCCAGACCGGCATGCCGCGAAACGGGAACATGAAACCCGACAGCAGCAGCGATGGCAGAAAATAGAAAAATGTCAGCTGCATCGCCTGCATCTGCGTGCGCGCAACCGTCGAAATCGTGTAGCCCAGCAAGACCAGCGCAAAGACGAAGATCCCGATCCCGGTCAGCAGCAGCCGCATCGATCCCACAAAGGGGATGTCGAACAACAGGCGCGCCGCAATCAGAACGACGATCACCTGCACCCCCCCCACGAAAAGATAGGGCAGGATCTTGCCAAGCATGATCTCGACCGGGGTTGCGGGCAGGGCCAACAGGTTTTCCATCGTGCCGCGCTCGGTTTCGCGGGTCAGGGCCATGGCCGTCATCATCACCATGGTCATTTGCAGGATCACGCCCAGAAGGCCCGGCACGATGTTGTATTGCGTGATACCCTCGGGGTTATAGCGCTTGTGAACCACGACCTCGATCTGCTGCGCGGCTTTCTGTGCGGCTTGTGCCTCGGCCCCCTGTTCACGCAGCAAGGCCTGGGCGGCAACCGTGCCAAGGGTCGAGATTGCCCCCGAGGCCACGGCCGGATCGGTTGCATCGGCCTCGATCAGGATCTGCGGGTGATCACCCTTGGTCACCCGGCGGGCGAAATCCGAGGGGATGGTGACCACGAAACTGACCGTGCCATCGGCGATCAGGGCCTCGCCCTCGGCCGCCGAATCGACGATATGGTCAAAGCGGTAATAACCCGTCAATTCAAGCGCTGCGACCATCGCGCGGGTATAGTGATCCTGGCTGGTAGTGACCAACGCCGCGGGCAGCTGCTTGGGGTCGTTGTTGATGGCGAACCCGAACAGCACAAGCTGCATCAGGGGCACGCCCAGCATCATGGCGAATGTGATACGGTCGCGCTTCATCTGCACGACCTCCTTGGCCAGAAGGGCAAACAGGCGGGTCAGGGAAAAGATGCGCGAGATCCTCATGCCATGTTGTCCTTTGAGTGACTCATGAACTGGATGAACACATCCTCCAGGCTTGTCTGTCCGTGTTTTACCTTGATATCAAGGGATTGCGATGCCTTATCGACAGATTCCTTCAACAGATTCCGATCCTGCCCGACCACATGCAGCGTGGTCCCGAAAGGGGCGACCTGATCGACGCCGGGCATTTTGCGCAGCATCAATGCGGCCTCGTGTGTTTGTGGGCCAGTGATCACAAATGTCGTCAGCCCGGCATCGCGCACGACCTGATCCACGGTGCCATGGGCCAGCAGCTTGCCATAGGAAATATAGTTGATCTTGTGGCAACGCTCGGCCTCGTCCATGTAATGCGTTGAAATCAGCACGGTCATGCCGTCGGCTGCAAGCGCGTGAATTTCATCCCAGAATTCGCGCCGTGCCTTGGGGTCGACCCCTGCGGTCGGTTCATCCAGCAACAGCAGGCGCGGGCGGTGCATGATGCAGGCGGCCAGCGCAAGGCGTTGTTTCCAGCCACCCGACAGGCTGCCGGCAAGCTGTGTGCGCCTTGTGGTCAGGCCAAGATCGGCCAGCGTGTCACGCACGAAACGGCGCACGGGCCTGAGGCGGTAAAGCCGCGCCACAAAGCGCAGATTTTCCTCGATCGAAAGGTCTTCGTAAAAGGAAAACCGCTGGGTCATGTATCCGACCTGCCGCTTGATTTTCAGCTGCTCGCGCCGCAGGTCATAGCCCAGAACCGAGCCGCGCCCGCCATCGGCCGTCAGCAGCCCGCACATCAGCCGGATCGTTGTCGTCTTGCCCGATCCGTTGGGCCCCAGAAAACCGGCGATTTCACCGCGCTCAACAGTCATCGACACATGATCGACAACTGTCCTGTCACCGTATTTCTTGACAAGATCCTGGACCTCGATGACCTTTTCAGACATTATTTCAGTGCCTTGAGATCAACATTGACGATCTGTCCGGGCTTGAGCATGCGGGCATTCGCATCCGGGCGGGCCTCGATCAGGTAAACCAGTTTTTGCCGGTTTTCGAGCGAATAGATCACCGGCGGGGTGAATTCCGGCGCATTGGAGATATAAGTCACCTTGGCAGACAGGTTGTCGGGGCAGCCGTCACATTTCACATCAAGATGGGTGCCGATACCGATCTGCGAAACAACCTTTTCACTGACATACAGGCGCAGCTTGACGGCGCCATCGGGCAGCAGCGACAATACCGGTGCCTGGGGGCCGGAAACTTCGCCGGGTTGTCTTATGATATCAAAGACCTGGCCATTGAAATTCACGCTCAGGCTGCGTTTGGACAGCCGCCATTCAGCCTGTTCAAGGGCGGCGCGGGCTTGTGCGACCGCGGCCTCGGCTGCCTTGATTTCGTCAGCGCGCGCGGGCAGGCGGGCGACCTTGAGATTGGCCTCAAGCTCGCCCACATGGGCGCGCGCAACATCATAAGCCGTCACGGCGGCATCCAGCTGGGTTTGCGCGATGATTCCACGCGAAAACAGATCCCTCTGGCGATCAAGTTCGCGCTTGGCCTCGGCTGCCTTGGCGCGGGCCGAGGCAAGCGTTGCCTCGATCACGGCAATTTCCTCGGGGCGGCGGCCGCGTTTCAGGTTTGACAACCGGCTGACAGCCTGTGCCAGCGCGGCGCGGGTTTGTGCCACCGCGATTTCTGCGTCCCGCCGTTCCAGAAGGACGAGCGCTTGCCCCGGCTTGACCTGGCTGCCGCGTCGCACCTTGATACTGTTGATCTGCGCGATCTGAACGGGTGCCAGCAAGACATATTCGCCTTCGACATATCCCGTGGCATAGGGAAGGGGCGGCTGACAGGCCGTCAGCAGGCTGCTGATGACAGGAATGGCACAGAATATCGACATCGCGACAAAACCCTTGTTCGGAAAACGGATGAATTTCCCGGGGCGGCCCGTCTGGTGGCGCGCACCAAGCTTGGGCAAAGTCTAGAACGTAAGGGTTGTATGGGGAAGGCACAATCTTTCCCGATAACGCAAGGGCATGCGCGCGATCAATCTAAATTACCTATAATGTATATTATGTTATTGTTAGGCAGACGTCAAAAGATAGAAATATCAATTATTATCACGCAGTTGCAGGATGGAATAAAAGATTCAGATGACATTCTCTTCCAGATAAGGCTGCCCTTCGATTATCCGCTCCGTTCCCAGTGGCGACAGATCCAGGCTTGTATAGTGGCCGTGAACAACCAGTTCGGCAATCCCCCGGCCGATTGCCGGCGCCTGTTGCAGGCCGTGGCCGGAAAAGCCGTTTGCCAGGATCATGTTGTCAACTTGCGGGTGGCGCCCGATTATGGCGTTCTGGTCAAACCGGTTGAACGCGTAATGGCCGGCCCATGCGCGTTTCATGCGGATCGCCTCGAAAATCTGCGCGCGCTGTGCAAGACGCGGCCACAGCATCTGTTCGAACTGCGCATAATCCGGATCGAAATCATCGAATGCCGTGTCCTGGTCCTGTTCGGGTTGAACTGCACCCATCCAGAACTCGCCTTCGGGCCGGAAATAGACGCCCTGAAAATCCGAAACCAGAGGGGCATCCGGTGACGGTCGCTCTGGTGTCTGAAAGACAAAAGTCGTGCGTTTTCGCGGTGCTACCGGTATTTCCACACCTGCCATTGCAGCCACCTGCCCGCCCCGCGGCCCAGCGGCGTTGATGAAAATTCCGGCGTCCAGAACTCGCCCGTCCCGCAGCACCGCGCGGCGGATCCTGCGGCCTTCCATTACCAGATCGACAACCTCGCCCTGCAGGTATTCGACACCATTGCGCCGCGCCAGTTTTTTCAGCCCCGACAACAGGCCCATATTGTCGAACCACCCCTCGTGCCTGCGCCCCAATGCGGCCAGAACGATGTCGTCGCAGTTCAGAAAAGGATAACGGGCCTTGACCTCGTCGGGCGCAAGCAAGACGGTCTCGGCCCCCTGGGCCAGCTGGGTGGCATGGTTGCGGCGCAGGATATCTGCCTGTTCCTTGTTGCCGGCAAGAAAAAGATAACCGTTTTCCTTGAAGGCAAGATCATGCGCGCTATCTGCCTCGGGAAACAAGCTGCTGAAATCCCTTATGAAATCGGCGCCAAAGCGAGAAATTGCAACATTCAGAGGGTTCGAGAACTGCAACCGGATCGAAGCGGCCGAAAGTGCCGTTGATGCCTGCTGATAGGTAGGGTCGCGCTCGATAACAGTGATTTTCAACCCGGCTTCGCGCGACAGCCACCACGCAACCGAAGAGCCGATCACCGCACCGCCGATAATCAGTATGTCAGTGGTCTTCGCCATGGGTTAGTTACCGTTACGCAAGGCCGCCGAGCGGATGTCACTGAGGCGGGCAAAGGGCGAAATGTCTTCAGGATCTATCACGATCTCGATCAGCGCGCCGCCGGGGTGAGTCAGTGCCTCGGTAAATGCGGGGGCAAAATCCTCGGTATGCTCAACCTTGGCGGCAAAAAAGCCATATGCCCGGGCCAGCGCCGCAAAATCGGGGTTCCTGATCCGTGTTCCGCTTTCCCTTCCCGGGTAGTTTCGTTCCTGATGCGCCCTGATTGTTCCATACATGCCGTTGTTCAGCAACAGGATGATGGGCTGAAGGCCTTCCTGCGCTGCGGTGCCCAACTCGGCCAGCGTCATCTGAAAGTCTCCGTCGCCGGCAAAGCAGACCACCTGACGCCCCGGCGCAGCAAGGCGGGCGGCAACCGCCGCCGGCACCCCAGCCCCCATGGCGCCGCTTTGCGGGGCCAGCAGACGCCGTTTGCCGGTATAGGTGATGAACTTGGATGGCCAGATGGCAAAATTTCCGGCGCCATTGGTGATGATTGCATCATCGTCAAGATGGCTGTCCAGCCAGGCACAAATCTCGACCATATCCACCGCCCCGACCTGCGAGGCGTTTTCCCTCATCGACAGAAAACCCTTTCTGCCCTTGTCGCACCAGTCTGACCAGTCACCGATCGCCGGGCGCGACGCAATCTGTGCCAGCAACTGGTCGGGGGACGCGCATATCGCAATGTCCGGCTGATAGATCTTGCCGATCTCGGCAGGCGAAACATGGCTGTGGATCAGCGTCGCCTTCATTTTAGGCACATCGAAAAGGCGCCAGCCGTCGGTTGCCGATTCACCGAACCTGATATTGATGGCAAATATCAGATCGGCCGCGCGCAGATACTCCTTGAGATATGGCGCCATGCCAACGCCGGCATCACCAATATAGGCGTCCTGTGCATTGTCCATCAGATCCTGACAACGAAAGACCGTCGCAACCGGCAGATTGTTGCGTGCCGCAAACTGCGCGAGGTGCTGACGGGCCGGCTCGCCCCAGCCGCCGCCGCCCACAAGGATGACGGGTTGTTCGGCCTCTGACAGGGCCGCAAGCGCAAGATCGATCTGCGCCGGTTCCGCTGCGGGCCGTGGCACCGGGCTGGGCTGGCACGCCTCGACATCGGTCATTTCGCGCAACATGTCCTCGGGCAGCGCGATCACCACCGGGCCCGGCCGCCCCGACAGCGCGGTCGCAAATGCCCGCGAGATGATTTCGGGGATTCGGTCCGCATCGTCGATCTCGACCACCCATTTGGCGATGTCCCCGAAAAAGGCCTTGTAGTCGATTTCCTGAAACGCCTCGCGCCCCCGCATGCGCCGGCCAACCTGCCCGACAAACAGAATCATCGGCGTGGAATTCTGCATCGCCGTATGCACGCCAATACTTGCATTTGTTGCACCAGGGCCACGCGTGACGAAACAAATGCCCGGAGTTCCGGTCAGCTTTCCCCAGGCCTCGGCCATGAAGGCCGCCCCTCCCTCGTGCCTTGTGATCACAAGGCGCAGGCGGTTTCCGGTGTCGTGCAGCGCATCAAGAACTGCCAGATAGCTTTCGCCGGGTACGCCAAAGGCGGCTGTAACCCCCTGATTCAAAAGGCATTCAACAACAACCTTTCCGCCTGGCCGTTGAGGTCTGGACATGGGAAAACTCGCAAGCAAAGGAACGTCGGCCTGAATAATATGGCGACAATAGATCCTGATCTACAGGTTTGTCGCCATTTTACGCGACGGCAAAGAAAAGAAATGACAATCAGCGCGATATATAGCGCCAGCCCATCAAGCATGACGTGCTGGACAAGGACATTCGGTTGCGGCAGATACTGGTTCATCGTTACCCCAGGGAACCCCGATGAAAACTCTACCAGAGCGCCTGAAAAAGAGGGCAAGGAGAGTCCCCGAATCTCGATCCGCCAAAAGGCGTTCATCTGCTCCTGCCCGACAGCTGGATCTTGACTATGTCGAGCGCATTCTTGCAGCCCGAACAGTCGAATGCGTCTGGGACGCCCATTGCGAAAAAATGGCTGAATTTGGATTTGATCGCCTGATTTACGGGCTCAATCATTTCCGCACTCATGGGGAATTCGGTGATCAGAGCGACTGGATTATCCTGACCAACCACGATCCTGAATATATCGAACGTTTTTTCGGCAATGCCCTGTTTCTGCACGCGCCGATGGCAATCTGGGTTGCCCGCAACAAGGGGGCATGTTCGTGGAGATGGGCGCGGGAACGATTTGAACGCGGCGAAACCAGCGAAATGGAAAACCGGGTTCTTGAAATAAACAACAGGATGGGTGTGTCTGCCGGTTATTCCATCAGCTTCGAGAACCTGTCCGAGCGGCGCAGTTCCGGTATTGGCCTGTGCGCCCGTCGCGGCCTGACACAGGATGACGTCGACAGGATATGGCGGGAACATGGCGATGAGATCGTGGTTCTGAATGAACTTATGAACCTCAAAATGCATGTCTTGCCCCACAGCAACCCGTCAAGGCCCCTTACCAAGCGCCAGCGCGAGGTGCTTCAGTGGGTTGCCGATGGCAAGACCATTCAGGACATCGCAACCATCATGGGGCTGAACCCGGCCACGATCGAAAAGCATCTGCGTCTGGCGCGCGAACGCCTTAACGCGGAAACGACAGCCCAGGCCGTCATGAAGGCCTCGCTTCAGAACCAGTTCTTTATAGTCGAGGGAGTTGGCAGTCGCTGAAACTTTCCTGCAGCGGGGCCGCCGAGTGGGCAATTTTCATGCAATAAGGCGGGCAAAACCTTTCGGGTAAGGTAAACCCTACTTTCAACGAATCGTGAATCCTGCGATATGAACATCGTTCCGTGAGTGGTGGCAATTTCAGCCAGGGAACAAGAAGCCGGCCGCCAGCCAGTAATTTCAAGGCGAAACGGTAGGCCTCTTGGGGTGCTGGAAGGATAGTACTTTTAGCTGACCCAAAGTCGAACTGTTGCGTATTCGGGGTTCCCTCTTCGGTACTCGGCAGCAAAGACAGGGAAGCGGCGTCGGAACCTCCGGCGCCGTTTTCTTGTATGGTGCACCAAGAAGAAGGCCGGGCGCCCGCAAGGGTACCCGGCCTTTTCCAGTTTTGGCGCGTCGTTTCGAATCAGCCGCCGATGGTCTTGGCAACCTCGGCTGCGAAATCCTCGGTCTTTTTCTCGATGCCTTCGCCAACTTCAAGGCGCACGAAACCGGTGATTTCAACGCCCGCATCCTTGGCAGCCTGGGCCACGGTGATGTCGGGGTTGATGACGAATTTCTGATTCAGAAGGGTGACCTCCTGATAGAATTTCTTCATCCGGCCCTTGATCATGTTTTCGATGATGTTCTCGGGCTTGCCCGATTCACGGGCCTGCTCGGTCAGGATGTTGCGCTCGCGCTCGATAACTGCCGGATCAAGGTCATCTTCCGACAGTGACTGCGGGTTCACCGCAGCGATATGCATGGCGATCTGCTTGCCAATACCGTTGTCGGTGCCCTTCATGGCCACCAGAACGCCGATCTTGCCCATGCCGGGTGCGGCGGCGTTGTGGACATAGGTGGCAACCGAATCGCCTTCGATGCGGGCCATGCGGCGCAGGTTCATGTTTTCACCGATGGTCGCAATGGCCGCGGTAACCGAGTCGGCAACCGTCTTGCCGCCAAGATCGGCCGACAGCAGCGAATCCAGATCAGTCTGTTCCAGTGCTGCCTTGGTGATGCCCGCGACCAGATCCTGGAAATCGGCGTTCTTGGCAACAAAGTCGGTTTCCGAGTTGACCTCGACCGCAACGGCAGTGCCGTCTTTCTGGGCCACGCCGACAAGGCCTTCGGCCGCAGTGCGTCCCGATTTCTTGGCTGCCTTGGCCAGGCCCTTGGTGCGCAGCCAGTCGATTGCCGCTTCCTGGTCGCCATCGGTTTCGGTCAGGGCCTTTTTCGCGTCCATCATGCCTGCGCCGGTCAGATCGCGCAGTTCTTTCACCATTTTAGCTGTGATAGCCATCTGGTTTCTCCTTGGGAAAATCGTGTTGATGTCAGGGGGCAGGAGTATCGCCCTGCCCCACCAATCATTTTGCGGCCGACCCTGTCAGGCCTTGGCCGGGGCCTCTTCTGCCGGGGTTTCTTCTGCCGGGGTTTCGGCTGTTTCGGCGGCGGCCTCTTCGGCGATCGCCTCTTCAACCGGGGCCTCTTCCATTTCGCCGATATCGACGCCGGCCGAACCAAGCTGTGCGGTCATGCCGTCAAGTGCGGCGCGGGCAACCAGATCGCAATACAGGCTGATCGCGCGGATCGCATCGTCGTTGCCGGGAACCGGATAGTCGATGCCCTCGGGGTTCGAGTTGCTGTCGAGGATGGCAACAACCGGAATGCCCAGCTTGTTGGCCTCGGCCACGGCAAGGGCTTCCTTGTTGGTGTCGATCACGAACAGCAGATCTGGAATCCCGCCCATTTCGCGGATACCGCCAAGGCTGGCCTGCAGCTTGGCCTGTTCGCGCTCAAGGCCCAGACGCTCTTTCTTGGTCAGGCCTTCGGCGCCTTCGGCAAGCTTTTCGTCGATGTCCTTGAGGCGCTGGATCGATTTCGACACGGTATTCCAGTTGGTCAGCGTGCCGCCCAGCCAGCGGTGGTTCATATAGTACTGTGCGCTGCGCTCGGCCGCGTCGGCCACTGCCTGCTGCGCCTGCCGCTTGGTGGCGACAAACAGGATCCGGCCGCCCTTGGCAACGGTGTCGCGCACGGCGCGCAGGGCCTGGTCAAGCAGCGGAACCGTCTGCGTCAGGTCGAGGATATGGATGCCGTTGCGCGCGCCATAGATATAGGGCCCCATGCGCGGATTCCAGCGGTGTGTCTGGTGACCAAAGTGAACGCCAGCTTCCAGCAGCTGACGAAGCGTGAACTCGGGAAGAGCCATCGTCGTTTTCCTTTCCGGTTTCGACCTTGGCGGGGGAAGAGCTGTTGCCCAACCGGTGGAGTATCAGGGATTTCTCCCCCAACACCCGCAAGCCCCGCCTGTGGATTGATGAGCGGCCATTACGGGTTTTCAATCCGCTTTGCAAGTCAAATCGCGCATAATCGCGGATCGCGCGCCCCTTGCCTTGCGGGGCGCGCTTGGGCACAAGGGGCGCATGCAGTCCACACCCGAAATCATCTGTATCGGCGCCGTCCTGTGGGACGTGATCGGTCGTGCGCCGCAGGTCATGGAACGCGGCAATGACGTGGCCGGGCGCATCACGCGCAGGCCCGGCGGGGTTGCCATGAACATCGCGCTTGCCCTTGTCCGCCAGGGGGTGCGCACGGGCCTGCTGACGGCGTTGGGAAACGACCCCGAGGGCGACGAGTTGCTGGCGCTTGCCCGCAATATGGGGCTGCATGTCGATCACGTCTTTCGCAGCGACCTGCCAACCGACCGCTACATGGCTGTCGAGGGCGAAAACGGCCTGATTGCCGCGATTGCGGATGCCCATTCGCTTGAATCTGCCGGCGCACGAATATTGGGCCCCCTGAGCGACGGGCGGCTGGCTGCACCTGATGCGCCGTGGCGCGCGATGGTTGCCCTTGACGGCAATCTGACAACCGATCTGCTGCGAGAGATTTCTGAAAGCCCAGCCTTCGCACAGGCCGATCTGCGCCTTGCCCCCGCCTCGCCCGGCAAGGCCGAACGTCTTGCCGTCTTTCTGGGGCATCAGCGCGCCACGCTTTATCTGAACCTTGAAGAGGCCTGTATCCTGACCGGCACGCAGCACCGGCACGCGGCGGACGCGGCGCGGGCTGTGTTTGAAACAGGCGTCGGGCGGGTGCTGGTGACAAACGGCGCCAAAACCGCGGCACTGGCCGGCCGCCAGGGCGTGATCTGTGCCGATCCGCCGCGCGTCACGGTCCACAAGATCACCGGCGCAGGCGATACCTTCATGGCCGCGCATATGGCGGCCGAACTTCGCGGCGAGACCGGCGCGGCAGCCCTGAACAAGGCGCTGTCTGCGGCTGCCGAACATATCTCGACCCCTCTTTTCCCGACCCCTCTTTTCGACAAGGATTCCCAATGAGCATCCCCCTGCCCCTGCGCTTTTCGCGGGAAGTATCCGAAGCCCGCCAGACCGGCGCCCCTCTTGTGGCGCTGGAAAGCACCATTATCACCCACGGCATGCCCTGGCCCGACAATCTGACAACAGCCCGCGCGGTCGAGGACGAGCTGCGTGCATCCGGCGCGGTGCCGGCCACCATCGCCGTTCTGGACGGCGTGATTCACATCGGTCTCGACCCCGAGCAGCTTGAAAAACTGGCGCAGGGCAAGGATGCGGCCAAGCTCAGCCGTGCCGACATTGCCGCCTGCATCGCCCGTGGGGGAACCGGCGCGACAACAGTTGCCGCGACGATGATCTGCGCCAACATCGCCCGCATTCCGGTTTTCGCAACCGGCGGCATTGGCGGTGTGCATCGCGGGGCCGAAACCAGTTTCGACATCTCTGCCGATCTGCAGGAACTGGCCCAGACACCGGTGACGGTGGTTTCGGCCGGCCCCAAGGCGATTCTGGACATCCCCAAGACATTGGAGGTTCTCGAAACCCTGGGCGTGCCCGTCATCGCCTATGGGCAGGACGAGCTGCCCGCCTTCTGGTCACGCAAATCGGGGCTGCAGGCGCCGCTGCGCATGGATTCGCCCGCCGAGATTGCGCAGGCCCATCGGATGCGGGCCGCACTTGGCCTGCCGGGCGGGCAGCTGGTCGCCAATCCGGTGCCAAGGGATGCGGAAATTCCCGTGGAACAAATCGCGCCCCTCGTTGATCAGGCCCTTGCCGAGGCAGAGGCACGTAATATTGGCCAGAAACAGGTTACACCCTTTCTGCTATCGCATATCCTCGGGCTGACCGGGGGGCGCTCGCTGACAACCAATATCGCGCTTGTCAAAAACAACGCGCGGCTGGCCGCAGAAATCGCGATAGAGCTGGCCGGATCAGGCGACGCATGAACGCCAAAACCATTGTGCTGGCCCGCAGCGCGCCATAAAACGGGACTTGGGTCCAATTCGTTTCAGGGGTGTCATGGCAAACAGTCGAAAAAATGAACGCAAGCGCAGACGCCGTGTCCGCAGGGCGAGCTTTCTGTCGAAACTGCGCGCGAACTTCCTGACCGGCCTCGTTGTTGTCGCGCCGGTCTTTCTGACGGCCTATCTGATCTGGTGGTTTGTCGGCCTGATCGACAGCTGGGTTCTGCCGCTGGTACCCGAGCGCTATCAGCCCGAACCCTATCTCGGCATCAATATCAAGGGCTATGGGCTGGCGATCTTCATCCTGTTTACGTTTCTTGTCGGCTCGATGGCCAAGGGGTTTATCGGGCGTGCCGTGCTGCATCGGGTGGAACGCCTTGTCGATCGCATGCCGGTGGTGCGATCCATCTATAACGGCCTCAAGCAGATCGTGGAAACCGCGCTAAGCCAGTCCAACAGCTCGTTCGAACAGGCCTGCCTTGTGGAATATCCGCGCAAGGGGCTGTGGGCGGTTGCCTTTGTTGCCACCGAAACCAAGGGCCGGGTTCTTGAATCCCTGCCCGGCGATGGCGAATATCTAAGCGTGTTTCTGCCCACCACACCCAACCCGACCTCGGGCTTTCTGCTGTTCGTGCCCAAGCAAGATGTGATCCTGCTGGATATGGATGTCGAGGCCGCCGCCAAGCTGGTGATTTCTGCTGGGCTGGTTGTTCCCCCCGCCCGAGGCGAGGAAACGCCGGATCAACCCTTGTTGCCGCCGGCGGAAGAGGAAGGCTGAAACCGTTTCAGCCAGGATTCGACCCGCTGCCGATTGACCCCGCCATCGCCATAGCCAAAGCGTGCGCGGGAAAAGATCGCCAGGGTTGCCTGATCCGGCGACAGCGGAATGAACCGGACCGAGACATAATCCGGAAACCCGATCAGCCGGCTGCGCACGACATAGGTGATCCACAGCTCCTGCACCGACCCCGCCAGCCGCGTCACGCGCGGGCGCGCCAGTACAAAACGATCGAAATCTGCCGCAAGATCGGCTGCTGACACCTTATACACAGGCGCCTGCGCATCACCCCCCTGAGGCCGCAACAGCCACGCATTCGGGCTTGACGGTTTGACCGCAGTCAGGGGATCAACATGCCACCGCGCCGCATCCGAGGGCGCCAGCCGCACATAGGCCACCCCTCCGGCCGCGGCAAGGGCGAGAGCGCCCAAGGCAAGCGCCAGCTTCAACTGCCCGCTTCCTTTTCGATTTCGGCAGCCCGTTTTTCGACCAGCTCGATGATGTGTTCGACCAGCTGGTCGTTGCTCAACTTGTGGTCCTGCTTGCCGGCAACATAGACCATGCCCGAACCTGCCCCGCCGCCGGTAAAGCCGACATCGGTCATCAGCGCCTCTCCGGGCCCGTTGACGACACAGCCGATGATCGACAGGCTGATCGGGGTGTGAATATGGGCAAGCCGTTCTTCGAGGATGGAAACTGTCTTGATCACGTCAAACCCCTGCCGCGCGCAGGTCGGGCAGGAAATGATCGATACGCCGCGATGCCGCAGCCCCAGCGCCTTGAGGATTTCAAAGCCCGCCTTGACCTCTTCCACAGGGTCGGCGGAAAGCGACACGCGCAAGGTGTCGCCGATACCCGACCACAGCAGATTGCCCAGACCGATGGCCGATTTCACGGTGCCGGCAAAATGCCCGCCGGCCTCGGTTATGCCCAGATGGATGGGCGCGTCGGTTGCCTCGGCAAGCCCCTGATAGGCCGCGGCCGCCAGAAACACGTCGGACGCCTTCACGCTGATCTTGAAATCAAGGAAATCATTATCCTCCAGGATGCGGATATGTTCCAGCCCCGACTCGATCATCGCCTCGGGGCAAGGTTCGCCATATTTGTCGAGAAGATGCTTTTCCAGACTGCCGGCATTGACCCCGATGCGGATCGAACACCCGTGATCGCGCGCGGCGCTGATGACCTCGCGCACGCGGGTAGCATTGCCGATATTGCCCGGGTTGATCCGCAGACATGCGGCGCCGGCCTCGGCTGCCTCGATCGCGCGCCTGTAGTGGAAATGGATGTCGGCCACGATCGGCACCGGGCTTTCGCGGCAGATCTCTTTCAATGCGTGCGTTGCCGCCTCGTCGGGGCAGGACACGCGCATGATATCGGCGCCCGCTTCGGCACAGGCGTTGATCTGCGCAAGCGTCGCCGCCACATCGCCTGTGTCGGTATTGGTCATGCTCTGCACCGAAATGGGCGCGTCACCGCCAACCTCGACAGTGCCAACCCTGATCTTGCGGGATTTCCGCCGTTCTATATGGCGCCAGGGGCGCAGGGGATGAGTGACCATCGCATGTTTGTCCTGTTCGGAAACGGAATATGGCACCGCTCTACATCACGAGGGCCGGACGGGCAATGCGCCCCCGTGCCCGCGCTATTGCGACGCGGGCTTGTCGTTCAACGTGATCACACGCGGCTTGTCCAGCGCCTTGAGCGCCGAGTTGTCCGAGACCTTCGGAAATGTGCTGGCAACGACATCGGCCGAAAGAACCACATTCTTGGCGACCGATTTCCCTTTGCCAACAGGGCCATAGGCGCGCCCGTCAAGGGTGAGATAGACATTGCCGGAATTGCCGGCACGCAAACGCAGATCGGTCACGCCCTCGGGCAGAACAAAGCTTTCCCCACCGTCAAGGATGCGCTCGAACAGAACCGTGCCATCCTTGCGCGAGATCCTCACCCAGGCAGGGCGGCGGGCAACCACGGCAAGGCGCGGGGCAGCCATCTCGGTCACCTGCGGGGTGGATGCCTCCAGCTTGCGCGCGACTTCGGTCGCCTGGCGGCCCCCATTATCGGGCACAAGCGCACCGATGCGGGCCGGATCAAGATTTGCAATGGCTCCGTCACGTGGAGTCATCACCGGCACTTCCAGCTTGCGCAGACTGCGAACCGGGGTGGCCGCAAGGCCGGCAGAGCCAAGATTGGCCCGAGAGGGGGGGGCTTTCGGTTTCAAGCTGTCATCGGCGACAATCACAGGCGAGGCCTGGACAGGCGTGATCTCGACCCGCTGGATATCAAGCAGCACCGTCCACGCGCCATAGCCAAGCCCAAGGATCAATGCCAGCAGGACAAGGACCGAACCGATTGACGAAATTGACGAAAACGGCAAGGCGGCCAGGATCCCTTCGGCACCCGCCGGCTCGGGGAAACCATTGCCCGGCAATTTCAGCGCCGGGCCGGTTTCGTGGCGCATCTGGACAACCTTTGATCCGGATGGTCCCGAATCGGAACGTGGCTGCAGGCCCTTGATCTTGCGGTCTTCGGCATGAATCCCGTTAAATCCCGATTCTGCGCAGAATTGTTCAAAAGTCTCGTCTGGATCCAGCCCCAGATAACGCGCGTAGGAACGCACATATCCGGCAATAAATCCGGGGGTCGAGAAAGCATTGCAATCGCAATTTTCGATTGCCGCAATATAGGTCGCGCGGATCCGAAGATCATGCTGCACGTCCAGCAAAGACTTGCCCATGGTCGCGCGCTCGCCACGCATCAGATCGCCCAGACGTACAGGGTACGAATCGAACCCCTTCACCTTTGGGATGTCGCCATCATCAACCATGAATACAGACTCTTGCTCTGCACGTACTGCGTGCATCTCGATCCCCTCCACCCTGCCCCCCGATTCGGTTTCAGCGGGCTTTTGGCGTGGCGACATTAACACATGGCAAGTATTTCTGCACAGGCCCCAAAAGGGATCAGGCGCTCAGATCGGCACGATTCAGCTCACACTGCCGCCAGAGGTCATCCATCGCTTCGACCAGCTGGTTCAGCAGGTCGGGCGTATGCACCGGCGAGGGTGTGAAGCGCAGCCTTTCGGTGCCGCGCGGAACCGTCGGAAAATTGATCGGCTGCACATAGATACCATAGTTTTCCAACAGCATGTCGGACAGCATCTTGCACTTGACCGGGTTGCCTACATGCACGGGCACGATATGGCTGCCGTGATCGGTGATCGGCAGGCCCAGCCCCTTGAGACGCATTTTGAGAATGCGGGCATTGGTCTGCTGCTGCTGGCGCAGCGTGTCGTCGCGCTTGAGGTGGCGGATCGAGGCGGTGGCGCCCGCGGCGATTGCCGGCGGCAGAGATGTGGTAAAGATGAAGCCCGGCGCGAAAGAGCGGATCGCGTCCACCATCTTGGCCGACGCCGCAACATACCCCCCCATGACACCAAAGGCCTTGGCCAGCGTGCCGTTGATCAGGTCGATGCGATGGGCAAGGTTGTCGCGTTCCGACACCCCGCCGCCGCGCGGGCCATACATGCCCACCGCGTGCACCTCGTCGATATAGGTCAGCGCGCCGAATTCGTCGGCCAGGTCGCAGACCTCTTCGATCGGGCCGAAATCGCCGTCCATGGAATAGATGGATTCAAAGGCAATCAGGATCGGGCGGCCCGGCTCGATCGATTCAAGCAGTTCGCGCAAATGGGCGGTATCGTTGTGTCGCCAGATATGCTTTTCACAATTGCCGTGACGGATGCCCTGGATCATCGACGCGTGGTTCAGCTCGTCCGACAGGATCACCAGCCCCGGAAACAGCTTGGGCAGGGTTGAAAGTGTCGCGTCATTGGCGATATAGGCCGAGGTGAACAGCAGCGCGGCCTCTTTGCCGTGCAGATCCGCGATCTCGGCCTCAAGCGCCTTGTGATAGACAGTGGTTCCCGAAATGTTGCGCGTTCCGCCCGACCCGGCGCCTGTTGCGTCGATCGCCTCATGC
>JAUZRU010000131.1 GCA_030950185.1 Paracoccaceae bacterium | reverse complement strand
GAACCTTGCCGCCTCGAAATGCGGCGCCATGCGTTCGGCCCTGCGTGCCGCGCCGCCCCCGCCGCGCCCGCGCCTGCGCCGTGCTGTTCTGTCCGACATCTGGCAATCCCCTGTGCTTGGCCCCTGTGCTTGGCCCCTGTGCTGACCGCGTCTTTCGAATCGTCATAGCCCGCGCAGCCCCGCGCCGAGGACGAATTTGCGCCTTCCCCGCGCGAAAAAGCGACATCCACCCATGGGCGCGTGCCATATCCCCCCCTTGATCCCGCGCGCGCCACCCCCTAATCACCGCACATGACCCAGAACAGCCCCATATCCGCCCATCAACGCCTGCTGATCGTCGATTTCGGCAGCCAGGTCACCCAGCTGATCGCCCGCCGCCTGCGCGAGCTGAACATCTATTGCGAGATCCACCCCTATCAGAAGGTCAGCGCCGACAGCATCCACGCCATGGCCCCGCTTGCGGTGATCCTGTCGGGCGGGCCCGCCAGCGTGCTGGACAAGGACAGCCCTCGCGCCCCGCAGGAACTGTTCGAAATGGACCTGCCGATCCTGGGCATCTGCTATGGCCAGCAGGTGATGATGGCCCAGCTGGGCGGCAGGGTCGAGGGCGGCCACCATGCCGAATTCGGCCGGGCCTTCGTGCAACCCGCCGGCAACCATGCAACCGACCCGATCTTTGCGGGCTGGTTCGAAAACGGCCCCGAAGAGGTGTGGATGAGCCACGGCGACCGCGTGACCGAGCTTGCCCCCGGATTCGAGGTCTATGGCACATCCGAAAACGCGCCCTTTGCCATTGTCGGCGACCCGGCGCGCCGCTTTTACGCGGTGCAGTTCCACCCCGAGGTGCACCACACCCCCAACGGGGCGCGACTGCTGAAAAACTTTACCGATCTGGCGGGTTTTACCGGCGACTGGACCATGGCCGCCTACAAGGACGAGGCGATCCGCCAGATCCGTGAAACCGTGGGCAATGGCAAGGTGATCTGCGGGCTGTCGGGGGGTGTCGACAGCTCGGTCACTGCGGTGCTGATCCACGAGGCCATCGGCGACCAGCTGACCTGCGTCTTTGTCGATACCGGCCTCATGCGTGCGGGCGAGGCCGACGAGGTCGTGGGCATGTTCCGCGACAACTACAACATCCCCCTGATCCATGCCGATGAAAGCGCGCTGTTTCTGGATGCCCTTGACGGCCAGTCCGACCCGGAAACCAAGCGCAAGATCATCGGCCGCCTGTTCATCGAGGTCTTCGAGAAACACGCAAGATCGGTGGGCGGAGCGCAATTCCTGGCGCAGGGCACGCTGTACCCCGATGTCATCGAATCGGTCAGCTTTTCAGGCGGCCCCTCGGTCACCATCAAGAGCCACCACAATGTGGGCGGCCTGCCCGAAAAGATGGGCCTGAAACTGGTCGAGCCCCTGCGCGAACTGTTCAAGGACGAGGTCCGGGCGCTCGGCCGCGAACTGGGCCTGCCCGCCAGTTTCGTCGGCCGTCATCCCTTTCCCGGCCCCGGCCTGGCCATCCGCTGCCCCGGCGAGATCACCCGAGAAAAGCTGGAAATCCTGCGCCAGGCCGATGCGGTCTTCATCGACCAGATCCGCAGGCACGGCCTGTATGATGACATCTGGCAGGCCTTTGTCGCCATCCTGCCGGTGCGCACCGTGGGCGTGATGGGCGACGGGCGCACCTATGATTTCGCCTGCGCCCTGCGCGCCGTGACCAGCGTCGATGGCATGACGGCCGACACTTACCCGTTCAGCCACGAATTCCTGTCCGAAACCGCCAACCGCATCATCGGCGAGGTCCGCGGCATCAACCGCGTGACCTATGACATCACCAGCAAG
>JAUZRU010000130.1 GCA_030950185.1 Paracoccaceae bacterium | reverse complement strand
AGATAGTCGAACTGGATCTGGCGCAGGCAGTCGCGGCCAAGCCCCGAGGAACTGACATAGGTCCGGGGGCGCTCTTTCCCGTGGCGGCGGACGAGTGCGATATCGATGGCGGCCGAGACAGCCTCGGCGATCGGTGGGCGCGACGCACCGGCACCATAGATGCAGCCTGACTTGTGATTGAGGTCGATCATGGGCGTGCCCTCCGTTTTTTTGCGACGGCGACCGGATGACGATCTCCGGTCCTTCCGCGGCAGTATTCGAGGAACCCGGCTGCATTCAGGTTCTCGCGTTGGGTTCCCCAGGCAAGGTTGTTGGCGCGGTTGTTCGCAGCGTTCTCATCCAGGTGCATTACGACCGCACCGTCGAACGGCGATGGCCCGTGGAACGCCTCCGCGACGAGCCGAGCGACCTTGTAGGTCTTGCCGCGAACCACAATAATGAATCGGGCATCCTGCTTGTTCCAAACTCCGAAAGTCGGTGTTCCGCCATAGTGCCTCTCGCCGCCCTTCGGCATCGGACCGCGATATGGAGCCAACATCACGCGTCCCTCGCTGCTCGCCAGCACCTCCGGGACGCTGGGTACGGTCCTCCAGGTTTCACCATTGGTCATGCCATCATCCTCCATCTAGAACGGCAGAGGGTCGTCAAGCACGGTGCCGGTCCGCTCCTTGCGCGCGGCCTGCTTGCCCATGCTGTCGATATAGCCGGTCACCGCCGCCTCGATCAGCCGGTCGATGTCCTCGGGCGTGCGGTGAAAGAAGGGCTCCATGAGCCCGAGCGATGTGAGCGCCTCGGCGAAAGACGCCCGTGCATCACGGATCGCCTGGCGCTCGCGCGCGGTCTTGTCGATCATGCCGTTGTTCCTTTTGGCGATTTCCGCGCCGATGTCCTGGCACCGGCGCGAACAGAAGCGGTAATGAGGGTGGCGGTCATGCCTCAGGCCGTGGCAGTAGCCGAAGCCGCGCGCCTCGCGCATGCAGACGGCGCAGAGCGGGGGCGCCGCCTGGTGCTGGCGGAGCTGTTCCGATCCTGCCTGACGGCCGATCTCGCGAGCGCGCGGCTTGCGAACACGCGGTCTGCGCCGGGGGGCAGCCTTTTTTCGGGGGCGACGTGCCATCGGTTCATCTCCGGCATTCAGCCGTACCCATCAGCCATTGAGCCAGGCGGGCATGGCGGTTTGCGTCGGCGCACCGGAAGTGCCCTGACCCGGGTTCCCCGCGGGCGCCGGTTGCGCCCCTTGCGCCTGCGGCGCAGTCGCCTGTTGCGTGCCCCATGCCGGCGCTTGCGCCTGCCAGCCCGGGGCCGGCGCGGTCGCGGCCTTGCGCGGTGGCGCATTGACCGGCTCGGGGGGAACGGTTTCACCGCGCATGATTGCCGCGTAATGCGGCTCGTCGGGCAGGACGACATTGGCGATCCGGTTCTGGTCGCGGTATTTCGGGTTGGACGCGGGCTCGACCATGATGCGCGCGGCAAACACGATGCCGTCGAGTTGCCTGAGCCCGGGCAGAACCCTTTTGGCCTTGGTGGCCGGGGTCTCGTCGCGGGGGTCAAGGCCGAGAGCGCTGTCGATGATCGCGCGAAAGGTCGATTTCGAGATCTTCCAGCCGATCGACTGGCCCTTTTCATCGACCTTGCCGCCCGCCACCGTGAAGCTCTGCCAGAACTTGCGCCGCGCATGCGGGCCCTCGAGAATGGTGAACTCGCAATCGAGCATTTTCGCGTCGCTTGACTGCGAAGCCTTCAACAGCCCCGCATCCATCTGCGTGCCGCCATCCACGCCCCCCGGGCGGATGGTCAGGCGAAGCTTGGCAAATGTGCCGTCGGGGATCAGCTCGCCGATGGGGGCCATCTGCGGCTGGGCATCGTTCAGATCGTAACTCATGTCGTGGTTCCTTTGCGTCTGTTCAGGAGGAGAAAGAGGATTGTGCGGGCGCGCGACCGTCGATCTTCGCGATCAGCGCACCGAGATCGGGTGGCTCGGTCATGTCCAGCCGGCCGGAGCGGTCCTTGGCGGGCAGGCCCCAGGAGTTGCCGGACTTGCAGACCAGCCGGCGTTCGGTGGCGGCCTCGTCAAACACCCAGCCGCCCTCGCCGTCGGGCGCAAAGAACTGCATCGACACCACCTGATCGACAATGCCGGGCAGTTCGCGGCCGGCTTTCGAGCCCTCCATCTGAGGCTGCCAGGTGACGGCACCGAACTCGTCGGTGACCTTTTCCAGCACGCCCACGAAGATCACCGTCTTGCCGCGTGCGTGCTGCAGATGCTTGAGCGCCTGGATCACCTCGCGCCCGAGAAGCCCGTAGGCTCCGCGCACGTCTGCCTTGCCTGTACGCTCGGAAAACGCCTCGGGCTGCTGGCGCGCCCAGGTCATCGCCTGGCGGGTGAGGTCGGTGATGCTGTCGACGAAGATGATACGCTTGCGGGCGAGAAATTCCTCGAGCCCGCTCTCGCGGTGCTCGGCCTGCAGCCAGGCGTGGCGCTCGGTGCCATACCAGGATTGCGGATGTTGCGCCGGGTCCG
>JAUZRU010000013.1 GCA_030950185.1 Paracoccaceae bacterium | reverse complement strand
CCTGATGATGCAGGCCCCCTCCGAGCCCACAAACGAACAGCTGCGCGAGCTGGGCCTCAGGATCATCCCGGTCGAGTGAGTTTTCGGGCGCCCGACCATGGGTGCCCAATTCATGCCGCGTTTCAGGATTATACTGACCCGGATTCGTGTCCGGGTTTGCATGCGCAGGAAAACTGCGACGGAAAACCCGTATTGCCACGTGTAACCGTCATGAAACAGTTTTCGGAGCCGCATGAATGACCAATCAGTTTCAGGCAATGGCAGCCATCCGATACGGGTTTGGGCTGTCCCCCCTGGATGAGCCGCCCGCCTCGGTTCAGGATATGCTGAACCGGCTGTCAGGCCCGGACAGGGCCGCGCAGCGTTGGCCGATAGCCGGTTTCGAGCAACGCGCAAGAGAAACCTTCGCGCTGCAAGACCTGCGCAGAAAAGAGCGCAAGAAAGGCAAGACCGATATTTCCGAGGTGAAAAAGCTGTATCATGCCCTTTCCAGAGGGCTGATGAAGGATTTGGGCGCGTCAGTCCAGCGGGCCATTGGTGGCGATGATGCTTTCCGTGAACGTCTGGTGCGGTTCTGGGCCGACCATTTCACGGTTGTCGCCAAGGGCAAGGGGCTGCGTTTTGTTACCACCGCCTATGTCGAAGAGGCGATCCGTCCCCATGTCACCGGTCGGTTTTCCGATCTTCTGAAATCGGCCGATACCCATCCGGCCATGCTGGTCTATCTGGATCAGATCCTGTCCATCGGCCCCCATTCCCCTATCGGCAAGCGCAGCGGTCGGGGGCTGAATGAAAACCTCGCCCGCGAAATCATGGAGCTGCATACGCTGGGGGTTGGTGCGTCCTACACGCAAAAGGACGTCCGCCAGTTTGCCGAGCTTCTGACCGGATTGTTCTACAATTTCCGCACCGGCAGCAAGTTTCGTGCCGCCGCCGCCGAGCCGGGTGCAGAAACCGTGCTAGGCAGGTCATATGGCGGCGGGACGGCCTCGATCGCTGACATTCACGCGGCACTTGACGATCTTGCCCGGCATCCCGATACGGCCCGCCATATCGCATGGAAGCTGGCCGTGCATTTCGTTTCGGACAATCCCGATCAGGGCCTGGTCGATCATGTGGCGGCGACATTCAGGGACAGCGACGGCGATCTGATGGCCGTCTATATGGCGCTTCTGGAACATCCTGCGGCCTGGGCCACCCCCGGTGAAAAGGCGAGGCAGCCCTTTGACTATGTGGTTGCCGCGCTGCGCGCGCTGGCTGTGCCGCCTGCATATATCGGGCGTCTCAAACCGGTGGATATCCGTCGTTGGCTGTTTGCCCCCATGGCGGTGATGGGGCAACCCTGGCAGCAACCCAACGGCCCCGATGGCTGGCCCGAGGAAACCGATTACTGGATCACGCCTTCGGGTCTGGCTGCCCGTATCGAATGGGCCCTGATGGCCGCCGACAAGCTGGGCCGCAGAACCGACCCGCGTGAACTGGCGCGCAGAGCGCTGGCGGGGGGTGCCGATGCCCGCATGCTTCAGGTGGTGGGTGCAGCCGAAAGCCGCCGCGAGGGGGTCGCCCTGGTGCTGGCCTCGCCTGAATTCAATCGCCGCTGAGCAGGAGTTTCGACATGACTGATTCCATTTCGATCATGGATCGCCGCAAGTTCATCATCCGCTCGGCCGTGTTGGGGTGTTCTGCTGCGGCCAGCCCGCTGATCACCCCCATTGCGCTGGCACAGGCCCCGTGGGAACAACGCCTTGTCGTCATCATCCTGCGCGGTGGCATGGACGGGCTTGAGGTGGTCAGGCCTGTTGGTGACCCACTGTTTTCGCGTTATCGCCCGACACTGGCCCGAGGCCGGGGCAGCGATCTTGACGGGTTCTTTGCGCTTAACGAAAACCTGTCCGATCTGATGCCGCTTTGGCGTGCCGGCGAGCTGGGCTTTGCCCATGCGGTCGCCACGCCCTATCGCGACAAGCGCAGCCATTTCGACGGGCAGGACCTGCTGGAGGCTGGCACCAGAACACTGAAAGGCGCCGGGCGCGACGGCTGGTTGAACCGGATGCTGGGGCAGGTGCCGGGCGTGACCATGAAAACCGCCTTTGCGGTCGGTCATGGCGACATGATCCTGCTGAGCGGCGATGTGCCGACCTCGAGCTGGTCACCCGAGGCGCGGCTTGATCTTTCCCCGCGCGGCCGAAGGTTGCTGGAGGTGCTGTATCACGATGACCCGCTGTTTCAGGAAGCAGGCCGAACCGCGCTGGAGATGACCGGCGTGCCGGAGGGCGGGGGCGGCAAGCGCGCAAGCGGCAACGAGATCATGGCCATGATGATGCGTGGTGCCAGGGCAGTACGGGCCGGCTCACTGGCAAGATTTGCCGCCGAGCGCTTGAACGAGGATACGCGAATTGCGGCTTTTTCCATCAATGGCTGGGATACGCATCGCACCCAGACGAACGGTATCCGCCGCCCGCTGGGCGAGCTGTCCGATGCCATCCTGACCCTCAGAAAGGGGCTTGGCGCCAACTGGAGCAAGACCGTGGTTCTGGCCATGACGGAATTCGGTCGCACCGTGCGCGAAAACGGCTCTCGCGGGACGGATCACGGCACTGCCGGTGTGATGCTGATGGCCGGCGGCGCCCTGCGTGGCGGCAAGGTCTATGGGCGTTGGCCGGGATTGGGGGAGAGCGATCTTTACCAGAATCGCGATCTGCTGCCGACAAGCGACGTGCGGGCCTATGCGGCATATGCCATGCGGGGCTTGTTCGGGCTGGAACGGGGGGTGCTGGAAAGAGCGGTGTTTCCGGGGCTGGATATGGGTGAAGATCCGGGAATCATCGCCTGACGGTTTCGCTTGGGGGCGTGGTTGTAAAATGAGTATTTGAGCAAAGAAGAAGTGCCGCCGGGCAGTTGACAGGTGGGGTGCGAGTGTCGAGATAGGGGCAAAGTCCAGATCGGAGAGACACCATGCCAGAACCGCGCCCCGAGGTGCTTGAATTCCTGCGGACCCGGCGCTCGCGCCCGGCCAAGACGCTGACCATGCCGGTGCCCCCCAGGGACGAGGTTGAAAAGCTGCTGACGATCGCAGCGCGCAGCCCCGATCACGGCAAGCTGGAGCCCTGGCGGTTTATAGTGCTGGAAAAGGCGGCGCTCACGCGGTTGGCCGCGCTGGTGGTCGAGCTGAGTGCCGGCAAGGATCTGCCCGAAGAAAAACTGGAAAAGGCGCGCCGGCAATTTGCCGACGCCGATCTTGTAATTGCCGTTGTTGCCAGCCCCGTGCCCTCGGAAAAAGTGCCCGAGGTCGAACAGATCCTCTCGGCCGGTGCGGTATGCCTGGCGCTGCTGAACGGGGCGCTGGCCTCGGGTTGGGGGGCGAACTGGCTGACCGGCTGGATGGCGCGGGACCGCGAATTTCTGCGGCGTGGGCTGGGGGTGGAGGCACATGAATTTGTCGCCGGTTTCATCCATATAGGCACCGAAACCATCACCCCGCCAGAACGCCCCCGTCCCGATGTCGCCGCGAAAATACAATGGGTAAGAGAATGATCTTAAACGATTTCCTGCGTGCCCTGCGCCAGTTCACCGACCCGGCCTTTCGGCGGGTGCTGATCCGGTCCGTTCTGTTGACACTGGCGATCTTCGGGCCGTTCGTGTTCGGCTTTTCGGCCTTCGTTCAGTGGGTCGTGCCGGACAGCGTGACCTTGCCTTTCATCGGGCAGGTAACATTTTTCGACAACCTTGCATCCGGGGTGGGGCTGGTTGTGCTGTTGTTCCTGTCGTCTTTCGTAATGGTGCCGGTCGCCTCGCTGTTCATCGGGTTCTTTCTTGACGAGGTGGTGGACGCGGTCGAGGCGCGGCACTATCCCGACCTCGGGCCGGCCCGCAAGCAGCCCCTGTGGGAAATGCTCGTGGACAGCCTGCGTTTCATGGTGGTCGTGGTGGTGGTCAACCTGCTGGCGTTGGTGATCTATTTTTCCTCGACCCTGCTGGCGCCGGTGATCTTCTGGGGGGTCAACGGGCTGTTGCTGGGGCGTGAATATTTTCAGCTGGTCGCCATGCGCCGCATGCCCCGTAAAGAGGCAGACCGCATGCGGCGGCGGTATTTCTTTCAGATATGGCTGGCGGGCACGCTGATGGCGATTCCACTGTCAGTGCCGTTGCTCAGCCTGTTCGTGCCGATTCTTGGTGTCGCGACATTCGCGCATCAGTTCCACAGGCTGAGGGGGGAGCGCCCGGTTCAATAATGGCCGGGGCCGTAGATGCCCAGCATGTCGATATCGGCAACCGTGATAAAGCCGGTCACGATGATGGTGAACACGACCACCCATAGCATCGCTGCAACGACCGTGACGATCATGAACTTTCGCTTGAGGTTCAGCGCCGCCGGGGCCGAGGCGGGGGTGCCGGGCACGATTTCGCCCACATCGCCCTGGCTGCGCAGTCGCAGGGGCAGGATGACGAACAGCGTCATGAACCAGAAGACGAGAAACAGCACAATGGCCGATGCGATATTCATTGGGTCAGACCTCTTCCAGTTCGATGAGCGTGCCGTTGAAATCCTTGGGGTGCAGGAACAGCACCGGCTTGCCATGGGCGCCGGTTTTCGGGTTGCCGTCGCCCAGAACCCGCGCGCCCTTTTCCACCAGATGGTCGCGCGCACTGATGATGTCGTCAACCTCGAAACACATGTGGTGGATGCCCCCTGACGGGTTTTTCGCCAGAAAGCCGTTGATGGGGGAATCTTCGCCCAGCGGGTGAAGCAGCTCGATCTTGGTGTTGGGCAGCTCGATGAAGACGACGGTGACGCCATGGTCGGGCTCGTCCTGCGGGGGGCCGACGGTGGCGCCAAGCGTGTCACGATAGGTTGCGGCGGCGGCGTCGAGATCGGGCACGGCGATGGCGACGTGGTTGAGCTTGCCGATCATCTGGGTCTCCTTCGGTCGGGGGTTACGAGGCCTTTTTCGCGGGGGCCTTCTTTTTGGCCGTGGTCTTCTTTTTTGCGGGCGCCTTGCGTTTCTTGCCCTTGGTGGCGGCCTTGGCGGTGATCAGGTCAACCGCCATGTCCATGGTCACGGATTCGGGCTCGACATCCTTGGGCAGGGTGGCGTTGATCTTGCCCCATTTGACATAGGGGCCATAGCGGCCGGACATCACATTGACGGGGCCGCCCTCGGTCGGGTGTTCGCCCAGCTCCTTGAGAGGCTTGGCAGCCGCGCCCCGGCCATTGCCGCGGGCGGCCTTTTGGGCCAGCAGTTCGACCGCGCGGTTCATGCCGATGGTCAGCACCTCGGCCGGGTCCTTGAGGTTTGCATACAGCTTTTTCGGCTTGCCATCCTCACCGGTGGTCGTGTGCATCACATAGGGGCCATAGCGCCCGATTGCCGCCTCGACCAAACCGCCTTCGGGATGTTCGCCGATCAGGCGCGGCAGGCTGAGCAGATCGAGCGCCTTTTGCAGATCGACATCCTCGACCGCCATGCCCTTGGGGATCGAGGCGCGCTTGGGCTTGGGGTTTTCCTCGGTCGCGTCGCCCAGCTGTACATAAGGCCCAAAGCGGCCCGAGCGCAGGGTGACGGGCAGCCCGTCGGGGTCATGGCCCAGCAGCTTGCCGTCCGGGCTGGCGATATCGCCTTCTTCGACCTCGCCCGACAGCGGGCGGGTATAGCGGCATTCGGGGTAGTTCGAGCAGCCGATGAATGCGCCACCCGCGCGCGAGGTGCGCAGCGACAGCCGGCCCTTGCCGCAGGCCCGGCACAGGCGCGGGTCGGATCCGTCCTCGCGCGCAGGGAACAGGTGCGGTTCAAGGAATTCGTTGATCTTTTCCAGCACCTCGGTGATGCGCAGCTCGCTGGTTTCGGCGACAGCGGCAGAAAAATCGCGCCAGAAGCGGTTGAGGACGGCCTTGTAATCCTCTTTCCCGACGGTGATTTCGTCGAGTTCCTCTTCCAGCTGGGCGGTAAAGTCGTAGCCCACATATTTGCGGAAAAAGTTTTGCAGGAAGGCGGTGACAAGGCGGCCCTTGTCTTCGGGGATCAGGCGGCCCTTTTCCTTGCGCACGTAACCGCGGTCCTGAATGGTGGTCACGATCGAGGCATAGGTCGAGGGGCGGCCGATGCCCAGCTCTTCCATTCTCTTGACCAACGTTGCCTCGGTATAGCGGGGGGGCGGCTGGGTAAAATGCTGTTCCGGCATGACCGACTTGCGTTTGATGTTTTCGCCCTCGGCCATCTGGGGCAGGTTGCGTTCGTCGTCGCCATCGCCATTGCGGGGGTCGTCGCGGCCCTCCTGATAGACCTTCATGAAACCGTCAAACAGCATCACCTGGCCATTGGCGCGCAGCATCACCTGCCCGTCATCCGAGGCAATATCGACGGTGGTGCGTTGCAGTCGCGCGGCCTCCATCTGGCTGGCGATGGTGCGTTTCCAGATCAGGTCATACAGCTTGCGTTGATCGGGTTCCAGCTTCGCCAGTTTCGACGGGTCGCGCGACATGTCGGTGGGGCGAATGCATTCATGGGCCTCTTGCGCGTTCTTGGCCTTGTTCTTGTACATGCGCGGGCTTTTGGGCAGGTATCTTTCGCCGTAACGCGCCTTGATGGTGTCGCGCGCGGCCATCACGGCCTCGGGCGCCATGTCGATGCCGTCGGTCCGCATGTAGGTGATATAGCCGGCCTCATACAGGCGCTGGGCGGCGCTCATGGTCTGGCGCGCGCCAAAGCCGAACTTGCGGCTGGCCTCCTGTTGCAGGGTCGAGGTCATGAAGGGCGCATAGGGGTTGCGGCTGGCGGGTTTGGCCTCGACCGTTGCAACATGGAGGTCGCGTGATTGCACGGCCGCGACGGCAATTTCGGCGGCCTCGGCCGTGTTGATGTCGAACTTGTCCAGCTTGTTGCCGGCCAGCATGGTGAGGCGGGCCTCGAATTCCTGGCCGCGCGGGGTTTCGAGGATGGCTTTGACCGTCCAGTATTCGCGCGGGTTGAAGGATTCGATTTCCATCTCGCGCTCGACGATCAGGCGCAGGCAGACCGACTGCACGCGCCCGGCGGATTTCGCGCCCGGCAGCTTGCGCCACAGAACCGGCGACAGGTTGAAGCCGACCAGATAATCCAGCGCCCGGCGCGCCAGATAGGCATGCACCAGTTCCATGTCGACATCGCGGGGGTTCTTCATCGCCTCGGTCACGGCCGATTTGGTGATGGCGTTGAACACGACGCGTTCGACCGGGGTGTCCTTCTTGATGGCACGGCGCTTGCGTAGGGTTTCTTCCAGATGCCAGCTGATCGCCTCGCCCTCGCGGTCGGGGTCGGTTGCGAGGATCAGCGCGTTGTCTTCCTTCAGGGCGTCGGCAATGGCGCGGATATGCTTCTGCGCCTTGGGATCGACTTCCCATTTCATTTCGAAATCATGTTCGGGATCGACCGAGCCATCCTTGGCCGGAAGGTCGCGCACATGGCCGTATGAGGCAAGAACGGTATAGTCGTCGCCCAGATACTTGTTGATGGTTTTGGCCTTGGCAGGCGATTCGACGACGACGACGGGCATGGAGAATCCTGTTGCAACAAAGGGGGTATCCGTGGGCGCGGAACATGGTGCCTGCATCATGGGCTTGTCAATGGGGTTATGAAACAAAGGCCGCAGCCAGCGATCTGGCGGTCGCAATGCAAGAACAATTTGTGGTGATCCACGTTATTGAAC
>JAUZRU010000129.1 GCA_030950185.1 Paracoccaceae bacterium | reverse complement strand
AGCATCAAGCGCCGAGGTGGCCTCGTCGAGCAGCAGGATCGGGGCGGCACGCAGAATGGCGCGCGCAATGGCGATTCGCTGTTTCTGCCCGCCCGACAGCATGACCCCGCGTTCACCGACAAATGTGTCATAGCCTTCGGGCAGTTCGCTGAGGAAGTCATGCGCCGCGGCGGCGCGCGCGGCCTCTTCGACCTCGGCATCGGTCGCGTCGGGGCGGCCAAAACGGATGTTTTCCCGCGCGGTGTCGGCAAAGATCACCGGATCCTGTGGCACCAGCGCCAGCGCCTTGCGGAATTCCTCGCGCTTCAGATCCTTCAGATCCAGCCCATCCAGCCGCACGACCCCTTCGATCGGGTCAAAGAACCGCAGGATCAGTTGAAAGACGGTCGATTTTCCCGCCCCCGACGGGCCGACCAGCGCCACGGTTTCGCCGGGCTTGATCCTGAAGCTGACATCATGCAGCGCCTTGACACCCGGACGCGCCGGATAGTGGAAAGACACCTGTTCAAAGGCGATTTCCCCGCGCACATTTTCAGGCAGGGACAGCGGGTTTTCAGGGTCCTTCACCGCATCTTCGGCACGCAGCAACTCGACCAGGCGCTCGGTAGCCCCTGCCGCGCGCTGCAATTCGCCCCAGATCTCGGAAAGCGCGCCAACGGCACCGGCCACCAGCACGGCAAAGATCACGAACTGCACCAGCTCGCCCGGCGTCATGTCACCGGCGCGTACATCATGCGCCCCGACCCAAAGCACCCCGACAACCCCGGCGAAGACAAGGAACATGACGACAACCGTCATCACCGCCCGGGTGCCGATGCGCTGAAGCGCGGACAGGTAGGAAAGCTCGGTCACGTCGCGGAACTTGCGGCGGCTGACATCCTCGTGTGTAAAGGCCTGAACGGTCTGGGCCGCCTGCAGGGTTTCCGACGCGTTCCCGGAACTTTCCGCAACGCGATCCTGGTTTTCCCGCGACAGGCGCCGCAGCCGGCGCCCCAGAATGATGATCGGCACGACAATGACCGGCACCATCACGAACACCATGCCCGCCAGCTTGGCACTGGTCAGCAGCATCAGGGTCAGGCCGCCGATAAAGATCAGCAGGTTGCGCAATGCCACGGAAACGGATGAGGAGATCACCGACAGGATCAGCGTCGTGTCGGTGGTGATGCGCGACAGCACCTCGCCCGTCATGATCTTTTCAAAGAAGGCGGGGCTCATGCCAATCATCTTGTCATAGACGGCTTCGCGGATGTCGGCGACAACGCGCTCGCCCAGACGGGTGACGAGGTAATAGCGCATCCCCGTCCCCAGCGCGAGAAGGGCCGCCACGATCAGGGCCGCGCCGAAATACTGATCCAGCAGTCTGATATCGCCGCCGCCAAAGCCATCGACCACGCGGCGCACGGCAATAGGCAGGATCAGCGACAGGCTTGCCGTCAGGACAAGGGCAATACCGGCAAGTATGGCCAAGGTGCGATAAGGCTTGATGAACGGGAAAAGATAACGGATCGGGCCTATGCGCTTTGCCTTGGGGCGGTCTTCCGTCTGGGAGGTTGTGGGCTTTCTGGCCATACCGGGAAATCCTTGTGCTGCAATACACCAATCCACCGCCCCAATAAGCGACGGGAGGAACAATCACAAGCGCGTGCGATGTCGCAATCCTTACAAGCGCGTGCATTCCGGTGCGTATGCATGCACCCCATCGACCTTCGCGCATCGGCATGGCAATATCGGCGCATGAAACAGTTACGCAAACTCTTGAAACGGGTTCTGATCTGGTCGGTTGCCGCCATCCTTCTGCTGACGGCCGCCAAGATTCTGCCCGACCGCCAGAACGCGGCGGTTCGCGCCTTTGCCAAGGGCGACTATACGACCGCCGCCAAATTCTGGACCAGGCTGGCCAGATCCGGGGACCAGAAGGCGCAGATCAATCTGGGGCTGCTGTATTCCCGCGGTGAAGGGGTCAAACAGGATCTGGGCAAGGCGCATGAGCTGTTTCTGAGCGCGGCCGAAAACGGCAACCCTGTCGCACAATATCTTGTCGCCCACGACTATGCCGTTGGCGCTGGCGTGACACCTTCGCCGAAGGTTTCGCTGATGTGGCTGCGCGAAGCGGCCGATCAGGATTATCCCCCCGCCCAGATCGCGCTGGGCAGGCGCTACATGACCGGCGAAGGCGTGCCGCAGGATCTGGGCCAGGCCGATTACTGGCTGCGCCGGGCCGAAGAAACACTGCCCGTGACCGGCGTCGAAAAATAGACGAAACGGGGCAAGCGACGAACACCCCTCACCGATCATGCCAAATTGCGATTACCTTGATGAAGGGCTGGAGCGGGCAGCGGGAATCGAACCCGCACCAAGAGCTTGGAAGGCTCGTGTGATACCATTTCACCATGCCCGCGTGCAGCCGTTAGGTAATCAAGCCGGCGCCTATCGTCAAGCCGGTTGCACATGCTTGCGGATCACGGAAATTCGCCTATCCTGCCGCTGAGTGGCCGGAACCAACAGCCCGCAGGAGGAAATCTGGTGAGCAGCAAGACGATCATGGTGTTGAACGGCCCGAATCTGAATCTTCTGGGCCAGCGCGAACCCGAAACCTATGGGACCGAAACCCTTGCCGATGTCGAAGCGGCCTGCGCCGCCCTGGCCGGGGAGCTGGGCCTGACCCTCGATTTCCGCCAGTCCAACATCGAAGGCGAGCTGGTCACCTGGATTCAGCAGGCGCGCAAGCGGGCCACCGCGATCATCATCAACCCGGCGGCCTATACCCATACGTCGGTGGCGATTCTGGATGCGCTTAATGCCTTTGACGGGCCGGTGATCGAGGTGCATGTCAGCAATATCCACAAGCGCGAGGCCTTCAGGCATCATTCATTTGTTTCGCGCAGGGCCGACGGGGTGATCGCGGGCTGCGGCACCCAGGGCTATCTGCTGGCGCTGCGTCAGGTGGCGCATCTGCTGGGTTGATGGTGGCGGGACCGCAAGGACGACCGTGGAGGTTGGGTCATTCCCGAGAGCCTGGACAACCAGGTGGGCACCGGGTGCGATAGGCCACGACCAGTCGCAGAGCCAGCTCCCTTTCGAAAATGTAAGGCCACTGGAATGGAACCTCTCACGCATCGGGCAGTACCCGCCGATGCCAGATGTAGGCAGTCGGCAGGCTGCACACAAGGTCGAACACGCCGAAATGAGGGGGCGCTGCCCCCGTCGCGCGGGCGCGACTCCCCCGGAGTATTTGGGCAAAGAAGAAGACAGGGGACGGGTCTTGACGAAATGTTCACCTGTTGTTCATATGGCGCATGGCAAATGGAATGACAGCGGGACAAAAATTGGCGCGGGGTGTCTGCCGGCATCTGCGCCAGCACGGGTTTTCCGTGATCGAGGAATTCGTGCCGGTGCGCGGGTTGCGCGTCGATGTGATCGCCCTTGGCCCGCGGGGCGAGATCTGGGTCGTCGAATGCAAGTCTTCGCGCACGGATTTCCTGACCGACAGGAAATGGCCGGGCTATCTGGACTGGTGCGAAAGGTTCTTCTGGGCGGTGGGGCCGGATTTCCCACGCGCCCTGCTGCCGCAGGAACACGGGTTGATCCTGGCCGACGAACATGACGGCGAGATCCTGCGTCTGGGGTTGGCGCGCAAGCTGGCAGCGGCGCGCCGCAAGAGCCTGACGCAGAAATTCGCACGCGTGGCGGCAGACCGTTTGCAGGCGCTGCGCGACCCGGCGCCCGAGCAGCGATTCAGCGCGGTTTAGGTGTTTTCGACATGGCGCGGGCACGGGCGGCGGCGGCGCGCAGCTCTTCGGCGATTTCCTCGGCCTCTTCGGGTTCGAAATCCAGCGGCAGGCTGATTTCCGGGGCCTCGACATAGATTCGCACCATGCCCAGCGTGGTCGGGCCGATCTGGAGATTCGCCGCGATGTCGCTTTCCTTGTCGATATTCATCTGTGTCATGCTCCTTGCGAACGGGTTGCGCCTTCGCTACCCTGCCGCTTGCCCGCAGGCAAGAGGATGATGTGCCCTGACGCGCTGATTTCCTGTTGACCGCGGCGGCCGAAAACCTTACTTCGGCCGGGCGTAAGCATGCCGACGTAGCTCAGTAGGTTAGAGCGCTTGATTGTGGATCAAGAGGTCCCCCGTTCGAGCCGGGGCGTCGGTACCACCCCCACACCCGAAAATCAGCCGGCAGAAAGCCCGTTCTGGGCGTTGACGCGCTGCATCGCGCCAAGCAGCTTTGAGCAGGCAGAAACCGCCAGGCTGCGCGGCACCATGATGTCGGCGCCGTTGGTGCGTTTCAGGATCAGGGCCGGGATATGGGCAAGTTCGCTCAGCGCCACATGGCCGCGTCTGAACGTTGTCGGGCGCAGGTCGATGGGCGTGAGTCGCGCCAATATATCGGTGGCAAGCCCCCCCTGAAGGCGCATGATCGCGTAGGCGCCGCCTTGATCCACCAGCGCGGCCCGGCGGGAAAGCGCAGGCGCGGCAGGGGCCACGCCCACCAGCAGGTATTTTCCCAGACCCGCCCAGATCAGGCGCAGCCTGTCATTGCCACCGCTGCGACAGGGCGCGGGCAGCTTCAGCCCATGCGCCGCCTGCATGGCGCGGGCCAGATCCGCCCCCTTGCGTGGCAGGATGAGTGTGACATGGGCGGGGCGGATTTCGGCCAGATTGCTGTCGCCGATCTCGGCCGGCAGCAGATTGGCAAGGGGTGATGTGGGGATCAGCTCAACCACGCATGCGCCCTCCTTCAGGGTCGAGGAATACCGGAGTGCAGACCGCGCACAATGTTTCGACGCCACGCAGATGGTCATGCATCAGGATCTGTTCCCCAATGCGCCCACGCCCGCCCCTGAGCAAGGCCAGCGCGATCGGGTGGCCCAGATGGGGCGAAAAACACTGGCTGGTGATCACGCCCTGGTCATGTTCGCGGTCAACAGGGTCGCCGGGGTTGAACAGATGCGCCCCGCCCAGCAACTGTTTCGACGCGCCCGCCGGTTTCAGCCCGACCAGCTGCATCCGGTCGGGGGCGCGCAGGGCGGGCCGGTCGGCCATCACCTTGCCGATGCAATCGCGCGCGGCCATCATGCGGCCCAGGCCAAGGTCATCCAGCGTCACCCTGCCATCGATTTCGGCATGTGTCAGAAACCCCTTTTCCAGCCGCAGCACGTTGAGCGCCTCAAGCCCGAACCAGTCGCCCCCCTCGGCGCGCGCGCTTTCCTCCAGCGCCTCGGCCAGAGAGGGGCCATATTGCGCCGGCACGGCCAGCTCGAACCCCAGCTCGCCCGAATACGAGATACGGAACAGGCGCGCGGTGATCTTGCCGATCTTGACCTCGCGCCACGACATGAAGGGCATGGAATCGTTGGAAATATCGGCTTGTGTCAGCCGGTGCAGCAGGTCGCGCGCCTTTGGGCCGGCGGCGGCGAATTGCGCCCAGGCCTCGGTCACATCGCTTGGCTGCACGTCAAGATCGGGCCATAGCACCTGCGCGCAGAATGTCAGATGCCGCCAGACCTGATCATGCGCGCCGGTCGTGCTGGTCAGCAGGAAATGGCGCTTGCCAAGGCGGGCAACCGTGCCGTCATCCATCACGAAACCGTCTTCGCGCAGCATCACGCCATAGCGCGTGCGCCCGACCGCCAGCGTGGCGATGTTGTTGACATAGATTCGGTCAAGGAATTCCGCAGCGTCGCGGCCCTGCACGTCGATCTTGCCCAGCGTGGTCATGTCGCAGATGCCGACGGTTTCGCGCACCATGCGGGCCTCGCGGTCGCAGGACTGGCGCCAGCTGGTTTCGCCGGGCCGCGGATACCATGCGGGGCGCTGCCACAGGCCCAGTTCGACAAACACCGCGCCGCGTTTGCGCGCCAGCGCATCCGACGGCATCAGGCGTTCGGGGGCAAAGCCCCTGCCCGCGCCCTGCGCGCCCAGAGCCGCCATCGAGACCGGCACATAGGGCGGGCGGAAACTGGTGGTGCCGACCTCGGGGATGCTGCGGCCATCCAGCCCCGCCATGATCGCCAGCGCCGCCATGTTGGCCGTCTTGCCCTGGTCGGGGGCCATGCCCAGCGTAGTATAGCGTTTCAGATGTTCGGATGCGCGAAAGTTTTCGCGATGCGCCTGTGCGATATCCTTGGCGGTCACGTCATTCTGAAAATCGACCCAGGCGCGCCCCTTGCCGGCGGTGACATACCAAAAGGGGGCGCATTCAACCGGACCGTCGGAACAATGCGGCAGCCGGATCCGTGGCGCCTTGCGGCCATGTTCGGCAATCACTTCCCGCGCCACCGCAAGGCCCGATTTCAGCGCGTCGCGGGTTGTCCGGAGGCCCGCGACCGCCCCCGCCGCCCGCATGCCCGGCACGGCACCATCCGCGGGAACAAATGCGTTGATGTCGTCGCGCCAGACAGGCCGCGCGCCAAGGTGGCAGGACAGATGCAGCGCGGGCGCCCAGACACCCGCAACCGCCAGGCAATCGGCGCGCAGCCTTTGCCTGCCGCTGCCGGTCTGCACGGTGATTTCCCGCAGCCCCAACCGCCCACTTGTGGCGATGACCTGCGCGCCGCTCAGCAGCGGATAGTCGCCCTGCGGCGTTGCATCCGGGCGCGTGTCGATCACGGCGGCAACCTCGACCCCGGCCGCCAGCAGGTCGCGCGCGGTGCGGTGGCCCGTGTCGTTGTTGGCAAAGACCGCCACCGACCGCCCCGCGGCCACGGCAAAACGGTTGAGATAGCTGCGCACCGCGCCCGCCATCATCACGCCGGGGCGGTCATTGCCGGGAAATATGATCGGCTGCTCGATGGCCCCGGTTGCCAGGATGGCATGGCGCGCATTGATCCGCCAGAAGATCTGTTCCGGCACATCCGCGGGTGCGGCGGGCAGATGGTCGGCCACGCGCTGCACCGCGCCATAGATGCCCCCGTCATAGGCGCCGGTCACGGTGGTTCGGCCCATCAGGCGGATGTTTTCCATCGCACGCAGCTCGGCAACAATGGCGGCGGCCCATTCGTTGCCGGGCTGGTCGTCAAGATCGATCCGCTCGGCATTCAGACGGCCGCCGAACAGGAAATCTTCGTCGGCCAGGATCACGTCCAGACCGGCGCGCCCGGCTGCCAGCGCCGCAATCAGCCCCGCAGGCCCGCCGCCGATCACCAGCAGGTCGCAATGGGCAAAACCCTTGTCGTGCAGCCGGTCGTCGGGCTCAAGCCCCAGCCGGCCCAGCCCGGCGGCGCGGCGGATAAAGGGCTCGTAAACGCGGTCCCAAAAGGAACGCGGCCACATGAAGGTCTTGTAATAGAACCCCGCGCCGAAAAACGGCGACAGCAGGTCATTGACCGCCAGCAGGTCGAAATCGAGCGACGGAAAGCGGTTCTGCGACCGCGCGTCGAGGGCGCGATACAGCTCTTGCGTGGTGGCGCGCAGGTTGGGGATGGCGTGATTGCCGCGCCTGATGGTCACCAGGGCGTTGGGCTCTTCCGAGCCGGCGGTCATGATGCCGCGCGGGCGGTGATACTTGAAGCTGCGCCCGACCAGATGCCGCCCCTTGGCCAAGAGCGCCGAGGCCAGCGTGTCGCCGGCCAGCCCCAGCATGGTTTCGCCGTCAAAGGTAAAGGGCAGCTGGCGGGTGCGGTCGATCAGCCCGCCCTGGGCAAGGCGGCTCATGTCGTGGGCTCCTTGTCTGTTGCCAGACGGACGGAAAGGAATTCATGGGTCGTCACGTCGCGCGTCGCCACCAGCCAGGCGCCGCAACCATGGGCATGAAACCACAGCTCGCGATTTTCGCCCGCCGGGTTGTCGCGCATATAGACGTAATCAAGAAATTCCTGCCGGGCCTCGGGCGCGCCCGGGTCGGGGCGGTCGGCAAGGCTGGCCGCGCCCTGATAGTGGAATTCGCGGATGTCGCGCGCACCGCAAAGGGGGCAGGCAAGTTTCATGTGGGCTGCCTCCACCTGGCTGGGTCACGCCCGACCGACAGGCCGGACAGCGTGCGCCCCTCGGGGCAGGCACCGCCCTTGCTTGCGGGGCACAGCGGGGCTTCCACCCCCATTCGTCTAATGCAGATTCGGCGTTGCACCTGTTGCCTCCTCGTCGATCACCGCGCCGCGCGCGAAACGGTCCAGCCGGAATTTCGTTGCCGCCGGATGCAGCTTGCCGGTGGCGATCAGATGGGCAAACACATGCCCGCCGCCCGGCACCGCCTTGAAGCCGCCATAGCACCAGCCGCCATTGAAAAAGAGCCCGTCAATCGGCGTGCGGTCGATGATCGGGGATCCGTCCATCGTCATGTCCATGATGCCGCCCCAGCTGCGCAGCATGCGGGCGCGCCCGATCATGGGCATGAGCGCCATGCCCGCCTCGGCCACATGCTCGACAATCGGCAGGTTCCCCCGCTGGGCATAGGAATTATAGCCGTCGATATCGCCGCCAAAGACCAGCCCGCCCTTGTCGGACTGGCTGATATAGAAATGCCCCATGCCGAAACTGATCACCGTGTCGATGACGGGTTTCAGCCCCTCGGTGACAAAGGCCTGCAACACATGGCTTTCGATCGGCAGGCGCAGCCCGGCCATCGCCGCCACCTGGCTGGAACGCCCGGCGACCGCCATGCCCACCTTGCCCGCGCCGATATGGCCGCGCGTGGTGTCAACGCCGGTCACACGCCCCTGCGTTATGCGAAAGCCCGTGACCTCGCAATTCTGGATCAGATCGACACCCAGCCGGTCGGCCGCCCGCGCATAGCCCCAGGCCACCGCGTCGTGGCGCGCAGTGCCGGCCTCCCACTGCATCAGCCCGCCCTTGAGGGGGAAACGGGGATCGTCGAAATTCAGATAAGGGATGTGGCGGCGCAGGGTTGCGCCGTCCCACAGCTCGGCCCCGTCGCCCTGCATCAGGTTCATGTTGCCCCGGCGGGCCAGCGCGTCCAACTGCCCGTCGGAATGGGCCAGCAGGATGCAGCCGCGGCGCGACAGCATGACATTATAATTGAGCTCGGCAGAAAGGTTCTGCCACAGTTTCAGGGAATGCGAATAGAATTCGACATTGCCCTCCAGCATGTAGTTGGCGCGCACGACCGTCGTGTTGCGCCCCACATTGCCGCTGCCGATCGCGCCCTTTTCCAGCACCGCGACATTGGTGATGCCATGTTCGCGCGCCAGGTAATACGCAGTTGCCAGCCCATGCCCGCCGCCGCCGATGATGATGACGTCGTAATGATCCTTCGGTGCCGGGTCACGCCAGACAGGCGCCCAGCCCCTGTTTCCGGTCAGCCCGTTCAGAAAAACCTTCAGCCCCGAATACCGCATCCTGCCCCTTCCGCCATTGTGCGACATGAAAGGACAGGACGGCGCGGGTTGCAAGATGCTCGTGACCACCCGCGGAAATTATTTTACCAGCGTATATGCCACGGTCAGGTTGTCCTCGGTGCCCCCCTTGCAAAGCCCAAAGCTGGCGCGTTCCTTGATTTCGACCTTGCCATCGGCGGCTATGGTCAGCCCGGTGATGCCATCGTCCTTGTTCTTGATCGTGACCTTCCCCTTGGCAGAGATGTAAAGGCCGTTGATTTCAAGCTTTTCTTCCGACTTGAAATCACCCGCGGTATAAATGCTGACCCCACCGCCAGCGGCACAGTCATCCTTTTTCCCGAGGCGCACCTTCTTGCCTATCTCGACCGAATTTCCACCCGTCGCACGTGACACCAGAACGACATCTTCGAAACGCGATTCCTCGCCGATCTTTACCCTGCACTCGGAAACGATCACGACTTGGGAAATATCCGACTTCTTGTCGAACTCGGCCTTGTCGCCATGCCCGTCACCACAAATGATCCGATAGATCCGACCGGGCAGAAAGCTGGTGTTCTTGACATCCTTGGCCGAGATCTCGATGACGGGGGCCGCCGTGTTGATATAGCTGGGCTGTTTGGCGTAATAGGAATCAAGGTAATTGCTGGCCAGGGCATCGACATCGGCAACAAAAGGCGCCGAAATGGTCGATTTGGCACTGATGACATCCCCATAGGTCAGCGAAGCGCTGCTGGACTTCGTTCCCCGGCCCACGACAGTTGCCAACACGGACCCGGCGGGAAGGCTGACATCGGTCACCTTTGGCACCATGATGCGGTTGTCGTTGTCAAAGCTGCTGTCCTCTTTCAACTCGACCGATTTGAGCGCCTCGATGCAGTAACCGTTATAGAATTCTTCGCCCTTTGACAGCTTGATCGTGTCATTGGTGGAAATATCCGCCGTGATACATGCATCCGTCGATTTGTATGCAACGCTTTCGACCACGACATCCCAGCTCTTGAAACCGATCAGCTTGAGAAAGAAGGTCGGCACCGCATCGCTGCCGGTCCGCATGGCGACAACCCTTGCCGCGTTGATGGGCGTGTCGTTCTTGGTGAAGGTGCGGGTATCCGGATCCCAGTTGCCTAACTGGATCTGCTCGGGCTTGATCGCCGTCGAATCCGCCCCGAGATTTGCAACAGCCAGTTCAAGCGCCGCATTCCGGGCCGCGGTTTCGTCGGGCAATTCAATGATCGCAGCATGGGCCGCTGCATCGGCAGCCGCCTGCAAATGGGTCCGAACGCGCCACGCATTTCCGGAATCGACCGACAGCCCCGCAAACAGGATGACAAGGATCAGCACCGTCAGCGCGAAATGTGTAACAAAACCGTCTTCGTCAGACAGAAATCGCCTGACGCTTTGCCTGACGTTTCCCATCTGCGCCACCATCTTTTCCATCTGGATTCACGGCTCCTTGCGCATGGTGACGGCGGCGTTCAGCTTGAAATTGCCATATCCGCCCATGATCCCCAATGTGGCAACGTCGCTGAGATTGGTGTTGATCTTGACAACCACATCGCTGCCGGCCGAGACATCCACCCCGTAATCGAAATTCATGTAGGTCAGCTGCGAAAGCGCATATTTCTGCGCTTCCGTTGGGGTCAGCTCGCCTATCGAAACCCTGCGCGCGGTATCCCTGGCGACGTTGTACATGTTGTTTTGGGTCATCAGCATGATGTTGAGGTCGAAAGCCCCGACCACGACACCCATGATGAGCGGAAGCCACAGCACGAATTCGACCGTGGCGTTTCCCTCTTCGTTCTTCCAGAACCGGTCTTGAAGCCACTTCATTGTTTGCTTCCCGTATCAAACGCCGAACAATTCTTGCGTTTCCGAAGGATGATTACCCGGCAATTTTGTCTGCACTTGGGCGAGATTCCGAATAAATCGGGGCATTTGAATATAATGCCGGCATGAGGAATTTGTTATTATCTCGTAATATCAATATGCTAGCGGAACCCCTTGAAATCGCGCCAGTCCGGGCCGCCCCAATTTCGCCCCATTTTTGAACGAAATCGGGCTTGTGCGACAATTTGACAATAATTCCGTTGCAAAACAGCAGGGGCAGGCGTAGCAGCATTTTACGGTCGGCGCCGATTCTTGCGCGCCTGCAACATGACAGACGCAACGTCATTTCCAAGCCGGCCGGCCTTGAAAACCGGGAGTTCAGGATGAACAACACTACCGAGCCAAGTTTCCGCCAGTCAGTCGATCTGATGTTCAACCGCGCCGTCGCGCTGATGGATCTTCCCCCCGGTCTTGAAGAAAAGATCCGCGTCTGCAACGCCACCTATACCGTGCGTTTCGGCGTGCGCCTGCGAGGCGAGATCCAGACATTCACCGGCTACCGCTCGGTCCACTCGGAACATATGGAACCGGTCAAGGGCGGCATCCGTTTCGCCCCCAATGTGCACCAGGACGAGGTCGAGGCGCTGGCCGCGCTGATGACCTACAAATGCGCGCTGGTCGAGGCCCCCTTTGGCGGCTCGAAAGGCGGGCTGCGAATCGACCCGCGCCAGTATGACGAACACGAGCTGGAAATGATCACCCGCCGTTTCACCTACGAGCTGGCCAAGCGCGACCTGATCCATCCAAGCCAGAACGTCCCCGCCCCCGACATGGGCACGGGCGAGCGCGAAATGGCCTGGATGGCTGACCAGTATGCCCGCATGAACACCCGCGACATCAACGCGCGCGCCTGCGTCACCGGCAAGCCGCTGAATTCGGGCGGCATTCATGGCCGGGTCGAGGCCACGGGCCGCGGCGTGCAATACGCGCTGCGCGAATTCTTCCGCCACGACGAAGACAAGAAGGCCGCCGGGCTTGATGGCAAGCTGGACGGGAAAAAGATCATCATTCAGGGCCTTGGCAATGTGGGCTATCACGCGGCCCTGTTCCTTTCGACCGAGGATGGCGCCATCATCACCGGCATCATCGAACGCGACGGCGCGCTGGTGAATCCCAATGGCATGGATGTCCAGAAGGTGCGCGATCACCTGATGGAAACCGGCGGTGTGCAAGGCTGCGAAGAAGGCACCTATGTCGAAAACGGCGCATCCGTTCTGGAAGAGGAATGCGATATCCTGATCCCGGCCGCGCTGGAAGGGGTGATCAACATGCACAACGCCTCAAGCATCAAGGCGCCCCTGATCATCGAGGCCGCCAACGGCCCCATCACTGCCGGTGCCGACGAGATCCTGCGCAAGCGGGGCTGTGTCATCATCCCCGACATGTATGCCAATGCCGGCGGTGTGACGGTTTCCTATTTCGAATGGGTCAAGAACCTGTCGCACATCCGTTTCGGCCGCATGCAGCGCCGCCAGGAAGAGGCGCGCAACGAATTGCTGATCCAGGAACTGCAACGCCTTGCCAAAGAGGGCGGCCTCAAAACCGGCCTGTCAGACGATTTCGTGCGCCAGTATCTGAACGGCGCGGGCGAGCTGGAACTGGTGCGCTCGGGCCTGGACGACACCATGCGCGACGCCTACCAGGCCATGCGCGAGGTCTGGCATGGGCGCAATGACGTCCACGACCTGCGCGTTGCCGCCTATATCGTGTCGATCGACCGCGTCGCCAAAAGCTATCGCGCCAAGGGGCTGTAGGCCCGACGGAAAAACACAACAAAGAGGTGCGGCCTCCGGCGAAAGGGGGCCGCGCTGTCTTTTTCTGTCATGCGGGCTATGACAGGCTGCGCATGATTTCGCGGAACATCTCGATATTGATCAGGGTAATGCGCCCGTCGCCGTCGCGGAAATTCCGGTCGGCGGAATTGACCGCGATCACCACACCGGCGCGCTGGTTGACATAGATGTATTGGCCATAGATGCCGATGGCAAAGAACTCTCCCGCTTCGGCCTCGGGCGGCAACCACCACTGGAAACCGTAACCAAGCTGGCCGTTATCTGTCAGCTGGTCGTCTTCGCTGGGTTCAAGCCCTGAATGGGTGGTGGATTCGCGCACCCATTCCTCGGGCACGACCTGCTTGTCGCCCACCCTGCCCCGGTTGCACATCATCAGCCCAAAGCGGGCATAGTCGCGCGTGCGCATGTTCAGCCCGCCCAGCACGAAATCGATTCCGAAACCGTCGGTCAGGTAATAGGCGTCGGCCTCCATCCCCAGGGGCCGCAGGATGGTTTCGGCCAGATAGTCGGCATTGCTGCGCCTGGTGGCCCCGCGCAGCACCATGCCCAGAACATGGGTGTCGATCGAAACATATTGCCATGCGCTGCCGGGGGGGCGCGCGCGTTCCTTCAGGCCCGCGGCAAACCCGTCCATCGACCCGCCCAGCGCCAGCACACGGCCCATGCGGTTGATGTCGGAATGGAAATCCAGATAGTCCTCGTTGAACCTGATGCCAGACGCCATGTTCAGAACGTTGCGGATGGTCACACCCTCGTAACCGCTGCCCTTCAGCATCGGAGCATATTCCGTCACCAGCGCATCCAGAGAGGGGATCAACCCGTCACGCACGGCGCACCCAAATGCCGCGGAAAGAAAGCTTTTCGCCATCGACCAGCTGATCCGCCGATCCTCGGGCCCGGTGCCCAGCCAATAGTTTTCATATGCGACCTGCCCGTCCTTCAGCACCACCATCGCGCTCTGCCAGCGTTCGCGCCGCCAGGCATCAAGGTCATATTCCTGCCCCCGGAAGGAAAAGCCTTGCGGCAAATCCTGCGGTGCGGCGGGCAAAGGCGTGGGATTGTCGGATTTCACCGGCAGCTCGGTGTGAAAGAACATGTCCTTCATGTCGGAAAAATTCCGCACGATGTTCTTGTCAGAGAACAGGGAATTGACGCGCATCAGGCGCTGCAGTCTGGGCCAGTCGAGCCGCGCAACCACGGGCAGGATCACCCCGACCCCACCGATTGCGCCGCGCAACTGTTTGACAAGTGCCGACATGTTCCACCCCTTGCTGCCCTGATGTTCCCGGTCAGACTAGTCGGAAGCTGACCAGATGGTCAATCGGCCCCGACCTTGACGTCAGCGGAACTTGTCAACCAGCCGCTGAAGGGCGGTGCGGTGGTCTTCCTCGGGCGCGGGGGCGGAATCAGCCTTGCGCCTCTGCCCCTTGTCGGCCTCGCCACCCGATGATCGTGGCGGCGCAACCCGCAGCGCCACCTTGTTCATGAAGCGCCCGCTGTCGCCCTCGGCCAGATCGGGTGCGCCATCGGAAATGCCGCGCAGCACGTCTTCAAGCCATTCCTGATCGGCCCGCGCAAAATCATGCAGAACATATGCCGCAACGCGATCCTTGTGCCCCGGATGCCCGATACCGATACGCACCCGCCCGTAATCGGCCCCGATATGCTGGTGGATCGAGCGCAGCCCGTTATGGCCCGCATGCCCCCCGCCCTGCTTGAAGCGCAGCTTTCCGGGGGCAAGATCCAGCTCGTCGTGAAAAACGATGATGTCACCGGGCGCGATCTTGAAAAATCGCGCGGCCGCACCGACTGACTGCCCGGAATTGTTCATATAGGTCTGGGGCTTGAGCAGCATCACCTTTTCGCGCCCAAGCCGCCCTTCGGAAACCAGCCCCTGATATTTCGACTTCCAGGGCGAAAAACCGTGATCGCCATGAATCCGGTCCACGGCCATGAACCCCACATTATGCCGGTTCGCGGCATATTTGGCACCCGGATTTCCCAGACCGACAAACAGCTTCATGTCCCTGCTCCCCACAAGAAAGGCGCGCCACCCGTCCGGTATGGCGCGCCCTGAATATCATGGACGTTCAAGCGAGGCGAGTTACTCTTCGCCGCCCTCTTCGGCTGCCTCATCACCCTCGCCCTCATCTTCGTTGTCAGAGGAACGCAGGCCCGACGGCGCCGAGATGTTGGCGATGACAAAGTCACGATCGGTGATGACCGGGCGCGTGCCCTTGGGCAGGTCGATTTCCGACATGTGGATAACGTCGCCCACGTCATGCCCCGACACGTCGACAACCAGCTTTTCGGGGATGTCGCCTGCGGTCACCATCAGCTCGACCTCGGGGCGCACGACGGTCAGAACACCACCACGCTTGAGACCGACGCTTTCGTCCTGACCCACGAACTCGACCGGGATGAACAGGTTGATGCGCGAGCTGCGGTGCAGGCGCATCAGGTCGATATGGGTCGGCAGATCCTTGACCACATCGCGCTGGACGTTCCGGCAAATGACGCGCACGTCATCCTGGCCTTCGATCTTCAGGTTGAACAGGGTGGACATGAAGCGCCCGGCCCGCAACCTTTTCAGCAATTCGTTGAACTTGATGTTGATCGGCTGCGGGTCCTGCCCACCACCATATACAACTCCGGGGACGTACCCCTCACGGCGTGCCTGGCGGGCGGCCCCCTTGCCTGTCCCCGCGCGCACCGTGGCGTGAAGATCTGGAATCTGTCCAGCCATCGGTCTTCTCCTGTCATGTTGCAAAGCGGCCTTCCTCCAAGGGTGCAAGGCCGCAGGAAGCCTGCCCTATAAGGCCTTTCCCCGGCATTGCCAAGGGGCCGCGGGATGGAATCTTTCCCACCCCTTCTTCTTTGCCAAAATACTCTGGGGGAGTCGCGCCCGCGCGACGGGGGCAACGCCCCCTTGTCCCCGCCTATTCCCAGTCGCCACGAAACCCCTTGGGCACCATCAGGATGTCGCGGCTTACATCGTTGATGTCGCGATGCCCGCAAAAAGCCATGGAAAGATCCAGCTCGCGCTGGATGATCTCCAGCGCTTTGCTGACACCCTTTTCGCCCATCGCCCCCAGGCCATAGGTAAAGGCGCGCCCGATATAGACGCCCTTTGCCCCCATCGCCACGGCCTTGAGCACATCCTGCCCGCTGCGAATGCCGCCATCCATATGCACCTCGATCCTGTCGCCCACCGCATCCAGAATGTTCGGCAGCGCACGGATCGACGACAACGCCCCGTCCAGTTGCCGCCCGCCATGATTCGACACGACCAGGGCATCGGCCCCGCTATCGGCGGCGCGGCGCGCGTCATCGACATCCTGTATCCCTTTCAGGATCAGCTTGCCGCCCCACAGATTCTTGATCTTTTCGACATCACTCCAGTTCAGCCTGGGATCGAACTGGTCGGCCACCCATTGAAACAGGCTGCTGGCGTCGTCGATTCCCTTCACATGGCCAACGATGTTGCCAAACTGGTGCCGCCGCGTGCCCAGCATCCCCAGCCCCCAGCGGAGTTTGGTTGCCATATTCGCGATATTGCGCGGTGTCAGCCGGGGCGGCGCGGACAGCCCGTTCTTCAGATCCTTGTGGCGCTGGCCCAGGATCTGCAGATCCAGCGTCAGAACCAGCGCCGAACATTTTGCCGCCTTGGCGCGATTGATGATATCCTCGAGGAAACCCTGGTCCCGCATCACATACAGCTGAAACCAGAAGGGTTTGGTCGTATGTGCGGCCACATCCTCGATCGAGCAGATCGACATGGTGGACAGGGTGAAGGGCACACCGAATTTTTCCGCCGCGCGCGCGGCCTTGATCTCGCCATCAGCGCATTGCATGCCCGTCAGCCCCACCGGCGCCAGCGCGACCGGCATGGCGACATCCTGCCCGATCATGGTCGTGCGCGTGCTGCGCTCGCTGAGGTCGACGGCGACCTTCTGGCGGAAATACAGCTTGTTGAAATCCGAACTGTTTTCGCGAAAGGTCTGTTCGGTCCAGGATCCGGTTTCGGCGTAATCATAGAACATCCGCGGCACGCGGCGTTCATACAGCCGGCGCAGATCCTCGATACAGGTGATGACGGTCATGGGCTGCTCCCCCTCTGATACGGGCGGTTCCTGTGCAAGTAGCAAGCCTGCAGACATTGCGCAACGATTGACGCAGCGGAGCCAGGGGGCGCTGCCCCCGTCGCGCAAGCGCGACTCCCCCGAAGTATTTCGCAAAGAAGAAAGCCGGCGCTTCAGCCCCCATGGGCGCCTTCGGAAAGCTTGCCTACGAATTCCAGCACCTCGGCCGGTTTCTTGCCCTTGCCCAGCAGATCGACAATGGCCGAGCCGACCACGACGCCATCGGCCACCTGTGCCATCGCGCGCGCGGCCTCGGGCGTCTTGATGCCGAAGCCCACGCAGACCGGAAGATCGGTTGCCGCCTTGATGCGGGCAACCTCGGGCGCGACCAGCCGGGCGTTGGCCTCGGCCGCGCCGGTGATGCCGGTGATCGAGACATAATACAGAAAGCCCGAGGTATTCTGCAGCACCTTGGGCAGGCGCGCATCATCCGTGGTGGGGGTGGCAAGACGGATGAAGTTCATCCCGGCCTGTTGCGCGGGAATGCACAGTTCGTCGTCCTCTTCCGGGGGCAGATCGACCACAATCAGCCCGTCGATTCCGGCGTCACTTGCATCGCGCAGGAATGTCTCGACCCCACGGCTGTAGATCGGGTTGTAGTATCCCATCAGCACGATCGGGGTGGTATCATCGGTTTCACGAAAGCGCCGCGCCAGCTCCAGCGTGCGTTCAAGTGTCATGCCCGCGGCAAGCGCCCGCTGGCCGGCCAGCTGGATCGTCGGGCCGTCGGCCATCGGGTCGGTAAAGGGAAGGCCCAGCTCGATGATGTCGGCACCGGCGGCAGGCAGGCCGCGCACAACGGCCAGGGATGTGTCGAAATCGGGATCGCCCGCCATCACATAGGTGACAAAGGCCTTTTTTCCCGCCTTGCGCAGTTCGGCAAATTTCGCGTCGATTCTGGTCATACCGGCACCCTTGTTGCTGTTTCCTGCCGGTTTGGGGCAGCAGGCCGACAAAATCAATGGCATTTGGCCGCTTTTGCGCCGGATCACCTTGACGCACCGGCGCGCGCACCCATAGATGCGCCCGTTCAATCAGATCAGAGGTGCATCATGGGGTTCAAGACCGGAATTGTCGGCCTGCCGAATGTGGGCAAGTCAACGCTGTTCAACGCGCTGACCCGCACGGCTGCGGCGCAGGCGGCGAATTTCCCCTTTTGCACGATCGAGCCCAATGTGGGCGAGGTTTCGGTTCCCGATCCGCGGCTGGAAAAACTGGCCGGGATCGCGGGGTCGCAAAAGATCATTCCGACGCGCATGACATTCGTCGATATCGCGGGCCTCGTGAAGGGCGCGAGCAAGGGCGAGGGGCTGGGCAACCAGTTTCTGGCCAATATCCGCGAATGCGACGCGATTGCCCATGTGCTGCGCTGCTTTGAAGACGGCGACGTGACCCATGTCGAGGGGCGGGTTGACCCGATTGCCGATGCCGAGGTGATCGAGACCGAGCTGATGCTGGCCGACATGGAAAGCATCGAAAAGCGCCTGCAGAATCTGTCGCGCAAGATCAAGGGCGGCGACAAGGAGGCGATCGAACAGGACAAGCTGCTGCGCCGTGCGCTTGCGGCGCTGGAGGATGGACGGCCCGCCCGCAGTGTCGAGATTTCGGATGACGAGCAGAAGAACTGGAAGATGCTGCAACTGCTGACGGCCAAGCCCGTGCTGTTTGTCTGCAATGTGGACGAGGAAAGCGCGGCCAGCGGTAACGAACATTCGGCCCGCGTGGCCGAAATGGCCGCCCGGCAGGGTGCGGCCAGCGTCGTGATCTCGGCCGCCATCGAAGAAGAGATCAGCCAGCTTGACCGGGACGAGGCCGAGGCATTTCTTGCGGAAATGGGGCTGGAGGAAGCCGGGCTCGACCGGCTGATCCGGGCGGGGTACCAGCTGCTGCATCTGCAGACCTATTTCACCGTCGGCCCGAAAGAGGCCCGCGCCTGGACCATCCGCAAGGGCACGCTGGCACCCCAGGCCGCCGGGGTGATCCATGGTGATTTCGAACGCGGCTTTATCCGGGCCGAGACGATTTCATATGATGATTTCGTGAAATATGGCGGCGAACAGGGCGCGAAAGAGGCCGGCAAGATGCGCATCGAGGGCAAGTCCTACGAGGTGCAGGACGGCGACGTGATGCATTTCCTGTTCAACACCTGAGGCAGCTCAGCCGCTGACCAGCTGGCGATAGATCCGCGGCAGCGCATGGGTCAGCTTTTCCGGGTCCGGGATCACTGCGAACCCGCCGGGGCCGAACATGCGCGCAAACCATGATTTTGCGTCGCGATCCACCGTCACCCCGAACACCGCCTGGCCCGCGCGTCGGGCCTCGCGCACGGCCATCATGGTGTCTTCGATGCCGTGGCGGCCCTCGTAATGGTCGAGGTCGTTGGGCTTGCCGTCGGTGATGACCAGCAGCAGCTTGCGCTTGCGCGCGGCGCGTTCAAGCTCGGCCGAGGAATGACGGATTGCCGCCCCCAGACGGGTATAGAAACCGGGCCGCAGGGCACCGATGCGCGATTCCACCGCCTCGCCCATCCTTTCATCGAAGCGTTTGCAGTTCTGCACATAGACGCGGTGGCGCTTGAGCGAGGAAAAGGCGTTGATCGCGCAATCGTCGCCGCTGGCATCCAGCCCCCAGGCCAGCGCCGCCAGGGCCTCGCGCTCGACATCGATCACGGCACGCCCGCCGACCGCGCTTTCGGTGGAACGCGAGACATCCAGCAGGATCATCACGGCAAGGTCGCGCGCCTGCGGGCGGGACTGTCGCCAGATGCGTTCATTCCCGGTGCCGGTGGTCAGCAGATCGACCTGCGCGCGCACGGTGGCGTCCAGGTCCAGCTCGTCCCCGTCCAGGTGGCCGGGGGTAAAGATGCGGCGCGGGCGCAGGGCCTCGAACTGGCGGCGGACATGGCGGATGCGGCGCGCGCTGGCGGCATCGGCACGAAATGAGGGTGTCTCGTCGCCCGCATCGGCCCGGCTGGTCAGCACACAGACATGATCGGCCATATAGGCGCCAGTGCGGGTATCCCATTCGGGATATGTCACCTTGCCGGAAAGGCGCTCGCGGTCCACATCCTCGGGGGCGAGGTCGAGATGCAGTTTCAACCGCGTAGCCGGCGCCTTGGAGATCTGGCCGAGGCCGATTTCATCCTGATCGTCGGCCGCCTTTTTCGCGTTGTCCGGGTCGTCGTCATCGACGCGGCGGTTGAGGTTCAGGAATTCCGCCCAGCTGAGGATGGATTCGAACTTGTGCAGGATCAGGCTGTCATTGCGCTCGGCCTGGTCGGACTTGCGCCGCCGCGCGCGGTGGATGCCGTCGGTGGCCTCTTCGGGGGTGCCGTCGGTGTCGCGGCTTTCCACCGTGTCGGCTGCGCTGAAGGTCAGCGGCCGCAGATCCGGCCACAGGGCCACGGGGGCAAAAGGGCGATAGCGGCGCGGGGCGCTCAGCTGCGGCAGGGGAAAATCCGCGCCCCTTGCAAGAATGCACTCCTTCATCTCGGCGGCCAGCGGGGGCAATGGTGCCCCGTCACCCAGGAAATGGCGCGCCACAGCCTCGACTGCCGCCTCGGCGCGGGGCAGCTGGGCGGTCTGGCGCAGGCTCAGCAGGGCCCGGCAAAGGTCACGGTAAAGGGGCCGCAGCCCGGGGGCATCGTCAAGCGTTGCGCCAACCATGGCCTGCGCAGCCGCCAGTGACGCAAGATCGCGGCGCAGCGGGTCGGGGTCGTCGATCAGGCCGGCGCCTTGTTTGCCCGCCCACCACGGGCGCGCGCCCCGCCCTGTGGCAAGCGCCCCGACATGGGCAATGCTGGCCGTCAGCCACAGATACAGCGCCGCGTTGGCCTCGCGCGCGGGGAAGATCGCCAGCTGTTCGGGAAGGCGCAGGATTTCGCCGTCAAAGCTGGCGCGCGGCAGGGTTTCCGCATCTGCCCCCAGACGGCGCAACAGGCGCAGCCTATGGTGGCTGCGCTCGGCCCGGGCCGGGCGGATTTCAACCGAGTGATCCCCGCCCAGGCCACGGAAAAAGACTGCCAGCCGTCCGCCGATCTGCGAGAGATCGACCGCGGACTCGTGATACGCCTCGGGCGCATCAAGACGGCTGGCAAAAGCGTGCCACAGTTTCCCGACCGTTTCCTCGGGTTCCCATGGCTCGATTTCGACCTTGCCCATGGCCATGCCTCACCCAAAGATGGCTGTGACAAGGTCGAGGAGCCCGCGTTTAACATCCTCTTCGTCGCTCAGCGGCTCGATCATCGCCGCCAGTATGGCGCGATCGACCGCCATGCCCTGCTGTATCAGCGTTGCCGCATAGACCACAAGGCGGGTCGAGACGCCCTCTTCCAGATCCTGCCCCTTGAGCGCGCGCAGCTTGCCGGCAAGGCGCACCAAGGGGCGCACGCGGTCCTCGGACAGGCCGCTTTCCTGCGCCACGATCCGGGTTTCCATGTCGGGCGGCGGAAAGTCGAAACTGACAGAAACGAAACGCTGCCGGGTCGAGGGTTTCAGGGTTTTCAGGATGTTCTGGTATCCGGGGTTGTAAGAGGCCACCAGCATGAATCCCGGCGCGGCCTCGAGTTCCTCGCCCGTGCGGTCGATCGGCAGGATGCGGCGGTCGTCGGTCAGCGGATGCAGCACCACGGTGACATCCTTGCGCGCCTCGACCACCTCGTCGAGGTAACAGATCGCGCCCTCGCGCACCGCCCGCGTCAAGGGCCCGTCCACCCAGACGGTTTCGCCCCCCTTCAGCAGGTAACGCCCGATCAGGTCGGCCGCCGACAGGTCGTCATGGCAGGCCACGGTATAGAGAGGCCGGCCCAGGCGCGCCGCCATATGGGCAACGAAACGCGTCTTGCCACATCCCGTCGGCCCCTTGAGCAGCATCGGCAACCCGTTGGCATGGGCCGCCTCGAACACGGCCACCTCATCGCCCTGAGGCAGGTAGAAGGGGGCATCCGCCGCCCCCTTCAGTTGATATGTGCCATCCATGGCGCTCACTCCGCCGGGACTTGTGACTTGTCACCGGGGGCGATGATCTCGCGCCGGGGCACAGCGATGGCATAGATGTACAAGAGCACCCCCAGAACCAC
>JAUZRU010000128.1 GCA_030950185.1 Paracoccaceae bacterium | reverse complement strand
GGAGTTCGCCCGAGCCAATGCCAAAGGCGAATTGCGCAAGTTCACGCCACCGGGCGGGCCTGTGTTCCATGCTTTGTTTACCAGCAAGGGGGGCTCGGTCCTTCTGGTCGATTTGCTAACATATAAGTGGGGTATGTATATCCTCTGCACTATGGTGCTGAAGTCTACCGACATGGCGCGCACCCTGGAGCGGGTTCAGGACGTGCTCCCCCCGGATCCTGCTGCGGACTCGCCTTTCAGAGATCCGGCCGGCTTTACCCGTAATGACGCTACCGGTCGGCGCTCTTTCTCCCTTGTCCTTGTTGACGACGATTTGCTCGGACGCAAGATCGGCACGCCATTGGGGTTTTCGGCCCTGCTTTTCGTCTCTCTAACGCCAAAACGACCAGCGCAATGACCTTTTCCCTCCGAACAGGAGCATGACATGAACGATCACAGCCCGAACGAAGCTTTCAAGGCCGGCTCTTTTCTGCAGGGGCAAAACGCGGAATATGTCGAGCAGCTTTATGCCCGCTATGCCGAAAACCCCGAATCCGTCGATGCCAGCTGGCGCGAGTGGTTCGCGGCACTTGGCGATGATGCCGGTGATGTGCGGCACGAGGCCGCGGCCCCGGCCTGGCACCGCACCGACTGGCCTCCGCAGCCCAATGACGAGCTGACCGCAGCACTTGATGGCCAATGGCCGGCCGAGCCTGAAAAGGCTGCCGACAAGCTGCGTGCCAAGGCGCAGGAAAAGGGGTTTGACCTGTCCGAGGCGCAGGTGCGCCGTGCGGTGCTTGACTCGGTCCGCGCCTTGATGCTGATCCGCGCCTATCGTATCCGGGGCCATCTGGCCGCCGATCTTGACCCGCTGGGCATGCGCGACACCTCGCATCTGGTCGAGCTCGACCCCCGTACCTATGGCTTTACCGATGCCGATCTGGATCGTCCGATCTTTCTCGACAACGTGCTGGGGCTGGAAATTGCCACCATGCGCGAGATTCTGGCCATCGTGAAACGCACCTATTGCGGCACTTTCGCGCTGCAATACATGCATATATCAGACCCGGAACAGGCCGCCTGGCTGAAGGAACGGATCGAGGGGTTCGGCAAGGAAATCACATTCACCCGCAAGGGCCGCAAGGCCATCCTCAACAAGCTGGTCGAGGCCGAGGGTTTTGAAAAATTCCTGCATGTCAAATACATGGGGACCAAGCGTTTCGGTCTGGACGGCGGCGAAAGCCTGATCCCCGCGATGGAGCAGATCATCAAGCGCGGCGGCGCGATGGGGGTCGAGGAAATCGTTATCGGCATGCCGCATCGGGGCCGCCTGAACGTGCTTGCCAATGTGATGGGCAAGCCCTACCGCGCCGTCTTCAACGAATTCCATGGTGGCAGCTTCAAGCCCGACGATGTCGAGGGCTCGGGCGATGTCAAATACCACTTGGGCACCAGTTCCGATCGCGAATTCGACGGCAACAAGGTGCACCTGTCGCTGACCGCCAACCCCAGCCATCTCGAGGCCGTCAACCCCGTGGTTCTGGGCAAGGTGCGGGCCAAGCAGTTCCAGAAGGGCGATACCGAACGCACCCGTGTTCTGCCCATCCTGCTGCATGGCGATGCAGCCTTTGCGGGCCAGGGCGTCGTGGCCGAATGTTTCGGTCTGTCGGGGCTGGTCGGCCACCGTACCGGCGGCACCATCCACATCATTGTCAACAACCAGATCGGGTTCACCACCGCGCCGCATTTCAGCCGCTCGTCACCCTATCCGACCGACATCGCGCTGATGGTCGAGGCGCCCATTTTCCACGTCAATGGCGACGACCCCGAGGCGGTGGTTCATGCCGCCAAGGTGGCGACCGAATTCCGCCAGCTGTTCCACAAGGACGTGGTCATCGACATGTTCTGCTATCGCCGCTTTGGTCACAATGAGGGCGACGAGCCCATGTTCACCAACCCGGTGATGTACAAGAAGATCAAGAAGCACAAGACCACGCTGCAACTGTACACGGAACGGCTGGTCAAGGACGGGCTGATCCCCTCGGGCGAGATCGAGGACATGAAGGCCGCCTTTCAGGCCCATCTGAATGCCGAATTCGAGGCCGGCAAGGAATACCGCCCCAGCAAGGCCGACTGGCTGGATGGGCGCTGGTCGCATATCCACCGTCAGGATGGTGGTTATCAGCGCGGCGAAACCGCCGTCTCGCCCGAGCGCCTGCTTGAGGTCGGCCAGGCACTGACCCGTGTGCCCGATGGCTTTCACGTTCACAAGACCGTGCAGCGCCTGCTGGATCATCGCCGCCAGACGCTTGAGGCGGGCAAGGGGATCGACTGGGCCACGGCCGAGGCTCTGGCCTTTGGCACGCTGCTGCTTGAAGGCTATCCCGTGCGCCTGTCAGGGCAGGATTCAATCCGCGGCACTTTCAGCCAGCGTCATTCGGCCATTGTCGATCAGGAAACCGAAGAACGGTATTTCCCGCTCAACCATATCCGCCCCGATCAGCCGCGGCTGGACGTGATCGATTCCATGCTGTCGGAATATGCGGTTCTGGGGTTTGAATACGGCTATTCGCTGGCCGAACCCAACGCCCTGGTGCTGTGGGAGGCCCAGTTCGGCGATTTCGCCAATGGTGCCCAGATCATGTTCGACCAGTTCATCAGTTCGGGCGAACGCAAATGGCTGCGCATGTCGGGCCTTGTGGTACTGCTGCCCCACGGGTTCGAGGGGCAGGGGCCGGAACACAGCTCGGCCCGGTTGGAACGGTTCCTGCAAATGAGCGCCGAAGACAACTGGATCGTTGCCAACTGCACGACACCGGCAAACTATTTCCACATCCTGCGCCGGCAGATGCACCGCAGCTTCCGCAAGCCGCTGATCATGATGACCCCGAAATCCCTGCTGCGCCACAAGCTCGCCGTCAGCAATATCGAGGAATTCGCCACCGGCTCGTCCTTTCATCGGGTGTTGTGGGATGATGCGCAAAAGGGCAGCTCGGCGCTTGAGCTGAAACCGGACGACAAGATCAGGCGCGTGGTGATCTGTTCGGGCAAGGTCTATTACGATCTGCTGGAACGCCGCGATGCCGAGGGGCTGGACGACGTCTATCTGCTGCGGCTGGAACAGTTCTATCCATTCCCGGCGATGGCCATGTCCAAGGAGCTGAGCCGCTTCAAGAAGGCCGAAATCATCTGGTGTCAGGAAGAACCCAAGAACCAGGGCGGCTGGAGCTTTGTCGAGCCAAATATCGAATGGATCCTCGACAGGATCGAGGCCGACAGCAAAAGACCGATATATGCTGGCCGCCCGGCCGCCGCCTCGCCCGCCACGGGCCTGGCCTCGCAACACAAGAAACAACAACAGGCGCTCGTATGTGACGCGCTTGGCATTGAAGCGGAGTAAACCCGATGTCTACCGAAGTCCGAGTCCCCACCCTGGGTGAAAGCGTCACCGAGGCCACCATCGCGACCTGGTTCAAGAAACCGGGTGATGCGGTTGCCGTTGACGAGATGCTGTGCGAGCTGGAAACCGACAAGGTTACCGTCGAGGTTCCTTCTCCTGTCGCCGGCACCCTGGCCGAGATCGTCGCCAAAGAGGGCGAAACCGTCGGTGTCGATGCCTTGCTGGCCCGTATCGAGGAAGGCGCCACAGCGGCACCCTCGGCCAGCGCCGAAACGCCGGCCCCTGCCTCCGAGGCCCCGACGGCCGATACCGCTCCTGCCGCGGCGAAATCATCGGAAACCATCGACGTGATGGTGCCCGCCCTTGGCGAAAGCGTGACCGAGGCCACGGTTTCAACCTGGTTCAAACAGGTTGGCGACACCGTTGCCGTTGACGAAATGCTGTGCGAGCTGGAAACCGACAAGGTTTCGGTCGAAGTCCCCGCACCCGCCGCCGGCACCCTGGCCGAGATCATCGCCAAAGAGGGCGAAACCGTTGCCGCCAATGCAAGGCTTGCGGTGATTGCAACCTCGGGCGCGGCCAGCGGAGCCGCCGCCCCGGCACCGGCAGCAGCCAGCCAGCCGGCGCAGGCGGTTGCCCGCAAGGCCGATGTGGAAGACGCGCCATCGGCCAAAAAGCTGATGGCCGAAAAGGGGCTTTCGCCTGATCAGGTCACCGGCACCGGCCGTGACGGTCGCATCATGAAGGAAGATGTCCT
>JAUZRU010000127.1 GCA_030950185.1 Paracoccaceae bacterium | reverse complement strand
TTGTATGGCCCCCCTGGGGGGGCCTTTTTTGGTGGGGTTTCTTTGGGGGGGGGGGCGGCCCCCGCACCCCCGGAGTATTTGAACAAAGAAGAAGGGTGCGCGATCAGTTCAACCGCAAGCGCACGATGTTGACGGCAACATAGGGCTGATTGCCGCGTTTCAGGATGATCGGGCGCAAGAGTTCGGCCGCCGGGTCAAGCCTGCGGGCGCGGTGCAGCATCATGGCGCCGCTCCGGGCCGTATCCTCAAGCCGCGAGGGGCGCAGATAAAGGGCCGTGCCCGCGGCGGTGGCGTCGCTGATATAGGCGAAATGGTGGGCGGCAGAAGGCTCGATGATGCGCATGGGCCTTTCACCTTTCAGCGCCGTGTCAAGCAGGCCGCCGTCGATCCATGTCGTTGCCATCAGGACATCGGTGCCCTTCCACAAGTGGCGCCTTTCAAGTGCGCCGCGCAGACCCCCATAGTCGAAAAGCATCAGCGTGTTATCCCATTTCGGGGGGCGATCATGGAACGGCGCGGTCAGCCAGCCGGTGCGGGCGTGAACCACCAGCGCCAGCAGCGGCACCCACAGGGCCAGGGCAAGAACGGCGCCTGTGCGGCGGAAAAGGCGGCGAAATCGCTCGCCGCGATTGTTGATCCACAGCGCGCCCAAGGGCAGTGCGAACAACCATCCGGGCATGGGCCAATGGGCAAGTGTGCCGGACGAGGTGAAATAGATGTAGTTGAAGAAAAGGATCGGCCCGATTGCCAGCAGAGCCAGCAGAAACAGCGCAGGTTGTTGGGCACGCCTGCGCCAGCCAAGCGCGACACCGGCGACACCCGCGACAAGGCCCGTTGGCAGCAGAAACACCGCCTGCCCGACCATCATCAGCGCCGCATTTGCAAGACTGCCCCCGTTTTCGGCGCGGCCGGTGTGAAAGGCAAACGAGGCCCAGCCGTGATCCATGTTCCACAGCACGGTGGGCAAAAGGCCGACAAGGCCGATTCCGGCCGCAATCCACGGCCCCGGCTGCACGAACCATTTTCGCCCGGCTGGTGTCAGAACCATGAACAACAGCACCGCAACCGGCAGCCAGGCCGCCTGGTATTTCGAGGCAAGCGCCAGTGCGAGAAAGGCGCCGGTTGCGATCCACAGGCGCAGGGGGGCGCGGCAATCGCCGTCAAGGATGCGCAGCAGGAACAGCGCCGAAAAGGCCAGGCCCAGATTCAGGGTTCCGTCCGGCACCACCAGCAGGCCGCCCGAAACCAGAAAGAAGGGCGCCGCGACATGCAGCAGCGCGCTGACCCTTGCAACCCGCGGCCCGCCAATGCGCTGGCCGATCCCGTAGACGGCCCATGTCGTCAGCAAGCCGGCCAGGATGAAGGGCAGGCGATAGATCACGGGGTGCTCGATCCCGGTCAGCTGCGCCAGCCCCACGGGCAGCCAGAAGCTCAGCGGCGGATGATCGAAAAAGGCAAGGCTGTATTCGCGGGCCACGGCCACGGCATAGGCCTCGTCCACGCCAAGCGGGGCAAGTGCGGCGAGCAAAAGCTTGAAGGCTGCAAGGGCCAGCAGAAACCGGATCAGAAACCGGCGATCAGTCGCATTTTCGGGCAGAAGATCACCCATTTCTGCCCGCCCTGAAGTTCATGACTTCCAGGTGACCAGGGCGCTGGCAACGAAATTCCACAGCGCCCCGACAAAGGCCCCGGCAAAACCCGCCAGCGCCCAGAACGGCAACACCGCATAGACCGCCGTTGCCACACCGACATTGGCCACCGCCCCGACCGAACAGACGCCGTAAAAGCTTAGCAAACCGCGCAGGAAATCGCGCCCGCGCAGGGTGCGGTCCTTGTAGGTCAGCACGTTGTTCAGGATGAAATTCGACGTCATGGCAACAACGACCGCAACGGTCTGAGCCACCGCAAAACTGACCGGAAAGGCCAGCATGACAAGCCGCAACGTGGTGAGGTGAACGACCAGGCCGGACAGGCCGACGATCATGAACAGGATAAAGCGGATCGACACCATGCCACCGGTCATGCGCACCAGAAGCAAGCTGAGAAATTCCAGCGCAACGGCGCTGTCCATCTTGCTTTCGCCATGCCGCCGTTCGCGAAAGGTATAGGGCACTTCGGCCACCTTCCAGCTGCCCCGGCTGGCCGACAGCATGTCGGCGAGGATCTTGAAACCCTGCTGCTGCAGCCCCAGCACCACGCTATTGAAACTGTTGCGACGCACCATGAAAAAGCCGCTCATCGGGTCAGAGGCCGTGATCCGCAGCAGGCGCCGGGCAAT
>JAUZRU010000126.1 GCA_030950185.1 Paracoccaceae bacterium | reverse complement strand
AACACATGGTTCAGGTCACCGGGGGCAAGCGCGGCGATCCTTTGTGCCAGCTCGATCACCGGCGGGTGCGAGGTCTGGAAAAAGGTGTTGTAGTAGGGCAGTTCCTGCATCTGTTCGAAGGCGGCGCGGGCAAGCTCGTCGCGGCCATAGCCGATATTGACGCACCACAGCCCCGCCATGGCGTCGAGGATCTCGACCCCGTCGGAATCGGTCAGGGTGCAGCCCTGCGCGCGGGTGATGACGCGCGTGCCCTTTTCGGCAAGTTGCGCGCCATTGGTAAAGGGGTGCATGTGATGCGCGGCGTCCAGCTCTTGCAGTTCGGCCGTGGGTTTATGGTTGAAAAGATGGGTCATTGGCGCTTCCCTTTGCATCAAGGCTGAACGGTGGTCCTGGGCCGGAGTCGCCCCGGTGGGCGGGTGCCAGGCAGCGTCATAATATGATCAAATTGCGGGCGGTCAACCACCGTCAGTTGCTTTTGATCAAATTCATGCCCAGATTCATGCCCAGCCGAAATTCTCGCGCACGATGGCGAATCCCTGGGCGATGTCGGCGCGGATGGCGTCGGCGCAGAGGGTGGCATTTCCGGCCCGCAAGGCGTGGATGGCCTCGTCATGGCGGTCGATCAGGCTTTCGGTGCCATATTTGCCCGAAATGATCCGGTAAAGCGGACCAAAGCGTAGCCACAGCGTTTCGGTGATCGGCAACAGGATGTTCGAGCCGGCCAGCCCGTACAGGGTAAAGTGAAAGCGGTGATTCTCGCGCATATAGCCCTTGACGTCGCCCAGATCTATGGCCGCATTCAGCGCGTCATCAATGGCGCGCAGTGTGTCGATGTCCTGCGCGGATGCCTTTTTCGCCGCCATTTCAGCCAGTTTCGGTTCGATCATGTCCCGCGCAAAGGTCAGTTCGGCAAAGCGGGCCTCGGTCATGCGGGGCACGCAGACGCGGCGGTTGCCCTGAAATTCAAGCGCGCCTTCGGCCGTCAGGCGGCGGATCGCCTCGCGCACAGGGGTCATGGACACGCCGCATTCGGCCACCAGCCCCTGGATGGTGACGGCCTGGCCCGGTGTGAGATCGCCAAACAGGATCTTGTCGCGGATCTGGCGATAGACGATTTCATGCGCCGGCGGGTTGTTCAGCGAGGAAAGCATTGGATATTGCCGCTTTGCATGTTTAGAATTTGCCTTGTCCTGGTGCTCGCCAGACCGGCGGGCGGTGCCTGTGGAATGATCGCGTGAACCTTGGTGCCAAGCCTATACAATTCACAAGGGGCTTGCAAATGCGCGTGGTTTTGATCAAATTCCACGGTGTGATGTTCAGAGCGGCAGCAAAGCGGCCACTATTCGGGAGGAAGAAAATGAAACGCAAGACGGGAAAACTGATCGGGGCGGTGCTGGCCTCGGCGATGCTGGCAGTGCCGGCGCTGGCTGAAGAGGTCCATGTCTTCAACTGGTCCGATTATATCGAGCCCAGCCTGCTGAAGAAATTCGAGAAGGAAACCGGCATCAAGGTTGTCTACGATACCTTTGACAGCAACGAGGTGCTGGAAACCAAGCTGCTGGCCGGCCAGACCGGTTACGACGTGGTGGTGCCCTCGGGTTCGTTCCTGGCGCGCCAGATCAAGGCGGGCGTGTTCCGGAAGCTGGACAAGAGCAAGCTGCCCAATCTGAAAAATGTCTGGCCCGAAATCGCCAGGCAGACCGCGATCTATGATCCGGGCAACCAGTATTCCGTCAACTACATGTGGGGCACCACCGGCATCGGCTATAATGTCGACAAGGTGAAAGAGGTTCTTGGGCCGAACGCGCCGGTAAATTCCTGGGCGCTGGTGTTCGATCCCGAGAACATGAAAAAGCTGCAGAAATGTGGCGTGCATTTCCTTGATGCCCCGACCGAGGTGATCCCTGCTGCGCTGCGCTATATCGGCGAAGACCCGGACAGCAAGGACCCGGCGGTTCTGAAAAAGGCGCAGCCCGTGCTTGAGGCCGTGCGCCCCCATGTGCGCAAGTTCCACAGCTCGGAATACATCAATGCGCTGGCCAATGGCGAGATCTGCGTGGCGATCGGCTGGTCGGGCGACGTGCTTATGGCGCGTGACCGTGCGGCCGAGGCCGATAACGGCGTGCATGTGGAATATTCCATCCCAAAAGAGGGCGCGGTTCTCTGGTTCGACCAGATGGCCATTCCGGCCGATGCACCGAACCCGGATGCGGCACACAAGTTCATCAACTTCATGCTGGATGCCAAGAATGCGGCGGCTGCTTCGAACTATGTGTATTACGCCAATGGCAACCTGGCCTCGCAGAAATATCTGAACGAGGACGTGATCGGTGACCCGGCGATCTATCCTGACGCGGAAACGGTGAAGAAGCTTTATATCACCACCCCCTATCCGCCCAAGATCCAGAAACTGGTCACACGCATGTGGACCCGGATCAAGACAGGCCACTAAGGCGGTTCGAAACAACAGGAATTTGCCCCTCCACCATTGTCGCGTGGGGGGGGCGCAGTGGGGGACGCCATGAACAGCACGCCAGCCGTCGCGACAGATGTCTTTGCGCCGTGGGAAGACCCTGGGGCAACGCCGCTCATCCGGTTTGACCATGTGACCAAACGGTTCGGCAGCTTTACCGCGATCGACGACCTTTCCCTTGATATTTATGAACGCGAATTCTTTGCCCTGCTGGGGCCGTCGGGCTGTGGCAAGACCACGCTCATGCGCATGCTGGCGGGCTTTGAAACCCCCACCGAGGGTTTGATCACCCTTGGCGGGCAGGATCTGGCCGGGGTGCCGCCCAACAGGCGCCCGGTCAACATGATGTTCCAGTCCTATGCGCTGTTTCCGCATCTGACGGTGGCCGACAACATCGCCTTTGGCCTGAAACGTTCGGACATGGCGAAATCGGAAATCGCGGGCCGGGTGGACGAGATGCTGGCGCTGGTGCAGCTCAGCAAATTTGCCAGCCGCAAGCCGCACCAGATTTCCGGCGGGCAACGACAGAGGGTTGCGCTGGCGCGCGCGCTGGCCAAGGCGCCCAAGCTGCTGTTGCTGGACGAACCCCTTGCCGCGCTCGACAAGAAGCTGCGCGAGGAAACCCAGTTCGAGCTGATGGACATTCAGGAAAAGCTGGGCACCACATTCGTCATCGTCACCCATGATCAGGAAGAGGCCATGACCGTTGCCAGCCGGGTCGCGGTGATGGATCACGGGCGTCTGGTGCAGGTGGCCACGCCCGAGGTGATCTACGAGCAGCCCAATTCGCGCTATGTGGCCGATTTCATCGGGGATGTGAACCTGATCGAGGGCAGGGTGCTGGAATGCACGGGTGGAAAATGCCGCATAAGCTGGGCGGAAGGGGTTGATCCGGTTACCGCGATTGCCTCGGAAACCCTGAACAAGGGCGACAGTTGCTGCATTGCCGTGCGGCCGGAAAAGCTTGCCATTTCGGCGCAGAGGCCGCCCGACGCCGTCAACGCCCTTTCGGGCAAGGTGCTGGACATCGGCTATCTGGGGAATATCTCGACCTATCATGTGGGGATGCCGGGCGGGCGCGTCCTGAAGGTTCAGGTTGCCAACCATAACCGGCTGGCCCGGCGCCCCTTTACCTGGGATGACGAGGTGTGGATTTCCTTCACCGAAACCGCCGCAGTGGTGCTGACATCATGAGGGCGAAAAGATGAACCTGCGCCGCCTGCTGCTGATCTCGGTGCCTTATGCGTGGCTGTTGCTGCTGTTTCTGGTGCCGTTCGGCATCGTGCTCAAGATCTCGCTTTCCGACCAGGCGCTGGCGATCCCGCCCTATACGCCGACATTCGATCTGGCCGCCGGCTGGCAGGGGTTTGTCGATTTTCTGTCAAAGCTGGATTTCGAGAACTACAGCTGGCTGACCCAGGATGACCTGTACTGGAAGGCCTATCTTTCCAGCCTTCAGATTGCCGCGCTGTCAACGGTGCTGACCCTGCTGGTGGGCTATCCCATCGCCTATGGCATGGCCAACGCCCCGACCGAGTGGCGCCCCACCTTGATGATGCTGGTGATCCTGCCCTTCTGGACATCGTTTCTGATCCGGGTCTATGCGTGGATCGGGATTCTGGGGCAGAATGGTTACCTCAACCAGCTATTGCTGTGGACCGGCGTGATCGACGAGCCGCTGGTGATGTTGAACACGCCTTTTGCCGTCTATATCGGGATCGTCTACACCTATCTGCCCTTCATGGTGCTGCCCATCTACGCCACGCTGGAAAAGCTGGATCACGACCTGCTGGAAGCAGCCGAAGATTTGGGATGCTCGCGCTTTCAGGCCTTCTGGCTGGTCACCGTGCCGCTGTCGAAACCCGGCATCATCGCCGGCAGCTTTCTGGTGTTCATCCCCGCAGTCGGCGAATTCGTGATCCCGTCGCTTCTTGGCGGGTCGCGCACGCTGATGATTGGCAAGGTGTTGTGGGATGAATTCTTTTCCAACCGCGACTGGCCCACCGCCAGCGCGGTCGCGGTGCTGCTGCTGTTGATCCTGATCGTGCCGATCGTGCTGTTCCAGCGCCATCAGCAAAAGATGCAGGAGCTGGACGCATGAACAAGCGGTTTTCCTGGTTCAACGCCACCTCTTTGACGCTGGGATTTGCGTTTCTCTACCTGCCAATCCTGATCCTGATCATCTATTCCTTCAATGAATCCAAACTTGTGACTGTCTGGGCGGGGTTCTCGACCAAATGGTATGGCGTGTTGCTGCATGACCAGGCCTATCTGGATGCCGTCAAGATCACGCTCAAGGTTGCGGTGGTGTCATCGACCGTCGCCACCATTCTGGGCACCATGGCCGCCTGGGTTCTGGTGCGTGCCGGCCGCTTTCCGGGGCGGACGCTGTTTTCGGGCATGATCTATGCGCCGCTGGTGGTGCCCGACGTGATCACCGGGCTGTCGCTGCTGCTGCTGTTCATCGCCATGGGGCTTGATCGCGGGGTCGGCACGATCATCCTGGCACATACGACCTTTTCGATGTGCTATGTCTCGGTCGTGGTCAGCTCTCGGCTGGTCAGTTTCGACATGTCGCTGGAAGAGGCGGCGCTGGATCTGGGATGCTCGCCTTTTGACGCCTTCCGCTCGGTCACGCTGCCGATCATCGCGCCTGCGGTGATTTCGGGCTGGCTGCTGTCATTCACGCTCAGCCTGGATGATCTGGTGATCTCGTCCTTTGCATCTGGTCCTTCGGCGACCACGCTGCCGATGAAGATCTTCAGCCAGGTACGCCTTGGGCTGAACCCCGAGGTCAACGCGCTTTCGACCATCATGATCGCCATCGTGACCATCGGGGTCGTGACCTCGTCGGTGTTGACCAAGCGCGCGTCCGTCAGGCGCCAGCGCCAGGAACAGGCGGCGCTGGCCCAGGGCTGAGGATCCCGCCCGCCTCTGGTGTGGCTTTTGGGTGGGTTTTTCCGCGTATTTGCACAAGGAACAAGTCTATTTCTGGATAAGTGGGGCGCGGCCGCTATGATATGCGGGGTCACGGCAGCAGCGACAACGAGGATGCGATGAACAGCAGGATCGGAATAGTCATGGTCGGGGTGACCATCGGTTTGGCCATGGGGGCGGGCAGTGTTCTGGCCCAGCAATTGCCGAATGCGCGCCAGGCCGCCGGGCAGCTTTACAAGACGGGCCGGAACGCGACCGAAATCCGCTTTCTGCGGCCGGATCTGATTCCGCCCCAGATCATGCCGACGCTGAAAAAGGCGCCCCAGGTGCAGACATATTACGCGGCAATCGCGGTATCCCCGGATGAGGGGCTGATGGGCAAGTCCGCCATGCAGGCAGTGAATTTCCACGATCCCGAAACTGCGGCCGCAGCGGCCATTGCGGGCTGCAATGCAAAGCGCGCCGAAAAATCCAGGCCCTGCGTGGTGATCGCCGATTTCGTGCCCAAGGGCTACAAGCCCGGCGCAAGTTTCAGCCTCAGCGCCAATGCCACCAAGGTCTTCAAGAAGAAATACCGCTGGGCAGGCAGGAAAAAGGCCTTTGCGGTGTCACATGCCTCGGGCAATTGGGGCATGGCCGTGAAGGCCGGAACAATCGAAGAGGCGCGCGCTGCCGCCCTTGCCGACTGCGCAGCCAAGGCGGCCAAGGCCGGCGCCGATGACTGTGTGGTGGTCAGCGAAAACTGAGGGGCGTCAACCCCGCCAGATCCAGCCGCCGCCCAGAACGCGGCTGCTGCCCTGGGCGTAGAACACACAGGCCTGACCGGGGGCGACGCCCTCTTCCGGTGTCAGCAGCTCGACCTCGGCCAGCCCATTGCCCAGCGGGCGCAGCAGGGCCGGCCTTGGCGGGCGGGTCGAGCGCACGCGCACCTCGACCTGGCGTTCGGTAACCTCGCCGAAAGGCCTGTCGCCCAGCCAGTTGACTTCGCGCACGGGGATGATGGTCTTGGCAAGGGCCTCGCGCGGGCCGACGATGACCTCGCGGCTGTCGGGGTCAAGGCGCACGACATAAAGCGGATCGCCCCCGCCGATGCCCAGGCCCCGGCGCTGGCCGATGGTATAGTGGATCACGCCGCGGTGCTGGCCAAGGACGCGCCCGTCCAGATGAACGATGTCGCCGGGCTCGGCCGCGCCGGGGCGCAGTTTCTCGATCACGGCGGCGTAATTGCCCTGCGGAACAAAGCAGATATCCTGGCTGTCGGGCTTGTCGGCAACCGGCAGGCCGTGCTTGCGGGCCAGCGCGCGGGTTTCTTCCTTGGATTTCAGATGCCCCAGCGGAAAACGCAGATATTCCAGCTGTTCGCGGGTGGTCGAGAACAGGAAATAGCTCTGATCGCGGGCTGGATCGGCGGCGCGGTGCAACTCGGGCCCCTCGGGGCCGGTGACGCGCTGGATGTAATGCCCCGTGGCCATGCAGTCGGCGCCCAGATCGCGGGCGGTTTCCAGCAGATCGCGGAACTTGACGCGCTCGTTGCAGCGGATGCAGGGCACCGGGGTTGCGCCGGCCAGATAGCTGTCGGCGAATTCGTCGATCACGCTGTCGCGGAAACGGTTTTCGTAATCCAGCACGTAATGGGGAAAGCCCATGCGCTCGGCCACGCGGCGGGCGTCGTGGATGTCGCGCCCGGCACAGCAGGCCCCCTTTTTCGCCAGCGCCGCGCCGTGGTCATACAGTTGCAGCGTGACGCCGACCACGTCATAGCCCTGGCTGGCCAGCTCGGCCGCCACGACCGAGCTGTCAACGCCGCCGGACATGGCAACGACCACCCGCGTTTGCGCGGGCGGCTTGGCAAAGCCCATCGAATTGACGGGCGGGGTTCGGGTGGCCTGGGCCATCATGTCGGGGATCCTCGAAAAGTTCGTTCGCAATATAGGAAAATTCGCCGAACTCACAAGGGGCGCCTTATTGGGTTGTTAATTGCCCCGCGGCACCCTTTCCCGCCGAAAGGAGTGGAGCGATGTATATAAAGCGGGGAAAGGGGCCGCGGGTTGTGACCTTGCCGGACGGGAGGCGGATCAGCCGTGCCGATCTGCCACCGCCCGACACGCGTCGCTGGGTGGCCAGCAGAAAGGCGCGTGTGGTCGAGGCGGTCGAGGTGGGATTGATCACGGCAGACGAGGCCTGCGAAAGATGGGCTCTGAGCAAGGAAGAGCTGACTTCCTGGCGGGAAAACGCACGGAAATACGGCCGCAAGGGCCTTCAGGCGACCGCTCGTTTCAAAAATGATGGACAACCATAGGTAGAGTATGGCATGACTATCCAAAGTAACCCGCAGTTAACCATTCTCGATCAAGTTTGTCGTTGTTGAAACCTGACACCTGGAGACACGTCATGCGAATCCTGCTCGTGGAAGACGACCCGACTACTGCCCGCAGCATTGAAATGATGCTGTCCAATGCGAATCTGAACGTCTATGTCACTGATCTTGGCGAGGAAGGGATCGATCTTGCCAAGCTGTATGATTACGATCTGATCCTTCTCGACCTCAACTTGCCAGACATGAACGGGCACGAGGTGCTGCGCCGACTGCGCCGGGCGCGGGTAGAGACGCCGATCCTGATTCTGACGGGCAGCGACGATACCGAAAGCAAGATCAAGGGGTTCGGATTTGGTGCAGATGATTACCTGACCAAGCCGTTTCACCGCGAGGAACTGATCGCGCGCATTCATGCGATCATCCGCCGATCCAAGGGGCATGCCCAGTCGATCATCCAGACAGGCAGAATCACGGTCAACCTTGATGCCAAGACGGTCGAGGTGGACGGCCAGCCAGTGCATCTGACCGGCAAGGAATACCAGATGCTGGAACTCCTCAGCCTGCGCAAGGGCACAACCCTGACCAAGGAGATGTTTCTCAACCACCTCTATGGCGGCATGGATGAGCCCGAGCTCAAGATCATCGACGTTTTCATTTGCAAGTTGAGGAAAAAGCTTTCTCAGGCGTTGGATGGCGAAAACTATATCGAAACCGTCTGGGGGCGGGGCTATGTGCTGCGCGACCCCGAGCCGGTTGAATTCAGCGACAGATTCGCCGCCTCGGCCTGAGGTATCAACTCTGGACCTCGCAAGGCGCCGTCGGTATCTCTGATCCCGTCTGATATGTGAGGCGGGAAATGGGACAAGAGATCGACGTCGAGGCGCTGAGCCGCGAAGAGGCGCGCAAAGAACTTGCGCGGCTTGCCGAAATCCTGAACCGGGCCAATCGCGCCTATTATCAGGATGACGCCCCTTTCCTGACAGATGCCGAATATGACGCGCTGCGCCGTCGCAACGCACTGATCGAGGCGCGGTTCCCCGATCTCAAGCGCCCCGACAGCCCGTCTGACCAGATCGGCGCCCGCCCGCGCGACGGATTCGCCAAGGTCAGACATGAACAGCGGATGATGTCGCTGGGCAATGCCTTTGACGATGAAGATGTACGTCACTTTGTTGACGGCATCCGGCGCTTTCTGGGGCTTCAGGAAGACGCGCCGCTTGATTTCACGGCCGAGCCCAAGATCGACGGGCTTTCGCTTTCGCTGCGTTACGAGGCGGGCAGGCTGGTCACGGCCGCGACCCGCGGCGATGGCGAGGTGGGCGAGGATGTGACCGCCAATGCCCGCACCATCGGTGATATTCCCGCGCGGCTGGAAAATGCGCCCGAGATCCTCGAGGTGCGGGGCGAGGTCTATATGCGCCACGATGATTTTGCCGCGCTCAACCAGCGACAGCAGGCGCGCGGGGAAAAACCCTTTGCCAACCCGCGAAACGCGGCGGCCGGCTCTTTGCGCCAGCTGGACGCAACCGTCACCGCCAGCCGCCCGCTGCATTTCTTTGCCTATGCCTGGGGGGTTCTGTCGGAACCCCTTGGAACCACCCAGATGCAGGCCATTGCGCGGCTGGGCGACCTGGGCTTTTCGGTCAATCCGCTGATGAAGCTGTGCCGATCGGTCGATGAAATGCTGGCCCATTACAAAGAGATCGAGGAACGCCGTGCCACGCTTGGCTATGACATCGACGGTGTGGTCTACAAGCTCAACGATCTGGCGCTGCAAGAGCGGCTTGGATACCGCTCGACCACGCCGCGTTGGGCGATTGCCCATAAATTTCCGGCCGAAATTGCCCATACCCGCCTGCTGGACATCGAAATCCAGGTGGGCCGCACCGGCGCGCTGAGCCCGGTTGCGCGCCTTCAGCCGGTGACGGTGGGCGGCGTGGTTGTCAGCAACGCGACCCTGCATAACGAAGACTATATCAAGGGGGTTGATGCGAACGGCAACCCGATCAGGGGTGGGCGCGACATCCGCATCGGTGACTGGGTCGAGGTCTATCGCGCCGGCGACGTCATCCCCAAGATCCGCGATGTCGACCTGTCCAAACGCCCCGCTGACAGCAAACCTTATGTCTTTCCCGACCACTGCCCGGTCTGCGGGGCCGAGGCCGTGCGCGAAGAGGGCGATTCCGTGCGCCGCTGCACGGGCGGCCTGAGCTGCCCGGCGCAGGCCGTTGAAAAGCTGAAACATTTCGTGTCGCGCAACGCATTCGACATCGAGGGTCTGGGTGCGAAGCAGATCGAAATGTTCTTTCACGACGACCTGCTGCCGATCCGCGAGCCGGCCGATATCTTTACCCTGGAAGAACGTGATCACAAGAATATCGCCAAGCTGAAGAATCGCGAGGGCTGGGGCGAGACCTCGGCCGACAAGCTGTTTGCCGCCATCCGCGCGCGCCGGAAAATTCCGCTGGCCCGGCTGATCCATGCGCTTGGCATCCGCCATGTGGGCGAGGCGTCGGCCAATCTGCTGGCCCGCCATTTCGGCACATGGGAGGCCTTCGAACGCTGCCTGACCAACGCCACCATCGGCGAGGGCCCCGAATGGGACGAGTTGCTGTCGATCGACGGCGTGGGTGCGGTCATGGCCGCGGCGCTGGTGACCGCCTTTCACCAACCTGCCTCGCGCGCGCTGATCGACCGGCTAGTGCAGCATCTTGAAATCATCCCCGCCGAACGGCCGGCCAGCGACAGCCCCGTTGCCGGCAAGACCATCGTGTTTACCGGCACACTGGAACAGATGACCCGGGCCGAGGCCAAGGCGCGCGCCGAATCGCTGGGGGCCAGGGTGTCGGGTTCGGTCTCGAACAAAACCGATCTGGTGGTTGCGGGTCCCGGCGCCGGATCCAAGGCGAAAAAGGCGCGCGAACTGGGCGTCAGGGTGATCGACGAACAGGAATGGCTTGAACTGATCGGTGCAAAGCCCTGACAATGCGCCCATGAGCACGCGCCCCGAAATCCTGTTCCCCCTGTTCGGTGAAATCACCGGCCTGGATGGCGTCGGCCCGAAAACCGCGCGTCTGCTGGAACAGATGGGCATCACCCGGCCGCGCGATCTGCTGTTCACGCTGCCCCATGGGGTGATCGACCGCAATATCCGCCGCTCGATCAACCAGGTCACGCCGCCCTGCACCGTGACGGTTGAGGTCGAGGTCTTGCAGCACCAGCCAAGCGCCCGGCGGGGTGGGCCCTATCGGGTGCAGGTGCGCGATTCGCAAACGGCGTTTCAACTGGTCTTCTTTCACGCCCGCGGCGACTGGCTGCGCCGTACCCTGCCCGAGGGCACGCGCCGCGTGGTTTCGGGCAAGCTGGAGCTGTTCGACGGGGTGGCGCAGATCGTCCACCCCGACCATATCGTACCCCCCGAACAGGCCGGCGAGATCCCGCCATTCGAGCCGGTCTATCCCCTGACCGCGGGGCTTGGCCAGCGGGCCATTGCCCGGGCTGCGCAATCGGCGCTGGCACGCGCGCCGGATCTGGATGAATGGATCGACACGTCGCTTGTGGAAAGGCGGGGCTGGCCCGCCTGGCGCGCGGCGTTGCAGGCAGCCCATCACCCTCAAAAGGCGCAGGATCTGTCCTTGCAGGCCCCGGCGCGCGAACGTCTTGCCTATGACGAGCTGTTTGCCCATCAGCTGACGCTGGCACTCGCGCGCACACGAATCAGGCGCAAGAAGGGGGTTGTCAGCAAGGGCGACGGGCGGCTGCGGGCGCTGGTGCGGGACGCGCTGCCATATGATCTGACCGGTGCGCAACGTCGCGCGGTTGCGGAAATCGCCGCCGACATGGCCGCGCCGCTGCGCATGAATCGCCTGCTTCAGGGTGATGTGGGCGCGGGCAAGACGGTGGTTGCGCTGCTGGCGATGCTGATTGCCGTCGAATCGGGCGGGCAGGCGGTGATGATGGCGCCGACCGAAATTCTGGCCCGCCAGCACATGGAAAGCATCCGCCCGCTGTTGCAGGCCGCAGGTGTGC
>JAUZRU010000125.1 GCA_030950185.1 Paracoccaceae bacterium | reverse complement strand
GGTAAAAACATCCATGAAACATCCCCCCCACGGCAAAGCCTAGCCCGATTCCCTTCAATCTGCCAAGAAATTTGCACAATCTCGGCATTGGCAGGGCCGCGCGCCAATGAAAAAGGGCGCCCCCAGGGGACGCCCTTTTCCGACAGCTATTCGTGGCGGTCACTTGATCATGGTCAGCAAAGTGTCGAGGCTGGCCTTGGCATCGCCATAGAACATGCGCGTATTCTCCTTGAAGAACAGCGGGTTCTCGATGCCCGAATAACCGGTGCCCTGCCCGCGCTTCATGACAAAGACCTGTTTCGCCTTCCAGACCTCAAGCACCGGCATGCCGGCGATCGGGCTGTTGGGGTCTTCCTGTGCGGCCGGGTTCACGATGTCGTTGGAACCGATGACGATGACAACATCCGTGTCGGGGAAGTCTTCATTGATTTCGTCCATCTCCAGCACGATGTCATAGGGCACCTTGGCCTCGGCCAGCAGCACGTTCATGTGACCCGGCAGACGGCCGGCAACCGGGTGGATGCCGAAACGCACATTCTTGCCCTTGGCGCGCAGACGCCGGGTGAGTTCGGAAACCGATTGCTGGGCCTGCGCCACCGCCATGCCATAGCCGGGCACGATGATGATGCTGTCCGCATCCTCCAGCGCCGCGGCCACGCCTTCGGCGTCGATGGAAACCATATCGCCCTCGATATCCATCTGCGGGCCCTTGGCGCCGCCAAAGCCCCCAAGGATCACGCTGAGGAAACCCCGGTTCATGGCCTTGCACATGATATAGGACAGGATCGCACCAGATGAGCCCACCAGCGCGCCGGTCACGATCAACAGGTCATTGCCCAGCAGGAAACCGGTCGCCGCCGCGGCCCAGCCCGAATAGCTGTTCAGCATCGACACCACCACGGGCATGTCCGCCCCGCCAATGGCCATCACCAGATGCCAACCCAGGATCAGGGCCAGAACGGTCATCACATAGAGCGTCCAGCTGCCGGCGCCCTGCATGTACATCACCATCAGCGCAAGCGAGCCGACAACGATGAGGATGTTCCACAGATGCCGCAAGGGCAGGATCAATGCCTTGCCGCCGATCTTGCCGGCCAGCTTGCCAAAGGCGACGATCGAGCCGGTAAAGGTTACCGCGCCGATGAAGACGCCGAGAAACACCTCGGTTTCGTGGATGATCTTTTCTGCATGGGTGGCAAATTCATGCACCGTCAGATCCGAATTGATGCCGATCAGCACCGCGGCGAGGCCGACAAAGCTGTGCAGCGCGGCCACCAGCTGCGGCATGCCGGTCATCTCGACCCGCAGGGCAACGATGGCACCGATCACGGCGCCAATGGCCAGCGTCACGGCAAGAATTGCCGACATCTGCACGCCGGGCCCGATGATGGTTGCAAACACGGCAATCGCCATGCCGACAATGCCATACCAGACACCGCGCTTGGCACTTTCCTGGTCCTTGAGGCCGCCGAGGCTGAGGATGAACAGAACGGCTGCCGCGATATAGGCAGCGGTCTGGAGTTCGGGTGAAATGGTCATGTCCTGTCCCCCGCCTTATGATTTCTGGAACATCTGGAGCATCCGGCGTGTCACCATGAAGCCCCCGACGATGTTGATGGTTGCAACAAGCACCGAAATCGCCGCCAGGATCGTCACGATCCCGCTACCGGTTCCGATCTGAAGCAACGCACCAACGATGATGATGCCCGAAATGGCGTTGGTCACCGCCATCAGCGGCGTGTGCAGGCTGTGGGCCACACCCCAGATCACCTGGAAGCCGACGAACACGGCCAGCACGAACACGATGAAATGCTGCATGAAGGCAGGTGGCGCATATTTGCCGATCAACAGCATCAACAGCCCGCCCACGACCAGCAGACCGATCTGCTGACGTCCGGCCTTGCGGGCGGCGGCGGCCTCTTCGGCGGCGATTTCCTCGGGCGTCTTTTCGGGTGCTGCCTGGGGTTTCTTGGATGCAATCGCCTGCACCTTGAGCGGCGGCGGCGGAAAGGTGATCTCGCCCTCGCGGCAGATGGTGGCGCTGCGGATCACGTCGTCATCCATGTTGTGAACGATCACGCCGTCCTTTTCGGGGGTGAGATCGGCGATCATGTGACGGATATTGGTCGAATACAGTTCCGAGGCCTGTGTCGCCATGCGCGACGGGAAATCGGTATAGCCGATGATGGTCACGCCGTTGTCGGATTCGATCTTCTTGTCGGGCACGGTCAGGTCGCAGTTGCCGCCGCGTTCGGCCGCAAGGTCAACGACCACGCTGCCCGACTTCATCATCTCGACCATGTCCTTGGTCCACAGCTTGGGCGCGGGGCGACCGGGGATCAGGGCCGTGGTGATGACGATATCCATGTCAGGGGCCAGCTCGCGGAACTTTTCCAGCTGCTTGGCCAGAAATTCCGGGCTGGACGGCTTGGCATAGCCGCCGGTTTCGGCGCCGTCCTGATCGTCCTCGAATTCCAGATAGACGAACTCGGCGCCCATGCTTTCGATCTGCTCGGCCACCTCGGGGCGCACGTCAAAGGCATAGACCTGCGCGCCCAGGCTGGTCGCCGCGCCGATTGCGGCAAGGCCGGCAACACCGGCACCGACCACCAGCACCTTGGCCGGCGGCACCTTGCCCGCGGCCGTCACCTGGCCGGTAAAGAAGCGGCCGAAATTGTTGCCCGCCTCGATCACCGCGCGATAGCCGGCGATATTGGCCATCGAGCTCAGCGCGTCCATCTTTTGCGCGCGGCTGATGCGGGGCACCATGTCCATGGCGATATAGGTCGCGCCGATATCCTTCATCCGCGCAAGCTGTTCCTCGTTCTGTGCGGGGAAGAAAAAGGAAATGACCGTCTGCCCCTTGCGGATGCGCTTTTCTTCGGTCGCGTCCTTGGGCGGGCGGACCTTGACGACAATGTCGGCCTCTTTCCACAGCGCCGCGGCGGTCTTGACCACCTTGACGCCGGCGGCCTTGTATTCCTCGTCCGAAAAACGGGCGGCAGCGCCGGCGCCTGACTGGATGACACATTCATGCCCCAGCTTTTGCAGCGCGCGCGCCGAATTCGGCGTCATCGCAACCCGGTTTTCGCCGGGAAATGTTTCCTTTGGTGCACCTATTATCAAAGCCTGTCTCCCCTTTCGTTCCTCATCCGTCTGTGTCGGCCCCGGTTCGGGAATGTCCTGCCGGTCTGCCCGATCGCCCGTGGCCCGCCTCTTTCCTGTTTCCCTTCGACAAGACCCAGGTTCACGAAATTGTCATAGTCGCCCAAGGTGACGACAACCTGAACAGTACATGCACAGACAAAAGGGGCAAGACACTTATCGTTATTGACGCAGGCGCGGCTATAGCCAACGGCGGGTCTTGCGGAAAAATTCCTCGGCCTCGTCGGGGAATGCCGCCCGCAGGCCCTGTTCTTCGCCCCGGATAAAGCGAATCTCGATCAGCTTCATGAACACCGGCACCAGCAATATCCCCAGCACCGAGCCGATCCACAGCGAGAACCCCAACAGAAAGACAGCATCGGCAAGATAGATCGGATTGCGGGTCAGCCGGTATGGGCCGGCCTTGATCAGCGCCGAAGGCACGCGGCGCGGCACCACGCTGGTGCGCAGACGCAGAAAGAACAGCGCCGCCCAGACCATCAGCGCAACCGCAACCGCCATCAGGACCAGGCCGATATCGGACAACAGGCCCGAACCGAACCGCAAGGATGGCGCCACACAAAGCTGCGCCCAGGCAAGCGCCAGAAACAGCAGCAACCAGCTTGGCGGCATGTCCAGCACGTTTTTCCACAGTTTCTGCATGGGCGACTGTCCCTTTCGATCAATTACCAACACGACCCGATCCGGCCGCCCACTCGGAAGGCCCACTTGGCCCCCTCCTATATCATGGCCCCTTCCGGTATAAAGACGTCACATGCCAAAACAGCTTGTCTGCCCGCGCCCCAGATGACAAGGCTAGGCCAGAACAGTCGTCGTCTCAATGAAAATCTGTTTGTACAGAAACAAATCGCCATGTCTCTACACCCCGATGCACCGCCCGTCGGAATCATCCTGCTTGCCGCAGGCAGTTCTTCGCGCATGAAGGGACGCGACAAGCTGGTCGAGCAAGTATGGGGGATTCCGCTTTTGCGGCATTCGGCAATTCAGGCCCTTGAAAGCCGGGCCGACAGGGTGGCCGTCATTCTGCGCCCCGATGACCTGCCTCGGCGCGAAGCCCTTGAGGGGCTGGCAGTCACGATCATCGAAAACCCCAGGCATGGCGAAGGCATGGCCAGTTCGATCAGGGCCGGGCTTGGCGCCATGTCCGGCATGGACGGTGCGATCATCGCGCTGGCCGACATGCCGGACATCACGGCCCGATCACATGATCGCCTGATCGAGGCCTTTTCGGAAACACCTCGGCGGATCATCCGCGCAGCCACAGCCGAGGGGCGCCCCGCCAACCCGGTGCTGTTTCCCCGAAACCTGTTTGATGATCTGGAACGCCTGAGCGGCGACAGGGGCGCGCGCGATCTGCTGCGCCGTTCGGATGTTCGCCCTCGTCTGATCACTCTGCCCGGAAGCGGAGTCGACCTGGATACCGTGGCAGATTGGGAAAGCTGGTTGGCTCAGACGGTTTCCGTGGACGACAGATCAAGCGACGCCTGATTTTCAAGCGCCTCACCCAGGGACGAACGCAGCTGGCTTTGCCTGAGTTCAGGGAAGATCTCCAGTATCTCGTTGCGCTGCGCATTGCCCACCGCACCCAGTGAATAATCGCCGGCCTTGAAGCTTTCGACCCAGAAACCGTTGGTTGCGATGATCTGGTGGCCGGTGAACATGATATGCGCGTATTTCAGCCCCAACACATCGATCTGCATGATGTCCCGGTGATTGATCAGATGCTTGACGGCAACCATCTGCTGCTGCCCTCTGACAATCAGCGACTTGAGGCCCGATCCCGGCTCTTCTATCGGAAGGCGGCTGTTGGGGGACAACATGATATCCTGGCTCGGCAGCCCGTCGCCAAACGCCCCGGCCCTGACGAGAACCGGCCGCAGATGCGGATTGTCCAGCAAGAAACGTCCGTGCATGCTGCGCTCTCCCACCCAACGGACTGCCTGATAACCGTTGTCGCGGGTCAGCACCTTGTCACCGGGACGAAGCTTGTTGGCGGGAATGTCGCCATTTTCGGTTGTCACGAGGGTTTCGGATGAAAAGCATGTCATGGCGGGATATCCTGATATTTCCTTGAATGATCACCGGTCCGCTGTCCGGCTTTCTGCGTCAGCGATTGTCGGCGCCGTCGATCGTTTCATTGACCGAGCGCACCAGCATGACACCGATGAAAACGGAAATGCCGCTCAGCGGAACGAAATGAACCGTCTTGCCCAGTATGGTTGCAACATTGGCTATGGTCGCCCCGGTCCAGAGGCTGACGAGCATCATGTAATAGGCTTGGCGCAGTGCGGGAAAATCTTTCAGCAGGTTCATGTTCTCACCATCAGCGTGCCGATCCGACACGACATTTCCATGATGGCCGCCCCTGGCCTGTAAGCCCCTCCCAGCGGGGCTGCTGGGTGGAAACTAGCCGAAATGTGGCATCGGACAAAACGAAATTTGGCGGAAATGTGGCGCAAAGGTGCAATTCCCGGTTCGTTTTGGGGCAAAGGCGGGGCATTCAGGAACAATTGCTCATTCCGGGAACTGTATCCCTGGCAGCAACAATAACCACCTGCAGACCGACCAAAACCCCGTATATGGCGGAAATCATCCTCTTATTGTTGCTTGGCGCGCAACAGTGCCCGACAAGCGCCCCTGGATTTCTGGCGACAAGAGGGCGCTTCCGCGCGGCCGATTGAACCGGGATTGGAAATGGTCTGTTTCCCCAAGCCACCTCTCCAGCCCCAATTTCTGTCGGAACCTGACCGTCTTTTGCACCATTCGCATCTGCCTGACGGGGCGGGAAAAGGGAATCGCTCCCATCTTCGGGTTACCCGTCCACCGGCATCTTCGGCACCTGCAAAAGGTTTTTTGCAGAAAACGACCACCGCCCCGAAATTTCGCTTGAAAAAAGGTCGCTCTATCTGCGCAAAATGCCAGGCGCGCTTGCCGGACTGGACGGCAGCTGGATGGAAGGCCGGCTGCAACAAGGGCGCAACCCCGTTCTGATCACCGCGGAAATACTGCTGAGGCAACAGAAATGACGCAAGACACCGATTTTTCCCGCCCCATTGTCACGCTGGAACGATTGGTTCCCGAAAGCTGGACCGACTATAACGGCCACATGAACGAGGCCCGCTATCTGGAGGCATTTTCCAACGCGACCGACCGTTTCATGGAAATGATCGGGGCGGATGCCGCCTATATCGCCGGGGGCAACAGCTATTTCACCGCCGAAACCCATATCCGCCATCTGGGCGAGGTATGTGCAGGCAAACCGATCCGCGTCGAAACACTGCTGTTGTCCGGGCAGGGAAAGAAAATGCATGTGTTCGGCATGATGTATGACGGCGACGGCGCTCTGCTGGCGACCTGTGAACAGATGCTGATCCATGTCAGCCTTGAAACCCGCCGGGCCTGCGCCCCGCAGCCAGAGATCGCCGAAAAGCTGGCCGAGATCGAGCGCCTTCATGCCCGCCTGCCGCGCCCCGAAGGCATCGGGCGAGCCATCGGCCAGCCCCGCTGAGGCAGGCGCGCCCTCGACGCGCCGGGCGCGCCGTGGCACACAGGGGCCATGCCGCTGTGGATCCCGATCACCATCTTTGCCGCTTTTGCGCAGAACCTGCGCTTCATGTTGCAAAAACATCTGAAGGACACCCGCCTGTCCACCGGCGGGGCCACCTTTTCGCGCTTTGTCTTTGCCGCGCCCCTGGCGGTTGCGCTGGTGCTGGCGCTGACGGCATCAGGCCTGCGCGAGATGCCCGCCATGAGCGCGCGTTTTCTGGGTTTTGCCATGATCGGGGGGCTTTCGCAGATTCTGGCGACATTGTGCGTCGTGGCCCTGTTTGCCAGCCGCAATTTCACCGTCGGGATCACCCTGAAAAAGACCGAAACCGTGCAGACCGCGCTGATTGCGCTGGTTCTGTTGGGGGAACGGATCTCGACCGCCGGGCTGGGCGCCATCGTGATCGGGCTGGTCGGCGTGATCCTGCTGGCCGACCCGCCGCGCCCGGCCACACCCCTGCCCTGGCACCGGCGGCTGATCAACCGGGCCTCGGTTCTGGGGCTGGCATCGGGGGCGCTTTTCGGGGTGTCGGCAACCGGCTATCGCGGGGCGTCGCTGGCGCTGGAGGGGGGCGATTTCGTGATCCGGGCGGCGGTGACACTGGCCTTTGTCACGGTTTTCCAAAGCCTTGTCATGGGCGCCTGGCTGGCCTGGCGCGAGCGCGGGCAAATCTCGACTGTCGCGCGCAGCTGGCGCGTGACGGCGCTTGTGGGGCTGACCGGGGTGCTGGGGTCATATGGCTGGTTCATGGCCTTCACGCTGCAACATGCGGCCTATGTCAAGGCGCTGGGGCAGATCGAGCTGCTGTTCACCTTTGCCGCCTCGACCCTGTTCTTTCACGAACGCCACAGCGGGCGCGAGCTTGCGGGCATGGCGCTGGTTGTGGGCAGCATCTTGATGCTGGTGATGGTGACATGAAAGACGGGCCGCCCTTCAGCCAATCCACTTGCATCACCGCCCCGGCTACCCGATATTTGCCGCCATGAGCCTGCCACCCGGATTCCTTGACGAACTGCGTTCGCGCGTGTCGCTGGCGGCCGTTGCCGGGCGCAAGCTGACGTGGGATGCGCGCAAGTCGAACCCGGCCAAGGGCGACTATTGGGCACCCTGCCCCTTTCACCAGGAAAAGACCCCGTCCTTTCACCTCGATGACCGCAAGGGATTCTATTACTGCTTTGGCTGCCACGCCAAGGGCGACGCGCTGACCTTCGTGCGCGAAACCGAAAATGTCAGCTTCATGGAGGCGGTCGAAATCCTTGCCCGCGAGGCCGGCATGACCATGCCCGCGCGCGACCCCAAGGCGCAGGAAAAGGCCGATCTGCGCAGCCAGCTGGTCGAGGTGATGGAACAGGCGGCGCAATTCTATCGCCTGCATCTGAACATGGCCGAGGGTGCGCGCGCGCGCGCATATCTGCAAGACCGCGCGTTGCAGGATGAAATGATCGCGCGTTTCGAGATCGGTTTTGCCCCCGACAGCCGCACCGCGCTGTTCCAGCACCTTACCGGCAAGGGGATCGCGCCCGATCTGGTGGTGCAGGCGGGGCTGGCCATCAAGCCCGACGACGCCAGCCCCCCCTATGATCGTTTTCGCGGCCGAATCATGTTTCCGATCCGCGATTCCAGGGGCCGCTGCATCGCCTTTGGCGGCCGCGCGCTGGACCCGAATGCACGGGCGAAATATCTGAACTCGCCCGAAACGCCGCTGTTCGACAAGGGCCGCAGCCTGTTCAATTTCGTGCCCGCGCGCGAGGCCGCCGGCAAGACCGGCCGCCTGATCGTGGCCGAGGGCTATATGGATGTGATCGCGCTGTCGCAAGCGGGGTTCAACGACGTGGTCGCACCCCTTGGCACCGCAATCACCGCCGATCAGCTGCGCCTGATGTGGCGTATCGCGCCCGAGCCAATCATCGCGCTGGACGGCGACAAGGCCGGGCTGAACGCTGCCATGCGGCTGATCGACGTGGCGCTGCCGCTGCTGGCGCCGAACCAGACATTGCGTTTCTGCCTGCTGCCCGAGGGGCTGGACCCCGACGATCTGTTGCGCGCACACGGCCCCGGCGCCATGCAGAAACTGCTGGATGCGGCGCGCCCGCTGGTCGATCTGCTGTGGCAGCGTGAAACGACGGGAAAGATATTCGACAGCCCCGAACGGCGCGCCGCACTGGATGCCAGCCTGAAATCGGCGCTGGGGCGCATCAATGACCCGATCGTGCGCAACCACTATGCCGCAGCCCTGCGCGAGAAGCGCCGCGCATTGTTCGCACCTTCGGGCAACCGGCGCGGCCGACCGGGACAAGGATCGGCACAGGGCCGGTCGGGGCGCTTGGCAAAACAGGCGCGCAGCTGGTTGGATGCCCCCACCGAAAGCACCCGCTCATCGCTGCTGGCAAATGCATCGGGCCAGCAGGAAACCGAAGACCGCCTGCGCGAATCCGTCATCCTGGCCCTATGCCTGACCTATCCCGAGCTGATCGCCGATTTCGAAACCGCGCTGGAAAAGCTGCAATTCCACGGCCGCGACCATGATCGCCTGCGCGACGCACTGTTGCATCACGCCCAAGCGCCCGGAGATTCGGCCGCGTTGCGCGAAAAAATTTCCGGCGAACTGGGCCCCGAAGTGGTTGAAAATCTGCTGTCCCTGCGCCATGTGCGTATCACACCCACGATCCGCAAGCAGGTGGACCGGGAAACCGCAAGACTGGCGCTGGCAGAGGAACTGGCCAAGCTCGAAGCCTACAGAGGCAGCGCGCTGGAAATACTTGAGGCCATGCAGGATATGGCCGGAATGGTCGATGAAGGCCTGACCTGGCGCCTGCAACAGGCCGCAGAGGCGCGCGAAAAGGCAAGCCGGTCTTCCCTTCCCGAGGGCGGAGCCGAGGCCGAAGATCGCGAGCTTTTGTCCCAATACCTGCAAAATCTGATCGATAATCAGGTCTGGGTGAAGAAAAAACACTGAATTGCATTGCGAATCGCTGATTCGCAGTGTTGATTCGCACAAATGATTCGCGCGAATCACCCTTCGGTGATTTTGCCCTTCTGACGACGGAGTGACCTATGGCCGCCAAGGACACGGATGTGACAAAACCCGAAGACAACAACGATGCGGCATCACTTGGCGATCTCAGCCAGGCCGCAGTCAAGAAGATGATAGCCGAAGCGCGCGAGCGTGGCTATGTCACCTATGACGAGCTGAACAAGGTGCTTCCGCAGGAACAGGTTTCCAGCGAGCAGATCGAGGACGTGATGTCCATGCTCAGCGAAATGGGCATCAACATCATCGAGGATGACGAAGCCGAGGAAGAAGAACAGAAATCGACCGATCTGGTCGAAACCTCGACTTCCAAGGAAATCGCCGTTGCCAAGACCGAAACCGAAAAGCTGGACCGCACCGACGACCCTGTGCGCATGTATCTGCGCGAGATGGGCAGTGTCGAGCTGTTGTCGCGCGAGGGCGAAATCGCCATTGCCAAGCGCATCGAGGCCGGCCGCAACACAATGATCGCGGGCCTGTGCGAAAGCCCGCTGACCTTCCAGGCCATCACCATCTGGCGCGACGAATTGCTGGAAGAAGAAATCCTTCTGCGCGACGTGATCGACCTGGAAACCACCTTTTCCGGCGCCATGGGCGATGACGACGAGGAAGAGATCACACCGAATCCCGATACCCTGAAAACAGCCACGGACGGCAAGAAGCCGGAAAAGAAAGAGCCCGAAACCGACGCCGACGGCAACCCGATTGCCGCAGACGACGATGATGATGACGAGGACGATCAGGCCAACCTTTCGCTTTCGGCGATGGAGGCCACACTCAAGCCCAAGGTTCTTGAAACGCTTGACCGCATTGCCGCCGATTATGCCAAGCTGGAGGAAATGCAGAACAGCCGCATGTCGGCCACCCTGAACGAAGCCACGACATTTTCGAAAAAGGACGAGGCAACCTATCAGAAGCTGCGCTCGGAAATCGTCGAGCTGGTCAACTCGCTGCACCTGCACAACAACCGTATCGAGGCGCTGATCGATCAGCTTTACGGCATCAACCGCAAGATCATGTCGATCGACAGCGCCATGGTGAAACTGGCGGATCAGAGCCGCATCAACCGGCGTGAATTCATCGAGGCCTATCGCGGCTACGAGCTTGACCCGACCTGGCTTGACCGCATGTCCGAAAAGACCGGCCGTGGCTGGGCCACCTTCAACGACCGCTTCCGCGCCAAGGCCGAAGAGCTGCGTGCCGAAATGGCCCAGGTCGGGCAATATGTGGGCGTGGACATCCCGGAATTCCGCCGCATCGTCAACCAGGTCCAGAAGGGCGAGAAAGAGGCCCGCCAGGCGAAAAAGGAAATGGTCGAGGCCAACCTGCGCCTGGTGATTTCCATTGCCAAGAAATACACCAACCGCGGGTTGCAATTCCTTGATCTCATTCAGGAAGGCAATATCGGCCTGATGAAGGCGGTGGACAAGTTCGAATACCGTCGCGGCTACAAGTTCAGCACCTACGCGACATGGTGGATCCGCCAGGCGATCACGCGCAGTATCGCCGACCAGGCGCGCACCATCCGTATTCCGGTGCACATGATCGAAACCATCAACAAGCTGGTGCGCACGAGCCGCCAGATGCTGCACGAGATCGGCCGCGAACCGACGCCCGAGGAACTGGCGGAAAAGCTGCAGATGCCGCTGGAAAAGGTGCGCAAGGTGATGAAGATCGCCAAGGAGCCGATCAGCCTTGAAACCCCGATCGGCGACGAAGAAGATTCACAGCTTGGCGATTTCATCGAAGACAAGAACGCCGTGCTGCCACTGGACAGCGCCATCCAGAGCAACCTCAAGGACACGACGACACGGGTTCTGGCCTCGCTCACCCCGCGCGAGGAACGCGTGCTGCGCATGCGTTTCGGAATCGGCATGAACACCGACCACACGCTGGAAGAGGTCGGCCAGCAGTTCAGCGTCACCCGCGAACGCATCCGCCAGATCGAGGCCAAGGCCCTGCGCAAGCTGAAACACCCCAGCCGGTCAAGAAAGTTGCGGAGTTTTCTGGATCAGTAGGCAGCGATGAGGCTGGACGAGCTGCCTTCCCGGACACGGGCGCTACTGCGCCTGTGTGCGGCGTGGTTCTTTGGGGCTGCGGTTCCTGCCCGGCCACAAATGGATCCTGGCGCAAGGTCAGGTTCGCGCCCGACCCCGAGGGGGGGGGGCGCTCTGACATCTGCGCAGGGGTTTTCGCGAGTGCAACATTGCAACCTGTCGAAACGACGTCACCAATTCGCGCCCGCCTGGGGGGGCGGGGTCGGGCGCGAACCGGATCGCAAGCGATCCGGGAGGTGGAAATTCAATATGGCGAATATTGGGTTCAGGTGACCGGCATGACCGGCTTCTCGCCAGAATCATCACCCCCGCAAACCGCGCAATCCGCACGTCGTGACAGCTTCATCTTGCGGCTTTCGCCATACAGCGCGTCATAGATCAGCATCTCGCCCTTCAGCGGTTGCCCTGCGCCGGTGATGTGCTTGATCGCCTCGACCGCCATCATCGACCCCACAACCCCCGGAAGCGCGCCGATCACGCCGGCCTCGGCGCAGGTCGGGGCAAGGCCTTCGGCCGGTTCGCGCGGGAAGATGCAGGCGTAACAGGGGGTGCCGTTTGCAGGGTCATACAGGCTGATCTGCCCCTCCCACTGGCTGATTGCGGCGGCGACCAGGGGCAGGCCGTGTTTCACACAGACCTCGTTGACCAGATAGCGGGTCTTGAAATTGTCGGACCCGTCAAGAACCAGATCGAACCCCGCCAGCAGCTGATCGGCATTTTCGCGGCTCAGGCGCTGCCTGAACGGGATCACCTCGACATGGGGGTTGATCGCGGCAATCGCGCGGCGCGCGCTTTCGACCTTGGCCATGCCGACGCGCTCGGATGCGTGCAGGATCTGGCGTTGCAGGTTCGACAGGCTGACCTTGTCATCGTCGATGATGCCGATATGGCCGACCCCGGCGGCCGCCAGATACATCAGCGCGGGCGAGCCAAGCCCCCCCGCCCCCACGACAAGCACGCGGGCACCCTTGAGTTTCAGCTGTCCAGGGCCGCCGATTTCGCGCAGGATGATGTGGCGCGCATAGCGTTCAAGCTCTTCCTCGGAAAATGGCCCGCTTTGGGGCGCCTTGTCGGCGGTCGTGGCGGTGGCCGTGGCGGTGGTCGGCACCTCGGGCGCACGGGATTTCAGCCAGCGCAGCCCCAGCCCATAGGCCAGCACGACAGCCGCGCCCGCCCCCAGCCACAGCCAGCCCAGCAATGACCCGCCGACCATCAGGCGCAGCGCGTGACCCGGCGGCAGGAACAGGTGAAACCCGATGGGGACCAGCAGCAGCATGGCCGGCAGGGCCAAAACCAGCGCCCGCGACACCCCCATGAACCAGCCAATCACGACAATCGCGGCCACAAGCGCAAGGATCATCAGCATCACGCCCTCCCGGTCGAACCAAAGCCGCCGGCGCCTCTGGTGGTCTCGTCAAGGGCCTCGACGGGCATGAACTGCCCCTGCACGACCGGCGCGACGACCATCTGTGCGATACGGTCGCCATGAGAAACGACAAAGGGCGCATCCCCCAGATTGGCCAGAATGATCCCCACAGGGCCGCGATAATCGCTGTCGATGGTGCCGGGGCTGTTGAGCAGGGTAATCCCGTGTTTCAGTGCCAGGCCCGAACGCGGCCTGATCTGCACCTCGAAACCTGCGGGAATGGCCATGCAAAAGCCGGTCGGCACCAGCAGGCGCGCGCCGGGCATCACCGTCAGGCCATCTTCGCGATCTTCCTTGCGCAGATTGGCACGAATATCGGCACCCGCCGCGCCCGCGGTTTAATATGACGGCAGGGCGATTTCAGGGTCGAACCCGTCAAGACGGCTGATCTGTATGGTAACGGTCATTTTTCCCCGGCCAATCTGTCGGCGATCTTTCCGGCAAGACGCGCGGCAACATCTTCCTTGGTCATGCGCGGCCAGCTTTCTGCGCCCTCGCCGGTGATCAGGGTCACGGCATTTTCCGCCCCCCCCATGATGCCGGTTTCGGGACGCACGTCATTGGCAATGATCCAGTCACAGCCCTTGCGCGCGCGTTTGGCGGTCGCGTTGGCAACCACATCATCGGTTTCGGCGGCAAAGCCGACCACAAGGCGAGGCCGCCCCTTTTTCATCTGCGCGACCGAGGCCAGAATGTCGGGGTTTTCATCGAATTCCAGCCTGGGCAGACCGCCCTTGCCGTCTTTCTTGATCTTGCGCCCCGAGGGCGCGCGCACCCGCCAATCTGCGACGGCGGCGGCAAAGATCGCGGCGTCAACCGGCAACGCCGCCTGCACCGCGTCATGCATCTGCGTGGCGGTTTCAACGCTGATCACCTGCACGCCCGCAGGCGGCGGCCGGCTTGCCGGGCCGGTGACAAAGATCACCTCGGCCCCCAGCCGCGCAAGTGCGGCGGCAATCGCGCTGCCCTGTGCGCCGGATGAGCGGTTGGCAATATAGCGCACCGGGTCGATGGGTTCATGGGTGGGGCCGGATGTCACCAGCACGCGGCGCCCCGCAAGCGGCCCCTCGCCCAGAGCTGCGGCAATGGCGTCGATGATCTCGTGCGGCTCGCTCATGCGGCCGGGGCCGTGCTCGCCACAGGCCATGGCACCCTCGTTCGGGCCGACAAAAAGGATGCCGTCGCCGCGCAGGGTTTCGACATTGCGCCGCGTCGCCGGATGCTGCCACATGCGCACATTCATCGAAGGCGCGACCAGCACCCGCTTGTCGGTGGCCAACAGCAGGGTCGAGGCCAGATCGCCGGCCAGCCCATGGGCCATCTTTGCCAGCAGATCGGCCGTGGCCGGGGCCACCACCACCAAATCGGCGGCGCGGGACAGCTCGATATGGCCCATCTCGGCCTCGTCCGTCAGATCGAACAGATCCTGATACACCTTGCTGGCGGCCAGCGCCGAAACCGACAGCGGGGTGACGAATTGCGCGCCGCCCGCAGTCAGCACCGGGATCACATCCGCACCGCGCTCGCGCAAACGCCGGATCAATTCCAACGCGCGAAAGGCCGCAATGCCGCCGCCGATGATCAGCGTGATCCGCTTACCTGCAAGCATGTCATCCCCTTCATGCCATTTTGACAGGACATGTCTAGGCGGGCGGCGCGGTCATGTCCATCCCGCGCAGGTTACTGCTTTTTCTTGCCAAACACCGCGCAGGGGTCGTCGCGCTGCGTTGGCGCGGTCAGCAGCCACAAATCATAGGGCGGTGGGCCGTCAGGGGCTTGTTCAAGCTGGCCGATGCTCAACACCTTCAGCCTGGGCGCGGCGCGGGCGATCAGCGCCGGCACACCCCAATCACGCCTTGCGTGACCATTGCCGGTGATCACCACCACCGGGCCGCCGGTTTCGCGAAAGGCACGGATCGCGGCCCGGGCAATGCTGGCATCGCGCAGGCGCTGGGCCTCGACCATGCCGGGCAGCATCTCGTCGGGCAGGGCGTTGCAATGGGCCTCGCGCTGGCCGCGCAGGCGCTGGTCGTTCTGTGGCTGCGGCAAGGGCTGGTCCAGCCCGAACCGGTTGGCCCCCGCCCCGAACACCCCCGCAGCCCCGTCGAAAATCGCCTTGCGGATCTGCTTTCGCGGCAGGTTGCCAGCATAGATACGCGCGTTGGGAGCGGCCTGAAAGATCGGGAAATACATTGAAAAATCAGGCCAGCCCGATTTCTTCCAGTTCAGCGCCCTGGCCAGCGCCTGCCGGTCGAGCCGTCTGTCGGGGGTTATGGCCGGTAGCTGCGCGGGCACCAACATCTCGAACACCAGCGCGCGCGGCCCCAGCGCGCGCACGGCGCGGGCCTGGTTGCGATGGTGTAGCGGGTTGTCATGCACCTCGCCCAGCACCACGATATCGGCTGGCGGCAAACGGTCCAG
>JAUZRU010000124.1 GCA_030950185.1 Paracoccaceae bacterium | reverse complement strand
GCCTTCGTTGACATCGCCTGCGCAATGACTTGGCTCGCTTAAATGAAGACGCCGCCTAGCGGGTCACACCGGTTTCAGCCCAAATCCACCAGTGCCAGCCAATTTTGCGCAGACAGGGTGGCCCCCTTTCACGCGAAATGTCCGTCGCAATGGTGGATTTGGGCAAAATCCCGCAGGGACGCGGCGCAAATTGCCCCCAGCGCGCGAATTTTCCCTTCCGATCAGGCGAGCGCTGCGGTCAAATTCATCCCGCTGGAAGCAATTTTCGCCAGCGCCGGTGCGATCCGCTAAACGTCAACAGGCCCTAATGCCGACAATGCCTGCTTGCGCCGCTCGGGCCCGCGCGCTACCCTGAGAGAAAGCCGAAAAACCGGTTCCGCGGGGCAAGGCAGCGCCGGTCGGGACAGAACAAGAACGAGGCATGATGTTTCCCAAACCAGTTACCTCGGCATCGGAACGCCCGGCAGATCCGGCCGATCTGTATGCAGCGCTGGATCTGGGCACCAATGCCTGCCGTCTGCTTATTGCCCAGCCAAAGGGCAGCCAGTTTCATGTGGTCGATTCCTTTTCCAAGTCGGTGCAGCTGGGCCGCGGGCTTGAAAAGCATGGCAGCCTGTCGCGCGCCAGCATCGACCGCACCATTGCCGCGCTGAATGTCTGCCGCCGCAAGATAAAGCATCACAAGGTGCGCCACATGCGCCTTGTCGCGACCGAGGCCTGTCGCAGGGCCAGCAATGGTGATGCCTTCATGCGGCGGATCGCGCGCGAAACCGGTCTGACCCTGGAAATCATCCGCCCCGAGGAAGAGGCCCGCCTTGCCGTGATATCCTGTGCGCCGCTGGTGTCGCAGCACACCAGGCAGTTGCTGGTTGTCGATATCGGCGGTGGCTCGACCGAGCTGGTGTGGATCGACCTGTCCTCGGTTGCGCCGCTGGAACGCGCCCGCGCCATCATGCGGCTGCGCAGCGGTCTGGGCAAGAATGCCACCGGCACGCCCTTTCCGGGGGCAAAGGTCGTTGACTGGATTTCCGTGCCGCTGGGGGTGGCCACGCTCAAGGACCAGTTCGACGACGTAAAGGAAGAAAGCGCGCGCTTTGCCCTGATGTCTTGCCATTTCGAAGAGCTGATGTGCGATTTCCTGCCTTATCAGCTGGCCTGTGGCGGCTCTTGCGGGGCAAACGACGCCCCCCCGCGCAAGGATTTCCAGATCATTGGCACATCCGGCACCGTCACGACCGTTGCCGCCACCCATCTGGGGCTGCGCCGCTATGACCGCAACAAGGTGGACGGTCTGCGCATGACCTCGGAACAGATCGATGCCGTGATTCGGCAATATCTGGCGCTGGGCCCCGAGGGGCGCAGGCGTGACCCGCGCATCGGGCGCGACCGGCAGGCGCTGATCCTTTCCGGGGTGGCCATCCTGCAAACACTCATGCGGATCTGGCCGACCGACCGCCTGTCGGTTGCCGATCGCGGCCTGCGCGAGGGGCTGCTTTACGCGATGATGAGCGCCGACGGCGTTCTGGAAGACGGACCCATCTGAGACATGACGCGAGAACGAAAATCATCCGGCCGGGGCCAGCGCGATCTGCGCGTCCGGGTCAAGAGCGCCAAGGGAAGGCGCCTGTCCTCGACGCTGTGGCTGCAGCGGCAGCTGAACGACCCCTATGTGCTGCGCGCCCGCAAGGACGGCTATCGGGGGCGCGCCGCCTACAAGATTCTGGAACTTGACGACAAGTACCGCTTTCTTGTGCCCGGCGCGCGGGTGGTCGATCTGGGCTGCGCGCCCGGCGGCTGGCTACAGGTCGCGGTCAGGCGCGTCAACGCGCTGGGCGAGCGCAAGGGCAAGAAACAGGGCACCGTGCTGGGGATCGACCTGCAAGAGGTCGAACCCGTCGCGGGCGCCGAGATCCACGTGCTGGATTTCCTCGAAGAAGGCGCTGACGACCAGGTCAAGGCGTGGCTCGGCGGCAAGGCCGATGTGGTGATGTCGGACATGGCCGCCGCCTCGAGCGGGCACAAGCAGACCGACCATCTGCGCATCATGGTCCTGTGCGAGGCCGCGGCCTATTTTGCATTTGACGTGCTGGAAGAGGGCGGCACCTTTGTCGCCAAGGTTCTGGCCGGCGGGGCCGAGGGCGAGCTGCAGAAGCTGCTCAAGCAGAATTTCACCAAGGTCGCCAATGTCAAACCCCCGGCAAGCCGCGCCGACAGTTCGGAAAAATTTGTCGTGGCGACCGGGTTTCGCGGACAGGCCGAGCGGGATCAGGGTTAGGCGGCGCCTGCCGGGTTCAACTGCGGCAGATTGGCAAACCCTCTTGCGGTGGCAAGCGTATGGTCCGATATCTTGGCGACGGAGCATACAGGAGGCCCCCCATGAAAACCCGAACAGCCCTCTGGCGTCAGACGCCGCCTGCCATCTTTCCGGTCGCGCTGGGCTTTACCGGCCTTGGCCTGGCCTGGCGAAACGCCGCGCTTGTGTTGCCGGTGCCAACGGCCGTTGGTGACATATTGCTGGGGATGGCCGCCGCCTTTTACCTGTATTTCCTGGTGACATATGGTGCCAAGCTGATCGCGCGCCCCGCAGTTCTGCAGGAGGATCTGAAAACTCCGGCCGGGCGCGCCGGCGTGGCCGCTCTGGCCATGGTCCTGATGCTGCTGGGGCTGGTGCTTCACATTCACGGCCTGCCGGGGGCGCCCGTCTGGTTTGCCGGTATCGGGTTGCATGTGGCCGCCTCTGTTCTGGCCATTGTCAGCCTGCTGAAAATGCCACCCGAGGCACGCCTGGTTTCGCCCTTCCAGCTGCTGACATTCGTGGGGCTGATCGTTGCGCCGGTCGCCGGGATCAAGCTGGGCTACCCGCAGCTCAGCCTGTGGCTGGCGCTGTATTCGCTGATCCCCTTTGCGATCATCAGCGTGCTTTATGTGGGCAAGCTGTTTCAGGCAACGCCCCCGCCGCCCCTGCGCCCGGCGCTGGTGATCTTTCTGGCGCCCACCGGCCTGTTTGCCATCGCCTTCGGGCAGCTTGGCATGCGCCTGGCCTTTGACATCTTTTATGTTGGTGCGCTGGGTCTTGCCCTGATCTTTCTGCTGCGCGCGCGTTGGCTGACGCAGGGCGGGTTCATGCCAAGCTGGGGGGCCTTCACCTTTCCCATTGCGGTGTTCACCAACATGAACGCGATCGCCGCGACAACCGGCCTTGTGCCCTGGGCCGAGATCGGTGTTGTCGTGGGGCTGGCCATCGGAACCCCCTTCATCCTGTATATCGTCATCAAGGCCGGGCAGGCCTTCATCCGCGGCGAGCTGGCAAAAAAGAGCGGGGCCGGTATCGCCTGATATCGCCTTTGCCCTTTTCTTTCCGTTTGGTCCGTGAGATAGGGACGTGCCAACAGCGATCCCCATTTCCCGGAGTGAATGATGGAAATTCGTGAGGCCCTCACCTTCGACGACGTGTTGCTTGTTCCCGGCGCATCCAGTGTGCTGCCGGCGGATGCCGACACATCGACCCGTGTCACCCGCAACATTGACCTCAACATCCCGCTGCTCAGCTCGGCGATGGATACCGTCACCGAATCGGACATGGCCATCGCCATGGCGCAGGCGGGCGGCATGGGGGTGCTGCACCGCAATCTGGATATCGAGGAACAGGCCCGCCAGGTGCGCCGCGTCAAGCGCTTTGTCAGCGGCGTGGTTTACAGCCCCATCACCCTTCGTCCCGACCAAACCTTGCGCGATGCCAAGGAATTGCAGGCGCGCTATCGGATCACCGGCTTTCCGGTGGTTGACGAGGGCGGCCATGTGTTGGGGATCGTGACCAACCGCGATATGCGCTTTGCCACCGATGACGCAACACCCGTCAAGGTGATGATGACCTCGGAAAACCTGGCCATGCTGCGCGAACCGGCCGATCTGGCCGAGGCCAAGGGCCTGATGGAAACGCGCCGCATCGAAAAACTGCTGGTCGTGGATGACGAGGGCAAGCTTACGGGGTTGCTGACCATCAAGGATATCGAACAGGCGGTGCTGAACCCGCAGGCCTGCAAGGACGAGCTGGGCCGCCTGAGGGTGGCCGCCGCCACCACGGTGGGGGATGCGGGGTTCGAACGTTCCGAGGCGCTGATCGACGCGGGCGTGGACATGATCGTGATCGACACCGCCCATGGGCATTCGATCAGCGTGGCGCAGGCGGTCGAGCGGATCAAGAAACATTCCAACGCGGTGCAGGTGGTGGCTGGTAACGTCGCCACCGCCGAGGCCACCCGCGCCCTGATCGACGCGGGCGCCGATGCCGTCAAGGTGGGGATCGGGCCGGGCAGCATCTGCACCACCCGCATCGTGGCCGGGGTGGGCGTGCCCCAGCTGACCGCGATCATGGATTGCGCGGGCGAGGCCGACAAGACCGACACCCCGATCATCGCCGATGGCGGGATCAAGTTTTCGGGCGATTTCGCCAAGGCCATCGCGGCAGGTGCCAGCTGTGCGATGCTGGGTTCCATGCTGGCAGGCACCGACGAGGCGCCGGGCGAGGTGATCCTGTATCAGGGCCGCAGCTTCAAGGCCTTCCGCGGCATGGGCAGCGTGGGCGCGATGGCGCGCGGTTCTGCTGATCGCTATTTCCAGAAAGAGGCCAGCACCGAAAAGCTGGTCCCCGAGGGGATCGAGGGGCAGGTGCCCTACAAGGGCTCTGCCGGCGCCGTGTTGCACCAGCTGGTCGGCGGGTTGCGGGCCGCCATGGGGTATACCGGCAGCGCCACCATCGAGGAAATGCGCAAGGGCTGCCGGTTCGTGCGCATCTCGGGCTCGGGCCTGAAGGAAAGCCATGTCCATGACGTGCAGATCACCCGCGAAAGCCCGAATTACCGAATCGGATAGGCGCGTCACCGACGATAAAGGCCGGCCCTGCATCCGGGGGGCTGCCCTTCTTCTTTGTGCCAATACACTCGGGGGTGCGGGGGCAGACAGCCCCCGCCGCTTATGATTCAGCTTGCGCCAAGGCGAACCAGCGCGTGGCGTTTTTTCCCGGCTGACAGCTTGATCTCATCTGTCAACTGATCCGCTCCGATCATCATGCCCGCATCCGTCACCAGCTCGTCATTGATGCGCGCGCCCTTGTCGGCAATCAGCCGCTTGGCCTCTTTCCCTGATTTTGCCAGACCCGAACGCACGAAAAGCTGCACGACGGAAATGCCGTTTGCGATGTCACCCGTGCTCAGCAGCAGCGTCGGCAGATCTTCGCCCACGCCGCCCTGTTCGAACACCTTGCGGGCGGTGGCCTCGGCGGCGGCGGCGGCCTCGGCCCCATGTGCCAGGGTCGTCACCTCGTTTGCCAGCCGGATCTTGGCCTCGTTGATTTCGCTGCCCTCCAGCGCACCCAGGCGGTCGCATTCCTCGACCGGCAGTTCGGTATACAGCTTCAGGAAACGCCCCACATCGGCATCGGTGCAGTTGCGCCAGTATTGCCAGAATTCGTAAGGGCTCAGCATCTCGGCATTCAGCCAGACCGCGCCGCCCTGGCTCTTGCCCATCTTGCGGCCGTCTGAGGTGGTCATCAGGGGGGTCGTCAGGCCATAGACCTCGGCCCCCAGCATCCGGCGGGTCAGCTCGATCCCGTTGACGATGTTGCCCCACTGGTCGGACCCGCCCATCTGCAAGCGGCAGCCGTAACGCCGGTTCAGCTCCATGAAATCATAGGCCTGAAGGATCATGTAGTTGAATTCGAGAAAGCTCAGCGATTGCTCGCGTTCAAGGCGCAGCTTGACGCTTTCGAAGCTCAGCATCCGGTTGACGCTGAAATGGCGGCCCACATCGCGCAGGAATTCAAGATAGTTCAGCCCGTCCAGCCATTCGGCGTTGTTGACCATGATCGCATCATCCGCACCCTCGCCGAAACGCAGATAATTGTCGAACACCTGCCGGATGCCGGCGATGTTGGCGTCGATCTGATCGGGGCTCAGCAGCGGGCGCTCTTCCGAGCGGTCGGTCGGATCCCCCACTTTGGTGGTGCCCCCGCCCATCAGCACGATCGGCTTGTGGCCGGTTTTTTGCAACCAGCGCAGCATCATGATCTGGATCAGGCTGCCCACATGCAGCGACTTCGCCGTTGCGTCAAACCCGATATAGCCCGGCGTGACGCCTGCGCTCAGGGCCTCGTCAAGGCCTTCGAGATCGGTGCAGTCGGCGACAAAGCCGCGCTCGATCATCACCTGCAGGAATTCGGATTTCGGGGTATGGGTCATCGCTTTCGTCCATTGGCTTGCGGGCATTGGCATTCGCTGGCGTGTTCTATACTTGTCACCGCAGGAAAGGGAAGGGCGATGGCAGAATCTGATGCGATTTGGGTGCTGGGCTGCATGTCGGGCACATCCATGGACGGGATCGACGCGGCGATGCTGCTGACCGACGGGGTCGAGGTGTTCGAGTTCGGCGCAACCGGCTTTCGCCCCTACACGCCGGCCGAGCGCGCCGTGATCGCGGCCGCGCAGGGAAAATGGCCGGGGGAAGAGGGCGTTGCCGAGGCTGCCGCCATTGTCGAGCAGACCCATGCCGAGCTGATCTCGCGTTTCGGCGGGGTCGCGCTGGTCGGCTTTCACGGCCAGACGCTGGCGCATGAGCCAGGCGGGCGCGGCACCTGTCAGGCGGGCGACGGGGCGCGGCTTGCGCAGATGCTGGGCAAGCCGGTCGCCTGGGATTTTCGCAGCCGCGATGTCGCGGCGGGCGGGCAGGGCGCGCCGTTGGCGCCGTTCTATCATTTTGCGCTGGCGCGGCGGTTCGATCTGGGCCGCGTGGCGTTCCTCAATCTTGGCGGGGTGGGCAATATCACATTTGTCGATCCGCTTGCCGAGGCGCCCGACGCCCCCGGCGCATTGCTGGCCTTCGACACCGGCCCGGCCAATGCGCTGATGGATGACCTCGTGCGCGCCCGCACGGGGCTCGCCTGCGATTACGGCGGCGCGCTGGCGGCGATCGGTGTGGCGGATCAGGGGATTGTTACGCGTTTTATGGGGCTCGACCATTTTTCGAAACCACCGCCCAAATCGCTGGACAGAAACGATTTTTCGCAACTTGCCGAATGGGTTTCGCCGCTTTCCGACACCGACGCGCTGGCAACATTGGCGGCCGCCAGCGTGGCGGCGGTCAAGGCCGGATTTCGCCACGCGCCCTTTCCAGTGCGTCAGCTTCTGGTCGGTGGTGGCGGGCGAAAGAACGACCATCTGATGAAGCTGCTGGCAGACGCGTTGCCGGTCGAGGTCATCCCGGTGGACAAGGCAGGCATGGATGGCGACATGCTGGAAGCGCAGGCATTCGCCTATCTGGCGGCACGGCTGCGCGACGGCCGCAGCATCAGCGCACCGGGCACGACCGGGGTTGCGCAGCCCATGACGGGCGGGCTGGTCAGCCATCCGTGACAGGCCCCGGGGCTTTCCCGCCCCTCACCCGGGGCGCATTCGCGCCCACCCGGGCGGCTGCCTGCCCTGTGTTCTTCCCGATTTCCGACGCGCCCCCTCTTGCCAATTCCGCGCCGCTATGGCCTGACTGAGCCATGACCGTAACGAGGCAAGCATGCGCGAATCCACCAAGGGACTGATGGCGATGATCGGGGCCAGCTCGATCTGGGGGTTGTCGCCGATCTACTACAAGGCGCTGGCCCATGTGCCGCCGCTCGAGGTGCTCAGCCATCGCACGCTGTGGTCATTCGTGATCTTTGCCGCCGTGCTGGCCTTTCAGGGCCGGTTTGGCGTGTTGCGCCGGGCGCTTTCCACAAGGCGGGGGCTTGCGGTGATCGCCTTTGCCGGTGCGATGATCTCGCTCAACTGGTTCGTGTTCATCCTGTCGGTGCAGATCGGGCGCGCGGTCGAGGCCAGCCTTGGCTATTACATCTTTCCGCTGGTCGCGGTCGCGCTGGGCGCGCTGTTCTTTGCCGAGCGTCTGGGCCGTGCGCAATGGGTTGCCGTGTCACTGGCACTGGTCGCCGTGGCGGTGCTGACATGGGGGTTGGGCGCGGCGCCGTGGATCTCGTTGATTCTGGCGACGTCGTTTGGCCTTTACGGGCTGGTCAAGAAGGCGCTGGATGTGGGCCCGGTCGTGTCGGTCACGGGCGAGGTGGCGCTGCTGCTGCCGCTGGCGCTGATCTGGCTGGTCGGGGTCAACATGTTCGGCTGGCAGGGCGTGACCGGGCGCGCGGGCGGGTTTTTCGGCCATGATGTCGCCAATACGGTGATGCTGATGTTTTCCGGTGTGATCACAGCCGGGCCGCTGATCCTGTTTTCCTATGCCACGCGGCGGTTGAGCTATGCCAGTGTCGGGTTGATCCAGTACCTTAACCCCAGCCTGCAATTCCTTGTTGCCACACTGATTTTTGCCGAACCTTTCACCCGCTGGCACGCCATTGCCTTTGCCCTGATCTGGAGCGCGCTGGCGATCTATTCACTGGCAGGATGGCGTGCCTCAAGGGCGGTGGCAAGAAGGGGTTCCAGTTCGGCAACCGAGGCCGGGGTGGTGAAATAGTCAAGGAATTCGCGCCCGACAAAGCCCTGCGCGATCATATGGTCGATCAGGCGCAAGAGCGGATCCCAATAGCCGTTGACGTTCAGCAGGAAGACCGGCTTTTCATGCAGGCCCAGCTGGCGCCAGGTCAGAACCTCGAACAGCTCGTCCAGCGATCCCGCGCCGCCGGGCAGGGTGATGATCGCATCGGCATTCATGAACATGACCTTCTTGCGTTCGTGCATGTTCTCGGTGATGACAAGGCGTGAAATGTCGCGGCTTTCGCGCTCGCGCGTCAGCAGATGCACGGGGATCACGCCAAGGCTGTCACCACCGCCCTGTGCGGTGGCGCTGGCGACCTCGCCCATCATGCCCACATCTCCGGCCCCATAGACCAGACGCCAGCCGCGCCGTACAATCAGCTGACCAAGGTCGCGCGCGGCCCGGCCATAGGCGGGGTCGGCCCCGTTTCGTGATCCGCAGAACACGCAGACCGAAGGATTTTTCTGCAACATGCTGTGGCCCATTACATCAATTGATTGGAAAAGCCTTGGTGGAGTTGCTATCACTGAGGCAACCACCGGTGCAAGGTGTCGCATTCAGGCATGTTTTGGGGGGAAAGCCTTGGCTGCATTCACGATATTCGGATCCAGGACCGCGGCGATTTCTGCCGGGGTCGTCGGCGTGGCCGCGGTCGCTGTTACCGTCGGGGTGCTGGTTCGCAGCAATTCGCCCGAGGTCCAGACACAGGCGCCCGCACCCCTTGTGGCGCCCGTTTCGGTGGTGGCGCGGGGGGACGCACCCCCAAGACCGGCGGAACAGCAGCGCAGCATCGCGCCTGACAAGGATACCGCATCCCTTGCTCGGCCTGGTGGCAATGGGGGGGCGACAGGCGCCCTCGGGACTCGGGCGGACAATAACGCAGATAGTGCCGCAAGAACGGGATCTTCGCCTGCGGTTGTCGCCAGCGTCGAGCCCGAGAAAAGCTTTGCGCCAACGACCACGCCCTCGGCCCGACCCAAGGTTTCTGCCGCAGATGTCGGCCAGGCGCCAGGCCCGCGGTTTGATCTGGTCCGCGTTGACAAGCAGGGCGCCGCGGTCGTTGCCGGCAAGGCGCGCCCCGGAAGCAGGGTGACCGTCTATCTGAACGGGGCCGAGGTTGCATCGGTCAAGGCCGATCGCCGCGGGTCTTTCGTGGCGATCTTTGATGTTTCCTCCAGCGGAACCTCGGTGATCACGCTTTCCGAAAAGGATCCGACCGGCGCTGTTCGCCAGTCAACCGATCAGGTCATGGTAGTGGGGCCGCAACCGCCCGCCAAGGCCGTCCCCGATGCTGCCCGGACGGACAAGCGCGTCGTCGCATCGAAATCGGGCGGCCAGCCCGCCCCGGTCGCCTCCTCCGGTTCGCCTGCGTCAAAGCTTGCAGCCGCGCAGGTCGGCAATCGGCCAGTATCCGATACCGCCCTGCGCCCCCGCAAGAGGGCTGTGGCTGACAGTCTGACGACCCCGAGCAGCGGGGCAAATGGTGGCAACAGCGGCAAGGAACCGTTCAAGAAGGGTGTGGTCGCCGCTAACAGCTCTTCAGAGCCGGTTGTCGACAAGGCCGCCGGCAATGCAGGCCCGACTGCACGGCCATCGACGGCCTCGGCTCCGGCCTTGTCTGACGGCAACAAGGGCAGCAGCGGCGAAAAGATGGCGGCGCTTGAAAACCAGCCTGCTGCCGGCACCGCCACGGTGGCAACAGCCGACAATGCCAAGACCCAAAAAGCATCGCAAGGCGCCTCGGCCGGCGCCGATCTGGTGGCGATGGGCAAGGATACGACACCCAACCTGCCAAATTCCCAAGGCGCGCCGGCGATCGTCATTGCCAGCCGCGAAGGGGTAAAGATCGTGCAGCCCCCGGCCATCCATTCGAACGCGCCAAAGGCCATGACCAATGTGACGCTGGACATGATCACATATGACGACCGGGGCGAGGTGGTGCTTGCCGGCCGCGGCCGCCCTGCCGAACATGTGCGCGTCTATGTCGATGGCAAGCCGGTCAAGACCGAAACCGTGGCCGGGGACGGATCATGGAAGATCAGGCTGCCAGAGGTGCGCCCCGGACGCTACAAGCTGCGCCTTGACGAGATCGACAACAAGGGCGAGGTCACCTCGCGCGTCGAGACCCCGTTCCAGAAAGAACGCCCCGAGGATGCCCGCAAGGTCGTTGCGGCCCTTGCACAGGCGACAGACACAGACGGTTTGCCGCAGCGCGAGATCGGGACGGTCACCGTGCAGAAGGGCAACACGTTGTGGGCGATTTCCAAGCGAAATTACGGGCTTGGCCATCTTTATGTGAAAATCTATCAGGCCAATCGCGATCTGATCCGTGACCCGAACCTGATCTATCCCGGCCAGATTTTCACGATTCCCGACTGACCGGGCTGGTTATCAGGGCCTCTCCACCCTATTTATCGGGGTCAGGAGACAGGCATGAGACACAGCAAAAGCGATATCGACCCCACCCCGGAACAGGAAAAGCGCAGCGCGTTGCGGACCATTCGCAAGGTGCTGCCCTATCTGTGGCCCGAAGGTCAGGCCTGGGTGAAATGGCGCGTGGTGATCGCAATGCTGTTGCTGGCGCTTTCCAAGGTGATCTCGGTTGCGACGCCCTTTTTCTACAAGGCCGCGGTTGATGCGCTGGCGCCCAGCGGGGGGGCAGATCAGACCGTTTTCATGCTGACGGCCGGGGCGGTGGGGCTGACCGTCGCCTATGGCGTGGCGCGCCTGCTGACCGTGGGTTTTCAGCAGCTGCGCGATGCAGTCTTTGCACGGGTCGGCCAGCGCGCGCTGCGGCGCCTGGCATTGGAAACCTTCCGCCATATCCACGCGCTTTCCCTGCGCTATCATATTACCCGCAAGACCGGCGGCCTTTCGCGCATCATCGAGCGCGGCGTCAAGGGGGTCGAATTCCTGCTGCGCTTCATGCTGTTTTCCATGGGGCCGCTGGCGCTGGAACTGCTGATGGTTGCCACCATCCTGTTTCTGGTGTTCGACGCCCGTTATCTGGCCATCGTGGTGGTCACCATCGCGTTGTATGTGACATTCACCTTCAAGGTCACTGAGTGGCGGGTCAAGATCCGGCGCGAGATGAACCGCCAGGACACCAATGCCAACCAGAAGGCCATCGACAGCCTGCTGAATTTCGAAACCGTCAAGTATTTCAACGCCGAGGAACGCGAAGCGCGCCGCTATGACGACAGCATGCGCCAATATGAAAGCGCCGCGCTCAAGACATCATACTCGCTGGCCTTCCTCAATTTCGGGCAAAGCTTCCTGATTACCTCGGGGCTGGTCGGGGTGATGGTGCTGGCTGCGATCGGGGTGCAGCAGGGCAAGCTGACGGTGGGCGATTTCGTGATGGTCAACGCCTACATGATTCAGATCACCCTGCCGCTGAACTTTCTGGGCACGGTCTATCGCGAGATCCGCCAGTCGCTGGTCGATATGGGCGAGATGTTCGACCTGCTGGAGCAGCCCCCCGAAGTGACCGACAGGCCGGGCGCAAGGCCGCTGGTGGTCAAGGGTGGCGAGGTGCGTTTCGACCATGTGTCATTCGGCTATGACCCCGACCGTTTGATCCTGCGGGATTTCGACCTGACGGTAGAGGCGGGCCGCACGGTGGCGGTGGTTGGCCCCTCGGGGGCAGGAAAATCGACGATAGGGCGCCTGTTGTTCCGTTTTTACGATGTCAACGAGGGCGCGCTGCTGATCGACGGGCAGGATGTGCGTGATGTCACGCTGTCGAGCCTGCACGCGGCCATCGGCATCGTGCCGCAGGATACGGTGCTGTTCAACGACACCATTGGCTACAACATCATGTATGGCCGTGCTGACGCCACGCGCGAGGACATGAGCGCCGCCGCCAAGGCCGCCAGGATTCACGAGTTCGTCATCTCCCTGCCGGATGGCTATGACACCATGGTGGGCGAGCGCGGGCTCAAGCTTTCGGGGGGCGAGAAACAGCGCGTGGGCATTGCGCGCACATTGCTGAAAAACCCGCCGATCCTGCTGCTGGACGAGGCCACCAGCGCGCTGGATACCGATACCGAGCGCGACATCCAGGAAAGCCTGCGCATGATGTCGCGCGGCCGCACCGTCATCACCATCGCGCACCGGCTTTCGACCATCGTTGACGCCGATCTGATTGTGGTGCTGGAAGCGGGCCGTATCACCGAGCGCGGCACCCATGACGAGCTGATCGCGCTTGGCGGGCGCTATGCCCATATGTGGCAGCGCCAGCAGGCGGGCGAGGAAGACGACCCTTCGATCGCCGCTGCCTGAGCTTTGCGTTTCGGGATCCGGGCGCGCGAATCTGATTCGCTCTGTCGCCCTGTTGATTGCGCCAAAGAATGATCTTGACCTCTGCCCACGGGTAAAATTTAACCTTTTGTTAACAATGTGTTAACCTTTTGTCATTTCCCGCGGGCGGGTAGGTGTTGGCCGAGAAGGAATCTGTTCCTCCTTCCGGAAATCTGCCCGCCGATCATGCGGACCTCTGCCCATGGAACGAATCGTTTCACATGCCGCGGATCTGGAATTTCCATGACCAGAGGGCCTGTGGATGACTTGCGAAGGTCATGTCTTAATACACCGTGTGAAATCGTTGTTTTTCTGCGCCAATTGCATCTGACGTGTTGTGGATATTTTTGCCTCTTGCGAAAGGAGAGATTGATACCGCGCAGCCCGGTCGATTACATTTTCGCGAGTGCAGTCGCGAAAGGGTGAGCGGGCGAAATTCGCGTCAACTCCAAAATGTGTCAGATTCGTGAATAAATTCGTTGACCTGTAGGGCCGAGCGCGGCACCTTGTATACATCCTTGGGGACACCACCACATATAGTATCCGCTGAAATATTCCGGGCGGTCATCAGGGTCAGTATGACCACCGGAATCTTGTACGGGGCCGTCAAGGCGTCCGACGGCGGAGGTGTCTCTCGGGACGACTGAAAGCGGGGAACACGGGCAAGCCGTGGAAACCGGAATACTTGGGACAAAAAGACCGGGAAACGGGGCAGAAATGAAAATCGAAAGAAAATTCACGCAAGCTGGACAGGATGCCTATTCGGAGATCGAATTCGCGACGACAAGTTCGGAAATTCGCAACCCCGACGGGACCGTTGTGTTCGCGCTTGACGAAATCGAGGTTCCCGCATCGTGGTCGCAGGTTGCCGCCGACGTGCTGGCGCAGAAATATTTTCGCAAGGCCGGTGTGCCCGCGCGGCTGAAACCAGTGCCCGAAAATGATGTTCCCGAATTCCTGTGGCGCTCGGTACCCGATGAAGAGGCGCTGGCAGAACTGCCCCAAGATCAACGCTATGGCGGTGAAACATCGGCCAAGCAGGTCTTTGACCGGCTGGCAGGGGCCTGGGCCTATTGGGGCTGGAAGGGTGGCAATTTCACCACCGAGGACGACGCCCATGCCTATTTCGACGAGATGCGCTATATGCTGGCCAAACAGATGGCCGCGCCGAACAGCCCGCAGTGGTTCAACACCGGCCTGCACTGGGCCTATGGCATCGACGGCCCCAGCCAGGGCCATTACTATGTCGATTTCAGGACCGGCGAGCTGGTGCGCTCGAAATCCGCTTATGAGCATCCGCAACCGCATGCCTGCTTCATCCAGTCGGTGAATGACGACCTGGTGAACGAGGGCGGCATCATGGATCTGTGGGTGCGCGAGGCGCGGCTGTTCAAATACGGATCCGGCACCGGCACCAATTTCAGCAGCCTGCGCGGCGCCAATGAACCCCTGGGCGGGGGCGGCAAGTCATCGGGTCTGATGAGCTTTCTCAAGATCGGCGACCGGGCAGCGGGTGCGATCAAGTCGGGCGGCACCACGCGGCGCGCGGCCAAGATGGTGATCTGCGACATGGATCACCCGGATATCGAGGAATTCGTCAACTGGAAGGTCCGCGAGGAACAGAAGGTTGCCGCCCTTGTTGCCGGCTCGAAAATGCATGAACAGCAGCTCAACCTGCTGTTCGGGGCGATCCGCGACTGGGACGGCAAGGAAGAGGACGCTTTTGATCCCAAGGTCAACAAGGCGCTGAAGGCGGCGATCCGCAGCGCCAAGAAGAACGCGATCCCCGAAACCTATATCAACCGCGTGCTGCAATATGCGCGCCAGGGCTTTACCTCGATCGAATTCCCGACCTTCGATACCGATTGGGACAGCGAGGCCTACCTCACGGTCTCGGGGCAGAATTCGAACAACTCGGTTCGGGTGTCGGATGCCTTCCTTCAGGCGGTCAGGGATGATGCCGACTGGGAGCTGATCCGCCGCACCGATGGCAAGGTCGCCAAAACCGTCAAGGCGCGCGCGCTGTGGGACCAGGTCGGTCACGCCGCCTGGGCCTGTGCCGACCCTGGCATCCAGTTCCACGACACCATCAACGCCTGGCATACCTGCCCGCAGGATGGCGATATCCGTGGCTCGAACCCGTGTTCGGAATACATGTTCCTGGACGATACCGCCTGCAACCTGGCCAGCATGAACCTGCTGACCTTCTACCGCGATGGCCAGTTTGACGCCGAAAGCTATATGCACGCCACAAGGCTGTGGACGCTGACGCTGGAAATCAGCGTGCTGATGGCGCAGTTCCCCAGCAAGGAGATTGCCCAGCGATCCTATGACTATCGCACGCTGGGGCTGGGATATGCCAATATCGGCGGGCTGCTGATGAATATGGGGCTGGGCTATGACAGTGACGAGGGCCGCGCCATGGCGGGTGCCCTGACGGCGCTGATGACAGGTGTCTGCTATGCCACCAGCGCCGAGATTGCGCGCGAACGCGGCCCGTTCCCGGCCTATCAGCGCAACGCCGACGACATGCTTCGCGTGATCCGCAACCACCGCCGCGCCGCCCATGGCGAAACCGACGGCTATGAGGGGCTGGCGGTCAAGCCGGTGCCGCTGGACGCCGCAAACTGCCCCGATCAGAAGCTTGTCAACCTGGCCCGCGCCAGCTGGGACGAGGCGCTGCGCCTGGGCGAGGCCCATGGCTATCGCAACGCGCAGGTCACGGTGATTGCGCCCACCGGCACGATCGGGCTGGTGATGGATTGCGACACCACCGGGATCGAGCCCGATTTCGCGCTGGTGAAATTCAAGAAACTGGCGGGCGGCGGCTATTTCAAGATCATCAACCAGTCGGTGCCCGCGGCGCTGGAAAAGCTGGGCTATACATCGGCACAGATCGAGGAAATCATTGCCTATGCCGTGGGCCATGGCAGCCTGGGCAACGCGCCGGGCATCAACCACACGGCACTGCTGGGACATGGCTTTGGCAAGGCCGAGATCGAGCGTGTCGAGGCGGCGCTGCCCAGCGCATTCGACATCCGTTTCGTGTTCAACCAGTGGACCCTGGGCGAGGAATTCTGCCGCGGCACCCTTGGCATCCCCGAAGAAAAGCTGAACGACCCCACATTCGACCTGCTGCGTCACCTGGGCTTTACCCGCGCCCAGATCGAGGCTGCCAACAACCATGTTTGCGGCACCATGACACTGGAAGGCGCGCCGCATCTGAAACCCGAACATTACAGCGTGTTCGACTGTGCCAACCCCTGTGGCAAGATCGGCAAGCGGTTCCTTTCGGTCGAAAGCCACATCCACATGATGGCGGCGGCGCAAAGTTTCATCTCGGGTGCCATTTCCAAGACCATCAACATGCCGGGCGACGCCACCATCGAGGAATGCAAGGCGGCCTACGAGCTGTCCTGGCAGCTGGGGGTCAAGGCCAACGCGCTGTATCGGGATGGCTCCAAGCTCAGCCAGCCGCTGTCGTCGGCCCTGATCGAGGATGACGACGAGCTTGAGGAGGTGCTGGAATCCAACGCGCCAAGCGCGCAAAAGGCGCAGGTTCTGGCCGAAAAGATCGTCGAAAAGGTGGTCATCAAGGAAGTCGTGCGCAGCCAGCGCCGCAAGCTGCCCGATCGCCGCAAGGGCTATACCCAAAAGGCCATTGTCGGCGGGCACAAGGTTTATCTGCGCACCGGCGAATACGAAGACGGCACCATCGGCGAGATATTCATCGACATGCACAAGGAAGGCGCCGGCTTCCGCGCCATGATGAACAATTTCGCCATCGCCGTGTCGGTGGGGTTGCAATATGGCGTGCCGCTTGAGGAATTCGTCGAGGCCTTTACCTTTACCCGGTTCGAGCCCGCCGGCATGGTGCAGGGCAATGACAGCATCAAGAATGCGACCTCGATCCTCGACTATATCTTCCGCGAACTGGCGGTCAGCTATCTGGACCGCACCGATCTGGCCCATGTCAAACCCCAGGGCGACAGGTTCGATGAATTGGGTCGTGGCGACGAAGAGGGCAAGCCGAATGTTTCGCCGGTGTCCGGCGAGGTTGCCAGCAAGTCGCTGGAAATGATCCGGCAGATTTCCTCGACAGGCTATCTGCGCAAGCGCCTGCCGCATGAGCTGGTGCTGCTGCAGGGCGGGGCCGAAGGCGCGCTGGACACCGACGCATCGGCCGATCTGGCCGCGCTGGTTCCCGAAACCCGCACTGCCGTTGCAGCTGGGGGCGGTGGTGGCGCGAGCAGCATGGACGCCCGCACCAAGGCCCGTATCCAGGGCTATGAGGGCGATCCCTGCGGTGAATGCGGCAACTACACGCTGGTGCGCAACGGCACCTGCATGAAATGCAATACCTGCGGTGCAACATCTGGCTGCAGCTAGGGACACCCCGGCCGTCGTTCCCAAGCGGCGGCCGAGGAACCGGGGACGGGTGCGCTCGTCCTTCAAGCGGTTCAGGCCGCAGGCATGAAACCGAGCGGTACAAACCGAGCCTGAAACGTGAAACTGGGGAAGCTTCGGCTTCCCCGTTTTTTTGTGTGTAATCAGGTGATTGCGGCAGTCACGACAAACACGCGGCCAGCGCTGCCGCCGGGCCGAATGTTCACTTTATGCGCCGGAAAATACTGGCTGGGGTGGTAGGATTCGAACCTACGGTACACGATACCAAAAACCGCTGCCTTACCACTTGGCTACACCCCAGCAGTGGGCGCTTACTTACGAAAGGATGGGGCGCGCTTCAAGCCCCAAAATGGGCGGGGAGAGCGGAATTTTCATTTCCCGCGCGCGCCTCGCTTGCCCTTTCAGAAGGTCTGGTCATATTCCCCGACAGCGGGTTCCTCGCGGATCACGCTGTCGAGGTCGGCAAAGATCGCGCGCAGCTCGTCCTCGCTTTCGGGGCTTTCGCAGACCACCACCAGATTGGGGGTATTGCTTGACGCCCGCACCAGCCCCCAGGCACCATTTTCAAGGATCACGCGGGCGCCGTTGACGGTGACGATACCCTCGATCCTGCGCCCGCCCAGGCTGCCGCCCTCGGCTGCCCGTTTTTCAAGACGTTCGACAATGCGCCCCAGCACCTCGTATTTTTCGGTATCCTTGCAAAAGGGCGACATGGTGGGGGTTGACCAGGTGCGGGGCAGGGCGCGCTTGAGGTCGGACATCGATTTGTCGGGGTTGCGCTCCATCAGCTTGCAGATTTCCACCGCCACCCGCATGCCGCAGTCATAGCCACGGCCCAGGGGTTCGGCCAGAAAGTAGTGGCCGGATTTCTCGAACCCCGCCAGCGCGCCAAGGTCGCGCACGCGGCGTTTCATGTGGCTGTGGCCGGTCTTCCAGTAATCGGCCTTGATGCCGTGCTTTTTCAGTTCCGGGTCCGAGGCAAACAGGCCGGTCGATTTCACATCCGCAACAAAGGTTGCGCCGGGGTAGAGTTTCGCCAGATCGCGGGCCATGATGACGCCCACCTTGTCGGCAAAGATTTCCTCGCCCTCGTCATCGACGACACCGCAGCGGTCGCCGTCGCCGTCAAAGCCCAGCGCCAGGTCGGCGCCGTTCGCGCGCACGGCGGCGGCCATGTCGTGCAGCATTTCCATGGCCTCGGGGTTGGGGTTGTAGTTGGGAAAGGTATAGTCCAGCTCGTTATGCAGCGCCACGACCTCGACGCCCAGACGTTCGAACAGCTCGGGCGCAAAGGCGCTGGCCGTGCCGTTGCCGGTGGCGCAGACGACCTTGAGCGGGCGCGTCATGCGGAAATCGCCCACGAGGTCGTCAAGATAGGCCTCGCGCAGGCCATCGACGAATTCGTAACTGCCGCCCGCGCGCGGCTGGCCCTCGCCGTTCAGCACGATCTGGCGCAGCTCGTCCATTTCGTCGGGGCCGTGGGTCAGCGGGCGGTCAAAGCCCATCTTGACCCCCGTCCAGCCATTGGGATTGTGGCTGGCGGTCACCATCGCCACCGCCGGCGCATCCAGGTGGAACTGGGCGAAATAGGCCATTGGCGACAGCGCCGGGCCGATGTCGCGCACATGGATGCCGGCCTGCATGAGGCCCAGCATCAGCGCGTTCTTGATCGACAGGGAATAGTCGCGATAGTCGTTGCCCACGACGATTTCGGGCCTGATCCCGCGCCGGTGCATCTGCGTGCCCAGCCCCAGGCCAAGGGCGGTGATGCCGGGCAGGTTGATTTCATCGGGGTATTTCCAGCGCGCATCATATTCGCGAAAACCCGTGGGGGCGATCATCGCGTCGCGCAGGAACGACCAGCTGTTCTGGGCAACCTCGGGATGGGGTCTGGTCAAGGGGGCTCTCCGGTAATGTCAGATTGAAACGGGGTTCGCCTTGGCAAGGCGGTCGAATGACATCAGAGTTTCGATCAAGGCAGGCATCTGGTCAAGGAAAATCATGTTCGGCCCGTCCGAGGGCGCGTTGTCGGGGTCTTCGTGGGTTTCCAGAAACACCGCCGCGACCCCGATCGACACTGCGGCGCGGGCCATGACCGGGGCAAATTCGCGCTGCCCGCCGGATGAGCCACCGCGTCCGCCCGGCTGTTGCACGCTGTGGGTGGCATCCATCACCACCGGCCAGCCGGTTTGCGCCATCTGCGGCAGGCTGCGCATGTCGGCCACCAGCGTGTTATAGCCGAAGCTGGTGCCGCGCTCGCACAGCATGATGCGGTCATTGCCGGTCGAGGCGATCTTGTCGGCGACATTGGGCATGTCCCAGGGGGCCAGGAACTGCCCCTTTTTCACGTTGATCGCCGCCTTCGTGCGCCCGGCCGCCAGCAACAGGTCGGTCTGGCGGCACAGAAAG
>JAUZRU010000123.1 GCA_030950185.1 Paracoccaceae bacterium | reverse complement strand
CCACCGCGATAAGGCAACGGATGATTACATCGCAAGATACAAGGTCAAAGACAGCCGTGCTGCAGGGTCTTCGCTGAAATTCTGTCTGGTTGCGACGGGCGAGGCCGATCTTTACCCACGCCTTGGCCGCACGATGGAGTGGGACACTGCCGCAGGCCACGCTGTTCTGAGGGGGGCGGGCGGCAAGGTTGTGCGGTTCGACGATCACTTGCCGCTGACATATGGCAAGCCCGGATATGAAAACCCGTTTTTCATCGCATATGCACCGGGCGTTGTCTTGCAAAAGGGGTAGCCATGTCTGTTCTGGTTGTCATTCCCGCGCGCTATGCCTCGACCCGGTTTCCGGGCAAGCCGCTGGTCGGGTTGAAGGGCGCAAGCGGGATCCGCAAGACACTGATTCAGCGCAGCTGGGAGGCGGCGATGGCCGCAACCGGAATCGACCGTGTTGTAGTGGCAACTGATGACGAAAGAATATCCAACGAGGCCAAAGGGTTTGGTGCCCAGGTTGTCATGACATCAGAGGTTTGCGCGAACGGCACCGAAAGATGCGCGGATGCTCTGCGCAACCTTGGGCAGCGGTTTGACATCATCGTGAATCTGCAGGGCGATGCGCCACTTACGCCAGCATGGTTTGTCGAAGACCTTGTTGCCGCCCTGCGCGAACGGCCCGATGTCGGGGTGGCGACGCCGGTGCTGCGCTGTGATGTCGAGGCGCTGGCCAGCTTTCAGGAAGATCGCCGCAATGGCCGTGTCGGGGGCACCACCGCGGTATTCGACCGGCAGCATCGTGCGATGTATTTTTCCAAAGAGGTCATCCCCCATGTCGCGCAGCTGCCGGCCGAGGGCGAAACGGTGCCGGTTTTTCACCATGTCGGCGTGTATGCGTATCGGCCGGATGCGCTTGACCAATACCTGAAATGGCCGGCCGGCCGGCTTGAAACACAGGAAGGGCTGGAGCAGTTGCGTTTCATGGAAAACGGCGTTCCCGTGCTTTGCGTCGAGGTCGAGGGCAGGGGCCGCGCATTCTGGGAGCTGAACAACCCCGAAGATGTTGCCCGCATCGAGGCGCGGCTGGCCGAAATGGGCGTTGAATAGGATCAGAAGCTGCGAGCCGGGCATCTTATGTTGCGGATGTGTCGAACAGAAGGTTTTGACCCCCGGAGATATTGATCAGACAGCAAAATGGCGTAAGGTTTCAGGAATAATAAGTAGGTTTTCAGTCAATATTGATAGTAGAGCGAGCAGTGACAAAAGTGAAAAACAAGGTAACAAAGGCGATATTCCCAGTGGCAGGCCTTGGCACGCGGTTTCTTCCGGCAACCAAGTCAATTCCGAAAGAGATCCTGACACTGGTGGACAAACCCCTGATTCAATACGCGATCGACGAGGCACGGGCCGCCGGTATAAGTGAATTCATCTTTGTCACCTCGCGGGGCAAGGGCGCGCTGGAAGACTATTTTGACAGCGCTCCCCAGCTGGAAGAAAGCCTGAGGAAAAAGCACAAGAAGGACCTGCTGGACATCCTTCAAAAGACGACCATGCCCAGCGGTGCGATCGCCTATATCCGACAGCGCGATCCCCTTGGCCTGGGCCATGCCGTGTGGTGCGCGCGTCGGCTGATTGCGGACGAACCCTTTGCCGTCATCCTGACCGATGACGTCATCTCGGCGGAAAAGCCGTGCCTGCAGCAGATGGTCGAGGCTTATGAAGAGGTTGGCGGAAACATGGTCGCCGCGATGGAGGTGTCGCCCGAAAAGGCGTCTTCCTATGGCCTGATCAAGGCGGGCGAGGAAGCCAACCGAGTCATCGAGGTCAAGGGCATGGTCGAAAAACCGAAACCCGAAGACGCCCCCTCGAACATCGCGGTGATCGGTCGATATATCCTGACCCCGAAGATTCTGGAGAACCTCGATGACAAGGCGGTCGGTGCCGGTGGCGAGATCCAGCTGACCGACGCCATTGCCCGCGAGATTACAGTATCCGACAATGTCACCGCCTATCGCTTTGAGGGAAAACGATTCGATTGTGGATCAAAGGCGGGATTTCTGGAGGCAACTGTTTCTTTTGCACTGGAACGACCAGACCTGAGAGACGACTTCCTTTCCTTTCTCGAAAACAACATAATGTCGCGTGAAGCAGCGCAATAAGCGGACAAGATATCATGGACAGGAACATCCTTGTTACCGGCGGGGCCGGCTATATCGGGTCGCATGCCTGCAAATACCTAAAAAAGGCAGGATATACCCCTGTAACATATGATAATTTGTCAACCGGCTGGGCCGACGCCGTCAAGTTCGGCCCGCTGGAGCAGGGTGACCTGTGTGACCGCGCCAGGCTGGACGAGGTTTTCGATAAATATCAACCGCTTGCGGTCATGCATTTTGGCGCGCTGTCAGATGTTGGCCAGTCCATGCGCGCGCCGGGCCTTTACTGGCGCAACAACGTGGTGGGATCCCTCACCCTGATCGAGGCAATGGTCGATGCGGGATGTCTGAACATGGTGTTTTCCTCGACCTGCGCGACATATGGCGAGCATGATGGCGTAACTCTTGATGAAAATTGTGAACAACGACCAATAAATGCATATGGCGCATCAAAAAAATCTATCGAGGATATGCTTTCCAACTTCAGCGAGAGCCACGGTTTGCAGGCCGTCATCTTTCGCTATTTCAATGTTGCCGGCGCCGACCCAGAGGGCGAGGTCGGCGAATTTCACCGCCCTGAAACCCATCTTGTGCCACTTGTCCTTGATACCATTGCGGGCCGCCGGGATTCGCTTACAGTCTTTGGCGAAGACTATGATACGCCTGACGGCACCTGCATCCGCGATTATGTTCACGTCGTCGATCTTGTTGACGCGCATCTGTTGGGGCTGAAATGGCTGGAAAAGGGCAAGGGAAACCGGGTATTCAACCTTGGCACCGGCACCGGATTTTCGGTCAAGGAGGTGATCGACCAGGCGCGCGCCGTCACCAACCGCGAGGTTCCTCATGTCATTGGCGAAAGGCGACCGGGGGATTGTACCAAGCTGGTCAGCGGATCCACGCGCGCCAAGGCCGAGCTGGGCTGGATTCCGCGGCGGTCGACCATGGATCAGATGATAAGGGATGCCTGGAAATGGCATATGACCGGTGACTACAGGAACTGAACCGCCAGTCATTCCATATCCAGACGAGATCCCTCGACAGCCGATCCTGACACGGGCGTGGCTGGCTTGGCGCATGCGCTGGAAACGCAAGCGCTTGTTGTTCAGGGCCTTGCGCAAGAGACGCCAGTTGCAACCGGTGCATGACAGAACGCGCGCAATCGCGCGAAACGACATCCTGCTGTTTGCAACCATCAGAAACGAGGCCGAGCGTCTGCCGCATTTTCTGAAACACTACCGGAATCTGGGCGTTGACCATTTTCTGATGGTCGATAACGGCTCGGATGACGGCTCGGCCGAATATCTGGCGGCGCAAGATGATGTATCCTTGTGGCAGACATCGCACAGCTACCGTCTGGCGCGCTTTGGAATGGACTGGCTGACCTGGCTGATGATCCGCCACGCACACGGCCACTGGACGGTAACCGTGGATGCCGACGAATTGCTGATTTACCCCGACTGGCCAAGGCGCGATCTGCACGGGCTGACGGAAATGCTTGACCATGACCGCCGCCCGTCGATGGGCGCGCTTATGCTGGAGCTGTATCCAAAAGGTCCGCTGAGCGCGCAGGTCTGTCAACGTGGCCAGGACCCTACCGAGATTCTTTCGTGGTTTGATTCCGGTGGATACACAACCAGGTATCAGCCAAAGCTCGACAATATCCTTATCCGCGGCGGCGTGCGCTCGCGCATGTTTTTCGCGGCTGACCCAAGCAAGGCTCCGACGCTGTCCAAGACCCCTCTGGTCAAGTGGAACCGCCGTTATGTGTATGTCAGCTCGACCCACTCCGTCTTGCCGCGCCGTCTTAATCGCGTGCGCGGGCCTCAGGCGCCGGGGGCGATTTCGGGCGTGTTGCTGCACACGAAGTTCATGCATACGGTTGTGGAACGGGCGGCTATCGAAAAACAGCGCCGAGAGCATTTTGAAAACAGCGATCTATACGAGGGCTATTATGACGGGCTGATCGGCGACCCTGTTTTCTGGACGCCCGAAAGCCTGCACTATGAAGGCTGGCAACAGCTGGTTGCGCTGGGCCTGATGTCGGACGGACGCGGCTGAGTCCTGTCTGCTTGCCCTGTTCGTGGCGTCGCCCTATGTTGAGGGCAAAACAACAGGGCAGACCCGACAAAAACGGTTTGCGCATGGGGCAGAGCAGGGGATCCGGGTATTGAGCCTGATCGAACGATATCGTCTGAGAGTCGAGCGTCAGCGCGCGCGCCTGCGTTTCATGCGCAAGTCTCGGCAGTTAAGGCGCATTGCCAACCGCACCGGCAATATCGGCAAGGATGATATCCTGCTGTTTTCCGTCCTGCGAAACGAGCGCGTCCGCCTGCCCTATTTTCTGGAATATTACCGCGAGCTGGGAATCAACCATTTCCTGATGGTTGATAACGACTCGGACGACGGGTCGCGTGAATATCTGAGCGAACAGCCGGATGTTTCGCTCTGGACAACGTTGCATGGATACAAGCAGGCGCGGTTTGGAGTCGATTGGCTGAACGCGCTGCAATTCCGTTATGGCAGCGGCCACTGGAACCTTGTTGTCGATGTCGATGAATTCCTGGTCTATCCGTTTTGCGATTCACGCCCCTTGCGCGCGCTGACCGACTGGCTTGATGCGTCGAATGTCAGGTCGTTCGGAGCGATGCTTCTGGATATGTATCCCAAGGGCCCCATTGATGAAACGCGGTACAAGGAAGGCCAGAATCCATTTGAAATTGCGCAATATTTCGACGCCGGGAATTATGTGATTTCGCATAATCCGAAATACAGGAACCTGTGGATCCAGGGCGGCGTGCGTGCGCGGGTGTTCTTTCCAAACGCACCGAAAAAGGCACCGGCACTGAACAAGATCCCGCTGGTCAAGTGGAACAGGCGGTATGTCTATATCAGTTCGACCCACATGCTGCTGCCCCGAGGGCTTAACCTGGTTTACGATGAATCTGGCGGAGAAAAGACATCAGGTTGCCTTCTTCATGCCAAATTTCTCCATACACTCAGCGACAAGACCGAAGAGGAGTTGAAGCGCCGTCAGCATTACGGCAACAGCCGTGAATATCGGGCCTACAAAGAGCAGCTGGAGGATTCCCCCGTCCTCTGGTGCAAGTGGTCCGAGAAATACATCAACTGGCGGCAACTCGAAATCCTCGGTCTCATGTCAAAGGGGAACTGGGTGTAGGAGGGGCTTTTGTCGGTTGGATTCATTATGCTGGCTCACCAGAACCTGGACCGTGCGGCCCAGGTTTCAGGCTATTGGGCGCAGAATGATCTGCCGGTGGTCTTGCATATCGACGCAAAGGCCGAGCAGCGGGAATTTGATGATCTCAAGGCCTCTTTGGCCAAGTTTTCCAATATCCGCTATGCGCCCCGTCGAAATTGCGGCTGGGGCGAGTTTTCCATCGTGGCGGCAACGCTTGATGCGGCGCGCCTGATGCTGGACGAATTTCCCGAGGTGAATCATGTCTTTCTGGCCAGCGGGTCATGCCTGCCACTGCGGCCGGCCGCCGAGCTGCGGGACTATCTTGCAGAGCGGCCCGAAACCGATTTCATCGAATCCGTCACGACCGAAGAGGTAACCTGGACGGTCGGTGGGCTGGATCTTGAAAGATTCACACTGCATTTCCCGTTTTCATGGAAAAGGCATCGCCGCCTGTTTGACCGATTTGTCGATCTTCAGCGCAGGGTCGGCTATTCGCGCCATATCCCCGAAGGGGTCGAGCCGCATCTTGGATCGCAATGGTGGTGCCTTACGCGCAAGACGCTTGCGGCCATTCTGGATGATCCGAAACGGCAGGAATACGATCGATATTTCAGCCGGGTCTGGATACCGGATGAGTCGTATTTCCAATCACTTGTACGGAAACATTCGACCAATATCGAAAGCCGGTCGCTGACTTTTTCGCGGTTCGACAACCAGGGCAAGCCGCATGTGTTCTATGACGACCACCTGCAGCTGTTGCAAAAATCCGATTGTTTTGTTGCGCGCAAGATCTGGCCCCGCGCCAATCTGTTGTATCGCCGGTTCCTTGGAAACGAGATGAAGGCTCTTGCCCGGATCGAACCAAACCCCCGCAAGTTGGACAAGGTGTTCGTGCAGGCCAATCTGCGCCGCACCCGTGGCCGTGCCGGGCGGCGTACGCAAAGCCGGTTTCCGATGCATGACCTCTGGGCGATCCAGAAGACATGTGCGCCCTACAGCGTGTTCGAAGGGTTTACCGACCTGTTTTCAAACTTCCAGACATGGCTGGAAAAACGCACCGGTGCACGGGTTCACGGGCATCTGTTCAGCAAGCGCGGCGCTGAATTCGTCGATGGTGCCGAGGTCTATGCGGGATGTCTGTCGAGCAGCAGCAAGTTGCGGGATTACAACCCACGCGCCTTTCTTGAAAACCTGCTTTGGAACACACAGGGCGAATATCAGTGTTTCCAGTTCGGCCCGGCAGACCGGCAGGCGATCGGGAATTTCCTGGCCAGCGATCAAAATGCCCGGATCCACGTCATTACCGGCGCATGGGCGGTGCCCCTGTTCCATTCCGATATGGAATTCGGGCGTATTCGCCGGGTGGCAGCCCGCTATCAGGCTATCGAGGCTGCGCATGTAGAAAGGCTGCGCTCGCCTCATACAAGGGCCCAGGTCAAGCTGTGGACGCTGGCCGAGTTTGTGGAAAATCCGATGCCAGTTCTGCAAACCGTTCTGAACGGAATCGACCCGGGCGCCAGCCGCAAGCTGACCGAAGTTCCCCGGCTGGTGGATCTGCAGGGTTTTGGGCGGTTTGTGCAGAAACTCAAGAACGAGGGGATGAATCCCCACTCTGTCGGTGACTTCCCGCTGGATGATATTCCGGGCGCGAAAACACCGCGGATCAAGCCTTATGCAATAAGCTGATGTCGGCGCGCAGGTTCAGCCATTTCATCATTCTCGCAGAAATGCGAACAGGCTCGAATTTTCTCGAGGCAAATATCAACCAGTTTCCCGACCTCGAAAGCTGGGGCGAGTTGTTCAACCCGGTCTTTGTTGGCGGGCCGAGGAAAAGTGATGTGCTGGGCTATGATCTGGCCGCCCGCGAGAAAGATCCGTTAGGCTTGCTTGCTGCGATCCGTGCCGCTGACCCACAGGTGATTCCAGGCTTTCGTTTCTTTCACAACCATGATCCCAGGGTTCTGGAACATTGCCTGTCGGACGAGGGCTGCGCCAAGGTGGTGTTGACCCGTAATCCGCTGGAATCATATGTATCGCGCAAGATTGCCGAGGCCACGGGCCAGTGGAAGCTGACCAATGTAAAGCATCGGAAGCAGCAGAAAATTCAGTTTGATAACAATGAGTTTCGTCAAGGTCTTGAGAAACAGCAGCAATTCCAGATCAGGATCATGCGCGCGTTGCAGGTAAGTGGCCAGACAGCCTTTTACATTCATTACGATGACTTGCACGATATCGATGTGTTGAATGGTCTTGCCCGGTTCCTGGGTTCGGCGCACCAGATTGACGCGCTGGACACCACGCTGAAAAAGCAGAATACCGGCACGCTGGAAAGCAAGGTCGAAAACCACGAGGAAATGATTAGCGCGCTAAGCACGCCCGATTATCTGAACCTGGGTCGGACCCCAAATTTCGAGCCAAGGCGCGGCGCGGGCGTTCCCGACTACATCGCCGGCGAGGCAAGCGGCATTCTGTTTCTTCCCGTCAGGGGGGCTGCGGACGCGCGTACCGCAACCTGGTTGGAGACGCACGAAGCGCAGTTGGGCGGTTCGGTGATCACGGAAATGAACCAGAAGATCCTGCGCCAGTGGCGGAAGGATCATCCGGGGTTCACTGCAATATCGGTCGTCAGCCATCCTCTGGAACGGGCACATGCGGCCTATTGCCGGCTGTTAGGCCCCGAGCTGGAGCGCCTGCGGATCAGTCTGGTCGAACGCAGGCTGGTAAGGATTCCGCGAAAGGGTGCGGCGGCACCGGGATATGACAAGGCAGTCCATGTCATCGGATTCCGGTCATTTCTGGCGTTTCTGAAGGATGCGATTTCGGGCCAGGCCGGGGTAGCCATCAGGCCGGAATGGGCCAGCCAGAGCGCGACCTTGCAGGGGATCTCCAAGGTCGTGATCCCGTCGCGGATCATTCGGGAACACGAATTGCCCGCAGCCCTTGCCGACATCGAAACACAAGCGGGGCTGAAACCCGTTTCCTGCCCGCAGCCCAGCCGGGAAGGGTGCCCCTGGCCCCTGGCCGAGATCCATGATCGCCAACATGAAAAGCTGGCGCGTCAGATCTATCCGGCAGATTACCAGAATTTCGGATTTGATGATTGGGGTGTTTGACGCCGTTCAGGCCGCGCGCGAGGCAGCGCTTTCTGTAAGGATGGCATACAGGATCGATTCGTCGTCATTGGCGCGCAGTTTTGCCCTTGTTGCGGGGTCGCGCAAAAGGCGGGATACGCAGGCCAGCGCCTTGAGGTGATCGACGCCCGAATTATGGGGCGCAAACAGCGCAAATATCAGGTCAACCGGCTGGCGATCGACCGAATCGTAATCGACAGGCTTTTCCAGCTTGAAAAACACGCCGCAGACCGAATCTATCCCATCCACCCTTGCATGGGGAATCGCGACGCCTTCACCAACACCCGTCGGGCCAAGACTTTCACGTTCCTGAAGGGCGCTGAAGACGGCCTCGGAATCCATGCCGTAAACGGTTGCGGCCCTGGCAGCTATATCCTGAAGCACGCGTTTCTTGCTGGCCGGGTTTCCCACAGCGCGAATTGCCTCGGGTTTGAGGACTGCTTCAAGGTTCATGTCGATACTTCTTTTTTGCCGATTGGCCCCCAGCAGGGCAGGGGGCCAGCCTCGGGAATTTCGCTTTGCCGGTGTCGGCGGTCAGCTGTTCGGGTCGATCCACCCGATATTGCCGTCATCGCGCCGATAAACCACATTCAGCCCATTATTTCCAGCGTTCTTGAACACCAGAACCGGGGCGTGATCAAGCTCCATCTGCATGACGGCTTCGCCGACGGACAAGGTTTTTATCTTTGTCTCCATTTCCGCCACAATGACGGGCTGTGAATCTTCGACGTCTTCGGGCTGTTCTTCGTGTTCGGCAAGAATATAGGACGCGGCCGTCAGCGATTCGATCGGTTGCTGGCGATTTCTGTGGTGATCCTTGAGGCGTCTCTTGTAGCGCCGCATCTGTTTTTCAATCTTGTCGCACGTCTTGTCGAACGCCTCGTAGATTTCAAAGGCACGGGCCTTGGCCTGGCTTGTCAGCCCTGTCGAAAGATGAACGGTTATTTCGCAAATGAATTCGGCAGCATCACGGGAAAAAATCACGGTCGCATCCGTAGGTCGCTCGGCGTATTTTTTCACGGCATCGCCAAGGGATTCCACTACGTGTTTGCGCAGGGCTTCGCCAATATCGATCTGCTTGCCGCTCACCTGGTAACGCATGATTTTCTCCTTCTTGTGTCGGGAATATTGATGCAATGCCTGAAATCATGTTGCCTTGCCGTCGGGCAGGTTCGCTCAGACGCGACCGTCAAAGATTTCTCTTTGACCGGCGACGCTGAAATGAGGTCGGGATGTTCAGGCATTGCCTGTATTTGGCTACAGTCCTGCGTGCTATGTCAACACCGCTTTCCCTCAAAAGGGTAACTATATCCTCATCAGAAAGCACCGAATCGGCGGTTTCCCGCGCAACCAGCCCGCGAATCATTTTCTGAACCTCGGCGGAAGAAACAACCCCCTCGCCATCAAGTGCCTTGAGCGCGTTGGGAAAAAAGAAGCCAAGCGGAAAAACGCCCCTGGAACATTCCAGCGCCTTGCCGGCCAATGCGCGAGTGACGGTCGAGGGGTGCAGCGAAAGCGTATGTGCAAGAGAGGCCCGGGTCAGCGGCTTTAACGGGCCGTCTGCTTGCAGAAAAAACTGTGGCTGGTTTTCTACAATCGCCTGTCCAATTCGCAACAAGGTGGATGATCTGGCGTTGATCGCCCGAATCAATGCGCGCGCCCTTTCGGCCCGACTCTGGAAAAAGGCCTGCGCGTCGGTATCGTCTTTGCCGGCGTTGTGGATGAGCGCCTGATCAATCTGCAGGCGGGGCAGGGTCGAGTTGACCAGCTCGACCGCCAGCATGCCGGCATCATCCGTATAAACCCGCAGATCAGGTTGCAGATATACGGTGGTTTGCCGCGTGACGGTGGCGCCCGGTCGCGGGTCAAGCGATTTCAGAAGCCGGGCAAGCCGGTGCAATTCCTGTTCCGAAAGGCCGGTCAGTTTTTTCAACCTGCCCCAGTCGCGTCGGGAAAACAGTTTGATGTTGTTGATCACAAGGCGACGTGTTTCTTCAGCGACGTCCCTGGCGGCAAGCTGCAGGTCAAGGCATTCACGCAGGTCGCGCGCGCCGATACCGGCGGGTTCGCATTTTTGCAGCAGGGAAATCCCCTGGCGCAGCTGGTCGAGGGAAACCGACAGCATTTCGGCGAGGTTTTCGTCGCTGTCTGAAAGATAGCCCTCTTCGCTTAGATCCGCGGCAAGGAACATCGCGATGTTGCGGATGATTTCGGGTGCCCGGCTCAGGGAAATCTGGGCATGCAACTCTTCGATCAGCCCGCGCTGTTGTGGCAGGGTTGAAATATCCGGCTGCGTGTGGCCTGTGCGCGGCGATTCCCGTTCCGGTGTGGCCTCGATCAGAACCGGGTTTTCGGCCAGTTCCGCCTTTATGTGTTCGGCCAGTTCCAACGATGACATGCGCAGGATGGCGATAGAGCTGCGCAAGGAAGGGGTCAGCGCCAGGTGTTGTTTCTGGCTGACCCTGAGTCCCTGTTTCATTGCCATGATCAGTTCAACTTGAAATCCTCGCCGAGATAGACCCG
>JAUZRU010000122.1 GCA_030950185.1 Paracoccaceae bacterium | reverse complement strand
CGACCCTGCGGGCAATTTCAAGTACCAATACGCGCCTGAACGCAACGATTTCGTCTATGGAATGAATCCCGCCGTGTTGCGCGCCTATTACGGATTTCATGCCAGAAAAGAATGGCATGTCGTGCTGCAGAAAAAGATCGTTTCCCGCGAAGTGGCGCAAAAGGCCTATGATCTGGCCAAGAATTACGGGCCGGTTCCCGGCGGTTTCTGCGCCAACAGCGTGACCACGATCCTCCACAAACTGCCCGGCTTTGAAAACATTTCGGTCAGCTTTTCCCCAAAAAGAACCATGAAGGATTTTGCCAAGCTCCCCGGCGTCGAGACGAGAACGATTTACGAAAACGACTGAAGGGTTGCGGGCAGCGCGATTGTGGCTCTTGCGCCGGTTGCATATGTAAAACCCCCGGGGCCGGGCCTCGGGGGTCAACATTTGGCGGGGTGACCCGCCGGTTCGACTGTCGCGAAAAAACCGCTTTACAGCAGCCCTTCGCGCTGGGCCTTTTTACGGGCCAGCTTGCGCGCACGGCGAATGGCCTCGGCCTTTTCGCGGGCCCGCCGGACGGAAGGCTTTTCGTAATGCTGCCGAAGCTTCATTTCACGAAATACGCCTTCGCGCTGCAGTTTTTTCTTGAGCGCACGAAGCGCCTGATCGACATTGTTGTCACGAACCTGTACCTGCATGTGGTGTCACCACCTTTCTAAGCAAGAGTTTCCGGATATTGCAGGAAGTGGCGATATAGCAAGGCGATCCACGCTTGTCCACAGCCGGATCATTGGATGGAGGGGTTGATGCCCGAAAACGCGCAAAAGACCGAAGAGGATCATCTTTCCAGAACCCGCTGTCACCTGCTTGATGCGGCGCTGGCCCATATACCCTTTGACGGCTGGAGCGACACCACCTTTCGCGCTGCGCTGAATGATTCGGGGCTGGATCAGGCGCTCGCCCGCCTTGCCTGCCCTCGTGGCGCGCTGGACCTCGCGATCGAATATCACCGCCGCGGTGACCGCGCGATGGTGGAACGCGCCCAACGGGAAAACCTGTCATCCATGCGCTACAGCCAGCGCGTCGCGGCGCTGGTGCGCTGGCGGATCGAGGCAATCGATGATCGCGAGGTTGCGCGCCGCTCGACCACCTTCTTTGCCATGCCCGCCCACGCCGCCGAAGGTGCCCGTCTGATCTGGGGCACGGCCGATCTGATCTGGAAAACTCTGGGCGACACCTCTCGTGACCTGAACTGGTATTCCAAGCGCGCGATTCTGTCGGCAGTCTATTCCTCGACCCTTCTGTTCTGGCTGGGTGATCAGTCCGAGGGCAATGCCGATACATGGGCCTTTCTCGATCGCCGCATCGGGGATGTCATGCAGTTTGAAAAATTCAAGGGCAAGGCGCGGGCCAATCCCCTGTTTCAGGGGTTGATGCGTGGGCCGGGGAAGTGGCTCGACCGTATTCAGGCCCCTTCGGCCAGCCCCCGCGAAGACCTGCCCGGATATGTGAAACCACAGCAAGACGAGCCTGAAAATGACAAGACTTCCTGAGGTGATGCGCGCCATCGAGATTGCCGAACCTGGCGGGCCCGAGGTGCTGAAGCCTGTCGAACGCCCGGTTCCCACCCCCGGCCCCGGCCAGATCGTGATCCGCCTGCATGCCGCAGGCGTCAACCGGCCTGACGCGCTGCAACGCGCGGGCGCCTATGCGCCACCCCCCGGTGCCAGCGACCTGCCCGGCCTCGAAGGCGCCGGCATCGTTGCAGCGACAGGGCCCGGCGTGACCCGCTGGCGCGAGGGCGATGCCGTTTGTGCATTGCTGCCCGGTGGCGGTTACGCCGAATATGCCCTGACCCATCAGGACCACGCCCTGCGCCTGCCCGAGGGCATGGACATGACCCGCGCGGCCGCCCTGTGCGAAACCCATTTCACCGTCTGGAGCAACGTGTTCATGCGCGGCGGGCTGCGTGCTGGCGAGACCTTCCTCGTTCACGGGGGCAGCTCAGGCATCGGCACCACCGCCATCCAGCTCGCCCGCGCAAAGGGCGCGCGTGTGTTCACCACCGCCGGATCCGACGAAAAATGCGCGACCTGCCGCGCCCTGGGGGCGGAACTCGCCATCAATTACCGCGAGGTCGATTTTGTCGAGGCCGTGCGTCAGGCAACCGGCGGGCGCGGCGTCGATCTGATCCTCGACATGGTGGGGGGTGACTACATCCCGCGCAATATCCGCGCCTTGGCCAATGACGGCCGGCTGGTCATGATCGCCTTTCTTGGCGGCCCCAGGGCCGAGCTGAACTTTGCCCAGATCATGGCGCGCCGCCTTGCAGTCACCGGCTCTACCCTGCGCCCGCAAAGCGACCTTGCCAAGGCCCGCATTGCCGAACAGCTGCGCAGTGAAGTCTGGCCGTTGCTTGATGCCGGCACCATCGCTCCGGTGATGGATTCGACCTTCCCGCTGGAACAGGCAGCAGCGGCGCACGAGCGGCTGGAAAGCGCCGGTCATATCGGCAAGATCGTGCTTTCGATCATCTGAGGCCGAACCGCCGGCCCCTTCTTCTTTGTTCAAATACTCCGGGGGGGCGGGGGCTGGCCCCCGCTGCACGGCTTCAGCCCAGCGACCATGACAGCGCTAGCACGGACAGCGACAAAACCGCGCCGACAAGCATCGCGATGATCAGCGGGCGTTGCGTCATTATCCTCTTCCCTTTTCCCTGACAGCCGACTATATACGGCCCAATCCCCCCACGAAAACGGCAATATGCGGCGCTGACGCAACCGGTTTCACCGATCGGGGAAGTTGTGTTTTATCGGAGGAATTCTCATGGCCCTGCCCATCATGGCGAAAGCCACCGCTGTCTGGCTTGTGGACAACACTACCCTGACCTTCAAGCAGATCGCCGATTTCTGTGGCCTGCACGAGCTCGAGGTCCAGGGCATCGCTGATGGCGAGGTGGCTGTCGGCATCAAGGGTTTCGATCCGATCGCCAACAACCAGCTTGATCGCGCCGAGATTGAGCGCGCCGAAAAAGACCCGGCCTACAAGCTGAAACTCAAATACAACCCGGCCGCCGAGGGCGAGAAAAAGCGCAAGGGCCCGCGCTATACGCCGCTGTCCAAACGTCAGGATCGCCCCAGCGCCATTGCCTGGCTGGTCAAGTTCCACCCCGAGCTGACCGACAGCCAGATTTCCAAGCTGGTTGGCACCACCAAACCAACCATCCAGTCGATCCGCGAGCGCACCCACTGGAATATGGCCAATATCAAGCCGGTCGATCCCGTGGCACTTGGCATGTGCAAACAGACCGAGCTGGACGAGGCCGTGCGCAAGGCGGCTGCGAAAAAGGCCAAGGCCGGCGAGGTGATGACCGACGAAGAGCGCCGCAAACTGGTTTCGACCGAACAGTCCTTGCAGATGGAAGCCGAACCCAAGATGCCGGCAAATATTGCGGGGCTGGAAAATTTCAGCCTGACCCAGGAAGAAGAGGCCAAGGAAAAGGCCGAGCATCTGGATGCGGACAGCCTGTTCAACCTGCCCAACGAAGATCAGGACGACGACGAACAGGGCTGAAGGGCCGTGAATACCGTGTTGCAAAAGCCCGGGTGCCAAGCCCGGGTTTTTTGATGTTGTCAGTGAACCGCCAGATCGACGGGGTCGATCAGGGTGCGCCCGCCATCGACGGTAAGGATCTGCCCGGTTACAAAGGATGAACTTTCCGAGGCCAGATACTGCACGGCTTCGGCAACCTCGTCGGCTTCGCCTATACGGCCCAGGGGGGTTGCGTCGATCAGGCGGTTGCGCAGATCGGCGTGGCTTTTCAGCGTGTTGCGCAAACTTGCGCTCATCACGCTGCCGATGGCGACCGCATTGACCCTGATCCTGTATTCGGCAAGGGCGACTGCCAGCGAGCGGGTAAGCTGATCCAGCGCGGCAGATGCCACCGAATAGGACATGAGCGCAGGGTGGGCGCGACGGGCGGCGATGGCGCTGAGATTGATGATCGCCCCGATGGTGCCTTCGCCTTGCCCCTCGTCGCGGGCCTGCTTGATCATGCGCTTGGCGATGATCTGACTGAGCCGCAACGATGTCATGACATTCTGTTCGAGCATGGTCTCGAAGGCATCGTCATCCGGGTTCAGGGGGTCGGACTGCATGACCTGACGTGCGGCGTTGACCAGAATGTCCACGCGGTCGAATTCGTCAAGGGTGGCTGACAGCAGGTTGTTCAGCGTCAGCCGCTCGCGCAGGTCGCCGGCGAAAAAACGTGCCTCGCCCTTGTCCCCGCTGATGGCCTCGACTTCGAGGGCCAGCCGGTCCTCGTCCATGTCGGTGAACATGACCTTGGCGCCCTGGCTGACAAAATGGCGGGCAATGGCCAGCCCGACGCCATTGGCTGCGCCGGTCACGATTGCGCATTTGCCCACAAGTGAAAAGGACATGACTGTTCCCTCTTTCTATCGGTTTCTGCGGATCGATCTGCTTGTCCGCTGTTCGGGTCGTGTGGTTCCGGTAATCGGCTTCGAGGCCAGAACCACCTTGAACTGCGCATTTTCTGCCAGCGGCGTCAGACGGGCAAATGATGCGGCCAGCGTGTTTTCATAAGGAAGCTGCCGGTTGGCGACCAGCCAGAGGGATCCGCCCGGTTTCAGGAGCTTTCGCGCCATGGTGATGAATTCCAGCCCCAGCGAGGGCGTTGCCGCGCGGCCCTGATGAAATGGCGGGTTGCAAATGATCGCATCATATCGGGCCGCAGGGGTCAGCTTGGTGACATCGCTCCAGAAAAAACGGGCCCGTTCATCGGTGATATTCGCCTTCGCGGCCTCTAGTGCCCGATCTTCAGCCTCATACAGGTCGATCTGTTCGATTGCGTTGCCACCAGCCTTGAGCGCCCGTACCGCCAGCCAGCCCCAACCGGCCCCCAGATCGGCAATATGGCCCGAAAGGCGGTCGTCGAAATGTTCGGCCAGCAGGGCCGATCCGGCGTCTATATGCTCGCTGGAAAACATTCCCGGTGCGGTCAGAAACCCGTCGCTGTTGCGCGACAGTTCAAGCCCGCGTTTCCAGTCGAGTATTTCGTCGGGCAGGGTTTCGGGGCGAGTCATCCAGAACATCCGGCCATGGTTCTTGACCACGACCTGATCGATTTCCAGAAATTTGCGGCAATGCTTGAGAACGGAATCGATGCCGTCCTTGCGGGGGCCATCGACCATGACTGTTCCCCCCGCCTGACAAAGCGACAGCGCGCTGGCGACAAGGCCCAGCGTTTCGGCCTTGGAACGTGTCACATGCACCATCATGGCAGCGAATTTTCCTTCCGGCTGCGCTGCGACCCTGTAACCCTGGCCTTGCAGGGCATCGAAACTTGGCCGAAAACTGTTGAAAAGCCTCAACCGGTCGGCGGGCAGGGCAGAATAGTCCTGGGTTTCATCTGCCCGCAGGATACCGATTTCCCCGGCCACCGGCAAATCCAGGCCCTGCTGGCCAAGCGCAATATCAAGACGGGAAAGAGCCATGATCGAGGCCGGAAAGGGCCTATTCCTTTTCCATGGTGCATTGCAGCGGGTGCTGGTTGCGGCGGGAAAGTTCCATCACCTGCGCAACCTTGGTTTCGGCAACCTCGTAGGAATAGACGCCAACCACCGCAACGCCCTTGTTATGGACGGTCAGCATGATGTCGACGGCCTGCTGATGCGAGATGCCAAAGAAGCGCTCCAGAACGTAAACGACAAATTCCATCGGGGTATAGTCGTCGTTCAGCAGCAGAACCTTGTACATCGGCGGGCGCTTGGTCTTCGTACGCGTCTTGGTGACGACGGCGGTATCGCCTTCGTCATTCTTGTCGCCCGAGCATGTGATCGCCAGCGGATCCACCGCGCGCCTCCATCAGAGTCGTCTTTTTGGTGGTTGAATATACTTCACTGTTTCGGGAAAGTGAATTGTGCATTTTCAACATCCGTTGATTTCGGTGTTGCATGGGGATGCCCGCGGCGGGATGCTTTGATGGGGTCCACGCAGCCCAGGCTGAATTTTGTGCGGATGGCTGAAGAAAAGGGTTTTTCGCGGCCGCAATCACATGCTAGGCTTGGGGCTAATCACGAGACCGCGAAAACGCGGCCACCGAGGCAGTAATATCGTCGGAGCTACCGATGTTGAGGCAGGTATTGAGCGGGGTCTTCCTTGCGTGCGCCGTTCTTTTGACGGCAGCGAGCGCTGGCGCTGCGCCTTATGCCGCCTTTGTCATGGACATGCGCGACGGTAGGGTTCTGTATTCCAAGAACGCCGATACACGCCTGCATCCCGCGTCATTGACCAAGATGATGACGCTGTATATCGCCTTCGAGGCGATCAAGAACGGCGAGATCACCCTTGATACAAAGGTGTCCATCTCTCGCAATGCTGCGGCCGAGCCGCCGTCGCATCTGGGGTTGCATGCGGGCCAGAAGGTGCGGTTGCGCGATCTTATCCGGGCGGCCGCAATCAAGTCAGCCAATGACGCAGCCACGGCAATAGGCGAGGCGATTTCCGGTTCCGAGGCTGCATTTGCACGGCGCATGAACCGAACTGCGCGGGCTTTGGGAATGACCCGCACGACCTTCAGAAACGCCAATGGCCTGACCCAGGCGGGTCATCGCTCGACTGCCCACGACATGGCAATCCTGGGGCGCGCCCTGTTCTATCATTACCGCCAGTATTACGGCCTTTTTTCGCGCCGGAAGGAAACTGCCGCGGGCAAGACTTTCCACAACACGAACCGCAAGTTTCTTGCCGCCTACAGGGGGGCGGACGGGATCAAGACGGGATATACCCAGGCGGCCGGGTTCAATCTGGTTGCGTCCGCAAGGCATGGGCAGAAACGGATCATCGCAGCCGAATTCGGTGGGCGTTCGGTTGCGCAGCGCAACAAGAAGATGGCCAGACTTCTGGATCTGGGATTCCGGCGCGCGCCGGCCCGGGCGCCCATCATTCCCCCTCCACTGCCGGTTTACGGCGCACCGAAAAAGGTGCTGGTGGCATCGGCCGTCAAAAGCAGCCCGCGCCCCATGCCCCGACCGGTGCGCCAGCAGATTCGCCCGGTCATGACGGTTCAGACAGACCCGATGAAACGCGCGATCAATCGGGCGGTTTCGGCGGCGGTGGCATCGTCTGAAACTGATTCGCGGCGACAAAGGATTGCGCAGCCCGCGCCCACGCCTCGATTTGCGATCAGGGATGATGGCCAACGGGTCGTGACGCGGATGTCCTCTTCGGGGGGGCGGGGATGGTCGATCTTCATGGGGGCCTATCCCACACGCACACAGGCCGAAAAGGTGCTGCTGCGTACCGCGCTCGAGGACCTGTCTTCGCTGGATGGCGCGTTGCGCAAGGTCGTGCTGCGCAAGGGAAGGTTCCAGGCGCAATTCGTGGGTCTGACCGAGGGGCGGGCCAAGAGGGCCTGCTCGCGCCTGTTGATATGGCGCAAGACATGCCAGGTCATCGGGCCGACGGGATAGCCCCGAAGGGCAGGGGGGTCATTCCTTGGGGTGATCGTCGTAGTCGGTTCTCAGAATACGGTTGGCATCGCCTTCGGGGTCGTCGAACTGCCCGTTTCTGAGCATCCAGAAGAACCCCGCCAGTCCGACGCCCCCCATGAAAATCGAAATCGGTATGAGATAGGCGATGACGTTCATGATTCAGCGCAGCCTCCAGGAGTTTAGGGTTACCGTAATGGATGAGGCCGACATGGCAAGGGCCGCCAGCAGGGGTGTGGCAAGCCCGGCCAGTGCGATTGGCACCGCGATCAAGTTGTAGATGGCTGCGAGCGCAAAGTTTTCCTTGATCCGGCTGCGCGCCGCCCGCGCGGTTTCGACCGCTTCAGAGATCACGGCGAAATCCTGCCCCAGTATGATGATATCCGCCGCCACGCGCGCCACATCCAGGGCCGAGGCCGGAGACATGGACACATGCGCCCTGGCAAGCGCGGCGGTGTCGTTCAGCCCGTCGCCGACCATCAACACCTTGCGCCCCTGGGCGGCCAGCTTGTCGACTGCCGCGATCTTGTCTTCGGGGACGGCCCCGGCAAGGACATTGTCGATCCCGAGTTCCCGGGCGACCTGTTCGGCGGCTTTGGGGCTGTCGCCGGTTACAAGATGAATGTCGAAACCCATTTCCTTCAGCTGTGCAACAAGCGGCGCGGCCCCGGGGCGCAGCGCGTCGGTAAAGCGGAACACGGTCGGTTCCTGTTCCCCGATCTTCAGGCAGGTTGCGGTGGTGTCGGGTGGCTCGACCCCTACCCATTCGGGGCGCCCCAGGCGAACAGGTTCTCCGTCCAGCGTGGCCTCGATCCCATAGCCGGGAACCTCGCGTATGTCGGTCAGTCCGGGCAAGTCGCCGCTGTCGAGCTTGTCGCCGGCCGCCTCGACCAGCGCCTTTGCCAGAGGGTGGTTGCTGGTTCGGGCCAGCGCAGCCGCGATCAGCAACCGGTCGGTCGGGATCAGCTGCGCATCATCAAGCCTGGGCCGTCCCAGCGTAAGCGTTCCGGTCTTGTCGAAAATTACCGTGTCAGCCTCGGCCAGACGTTCCAGCGCGGTGCCACTTTTCAGCAAGATCCCGCGCCGGTACAGCCGCCCGCTTGCCGCGGTGGTGACCGCCGGGACAGCGAGCCCCAGCGCGCAGGGGCAGGTGATGATCAGAACGGATATCGCGATATTCAGGGCCGGGCGCAGATCGCCGCCAAACCAGTACCATCCGACAAAGGCCAGCAGGGCCAGCAGATGAACCCCCGGCGCATAGATGGCGGCAGCCCGGTCGGCCAACGATGTGTATCGGTTGCGCGAGGTTTCTGCCAGCGCCACGAGATTGGCGACCTTTTGCAGGGTCGAATCCTTGGCCTGTGCCGTGACGCGCATGGTCAGCGGACCTGTGAGGTTGATTTCGCCTGCCCGCAACTCGGCATCGGGGCCGACATATGCCGGCAGGCTTTCGCCCGTCAGGAAAGCACGGTCAACTTCGCTTTCGCCAGTCAGCACCTGACCATCAACGGGAACACGGGTGCCCGGTTTGACAACAACGATGTCGCCGGGGATCAGCTCGCTGACAGGCACGAGGGTTTCGTTGCCTGCCACCAGCTTGATAGCGCGCGGAACCTCGAGCGCGGCAAGCTCTTGTGCTGCCGAGCGCGCGCTTGCGCGGGTGCGATAGTCCAGATAGCGGCCAGCCAGAAGAAAGAAGGTCAGCGACAGCGCGGCATCGAAATAGGCGTGTTCGCCGCTTTGGGTCGTTTCATACAGGGACATGCCAGCGGCCAGCAGGATTGCAAGCGAAATGGGCACATCCATGTTCAGCTTGCGCGCTTTCAGTGCCGACCATGCATTGGCAAAGAAGGGTTGTGCCGAAAACGCGATGGCAGGCAAGGCGATCATGGCCGAGAACCAGTGCAACAGGTCACGGGTTGCCGCCTCGGCCCCCGACCATACCGCGACCGACAGCAGCATGACGTTCATCACCGCAAAGCCGGCCACGGCAAGGCGCATCAACAGGTTGCGCCCGACCTTGTCGCCCTTGCTTTCCGCCAGCAGGGCAGGGTCAAGTTCATGAGCCTCATATCCCAGCGCCTCGACAGCCTTGACAAGCTGCTCGGCCGAGATGCCAGCGTCGGCCGATATGCTGACCCGTTTGAGTGACAGGTTGACCCGCGCGTCCCGTACGCCCTTGACCTGGGCAAGACCTTTCTCGACCGTCGAGATGCAGCCAGCACAATGGATTGTCGGCAGCGACAGGATGATGTCGCCCGGCTTTTCGGCGTCAGCGGGGGTAACATCCGGGGCGGGGACTGTGCAGGCGGGGCAAACCGCCGGTCGGGGCAGGGCCTGGGGTGACATCTGTCAGGGTTTCACGATTACATGCTTGCGTTGGTGGAATTCCGTCCCATCGGCGGCCATGGCGACAAAGCGGACCTCCCATTTTCCGGGGGCCAGATCGATTTTCTGGGAAAACACCTTGCCGTCCGATTTGAGGGCAAGTTTCTTGTCGAATCGGTCGGTGGTTGCCCTTCCGATGGTGGCAAAGATCTTGTCGACCGGTGCCGGTTGGCCGTTCCTGTCGAACAGTTCGAGTTTGAGAACCTTGCCATCATAGCGCAGGTTGCTGTTCCAGCCCAGTTCAAGCTGTTGCTTGAGGCGCCCGTTGAATTGCTGGCTGGCAACATAGGTATTGTGGACTTCCAGCCCCGGGAATGTGTTGATGGCGAAATAGCTCATGGCGGCATTCACGCCGATGATGGCGATGAAAAAGCCGACAAATGTCACCAGCGCCATACGTCCGGTAAATTCTC
>JAUZRU010000121.1 GCA_030950185.1 Paracoccaceae bacterium | reverse complement strand
TGAAATTCGCAGTCGAGCTGATCGCCCCGATCGCCATGGAAGAGGGCCTGCGCTTTGCCATCCGCGAAGGCGGCCGCACCGTCGGTTCGGGCGTCGTCTCAAAGGTCATCGAGTAAGGCAGACTGACCTGCCGCGCAGATTGCCGGCGTGACAAGACAAAGGGGTCGTCCTTGCGGGCGGCCCCATTTTTGTGGCTGATGTGCCAATGTTCTTGCCGGCGTGATTGTTGACAGCCCGTCGGCCGCCTTGCGATAACCCCTGAAAAAAGACGGGGGCATGACAGGCAGGCGGCAACAGGATTTGCTGAAAATCGTGGCGGCGCTGTCACTTGACCCGCGCCGCCGTCTGTCGGTTGCGCTGAAGGTCGTGGCCGCGTTGATCGGGGTATTGGTGCATGAAAACATGCTGCCCTATTTTTTGATGCTTCTTGCCTTCGACCTGTATCTGGCCCGTCCTGGAACAGGGCAGGCACTGGTTCGGGCATCCCTGCCTGTCATTGCCGGGGCGGGGATGGTGACTGCGCTGTTCCTGTTCACCCATAGCACTGCCGAGCAGGCGCAGGCGCTGGTGACACATTTGCAGGACAAGGCGGAATTTCGTATCGCAACCGATGCCGCGATTGTTTCGGCCAGCGGGTTTGCCCGCAACCTGGCCTATATGGCGCAACAACACGGCACGCTGCACTATTGGGTCTGGGTGCTGTTTGACGGGCTTCCTCTGGCCTTGATGAGCTTGTGGCTGATCTGGCTGGGGCTGCGTCTGCTGGGTCGGCAGGCGACCGCGATGACCCGGCTGCTGCTGGTGGGTGCGATCATCGCGCCGTGACGGGGCGGCAGCCAGGGCCTTGATCGGGGAATTCCGTCTTGCAATGGCCGCGCGGCTTGCGTATGTCACTTCTCGCACCGGCCACAGGGGTTTAGCTCAGTTGGTAGAGCGACGGTCTCCAAAACCGTAGGTCGTGGGTTCGAGTCCCTCAACCCCTGCCAGTGCGTTCCCGATCAATCTGTCCCGTTACCCTTCGAGGGGGCCTCGATATAGGGTTCGCGGCTGAAGGCATAGATCACGCAGCCCACCAGCAGGCTGAGGCCGAACAGCAGGAATATCTGGCCATAGAAATCCGCAGGTGCGGCTTGGCCCCTTGGCAGGGATCCGGCCATAAGCCCGGTCAGGAACTGCATCAATGCGACGCCGCCGACCCCGAACAGGTTCAGCAGGGTAATGCCTCGCCCCGTCAGGTGGCGCGGCATGAACAGTTGCCCATGCGCCATGATCACCGGGAAGGAAGCCCCGAAAAAGCCGATCGCCGTGAACAGGATCACCGAGGACATCCAGCCCATGTCGGGCTTTGCCCACAGCACGATCAGCAGCGCAGCCCCCAGCAGGTTTCCCCCCAGCACGACGCGTTTTTTCGATCCGAACAGACGTTCTGCCGGGCCGTAGATGAAATTCCCCAGCGCCATGGCAATGGCCATCGCCAGGGTGGCATTGCCGATGCCGGTCTGGTCAAGCCCGAAGACATCGCGGAAATATGGCCCCGCCCACAGGCCCCGCAGCCCCGCCGCGGGCGCATAGTTGAACAGCATCAGCGGAAACAGCACGAACAGATCGCGATTCGTGACCAGGCTCAACAGGGAACCCTTGGCCTGGGCCTCGTCGGCTTGCCGTGGGGGGTCGCGCAAGGCGGCCAGCAGCGCCACGGCGACAAGGGCGGCGACGACTGCCAGCCCCCACATCGTTTCACGCCAGCCAAAATTGTTGACGGCCCAGGAAAGCGGGGCCGATGCAACCAGATTGCCGGCCGAGCCAAAGCCGATCATCGCGCCGGCAAGTGTTGCGAACATCGCTTGGGGATACATGCGCGCAAAGATGTAATAGGATCCCATCAGCACCGGCGCGCCCCCAAGGCCGAACAGCGCCATCGCCAGCTGCACCGCCCCCGGCCCCTGTGCCAGCGCAAACACGATCGCCCCGCCGCCGCCGCCCAGCAGCAACAGAACCGAGGTCGTCAGACGTGGGCCGAAGCGGTCAAGCGCCCAGCCCACGGGGATCTGCATTGCGGCAAAGACCAGAAACCACAGCCCCGAGGCAAAGGACAGATCGGCAGGTTGCGCCCCGATATCCGTTGCCAGAACCGGTGTCAGCACCGCCAGAAAGGAGCGATAGAACTGGCTGAGAAAATATCCGAGGACCAGAAAGAAGATGCCGAGTTTCATGCGGGGCTCCGATCATTTCTTGTGCGCAGTGAGTTCATGCCGACAGTTAGCGATGTGATCCGGCGCACTGCAAGCCCAATCCGGCGCGTCCCGCCAGTTTCATTTCGTCACTTTGGCCGCGCTTCCGGGATGCACTTGTAATTCCGCGTGCGGTTTCGTAAATGAAGCGCGGTCGGGCAGGGGCCCGCCGCAAGCAGGAGAAAGAATCCGATGGCAAGAACCAACCCATTGCAATTCATTCAGCAGGTTCGCGCCGAGGTATCCAAGGTCGTCTGGCCTTCTCGCCGGGAAACCATGGTCACGACCCTGATGGTATTCGTCATGGCGGGTATTGCGTCGGTCTTTTTCTTCCTGGTCGACCAGATCGTGCGGCTGGGTCTTACGACCATCCTGGGGCTTTTCGGCTGAAAGGCCGCAGGGGTTGAGTGATGGGGCGCGCGAAAAAATGCGATGCAGCCCCTTGAATTGAAACGATTCACGCGGTAGAGGCAACATCACCCTGAACAAAGGCGTGCATCGATTCGGTATGCGCGCTGTTTTTTGTTGAGGCTGCTGGGGCGCAAGGCGCTGAAAACTAGGTGAAATCTGGCAGGCTTGTCTGCTGATCGAGAGGTAACGGGCAACATGGCATTAAGGTGGTACTCGGTAAGCGTCCTCTCGAATTACGAGAAAAAGATCGCCGAGCAGATCAAGGAAGCTGTCGAACAGGCTGGCCTGCAGGACGAGATCGTCGAGGTTCTTGTGCCCACCGAAGAGGTGATCGAGGTGCGCAAGGGCAAGAAGGTCAAGTCCGAGCGCCGCTTCATGCCCGGCTACGTGCTGGTGCGCATGGAGATGACCGACCGCGGCTATCACCTGATCAACTCGATCAATCGCGTGACCGGGTTTCTTGGCCAGCAGGGTCGCCCGACGCCGATGCGCGACAGCGAGGTCGCGGTGATTCTGAACCAGGTCGAGGAAGGTGCCGAATCGCCCCGGTCGCTGATTTCCTACGAGGTTGGCGAGACCGTGAACGTGACCGATGGTCCGTTCGAAGGATTTACCGGCATGGTCGAGGATGTGGACGAGGAAAATGCCCGCCTCAAGGTGTCGGTTTCGATTTTTGGCCGGGCAACCCCGGTCGAACTGGAATACACGCAGGTCAGCAAACAGACCTGACGTGTTGTGTCTGCGGGAGGCCAGGGTCACGCGTGATCCGAACCGCACCGCGCCAACATGGCCCGAGGGGACGCGCCCCGACGGCCGGAGCAAGAGGAGGCCATCATGGCCAAGAAAGTCGCTGGCACGATGAAGCTGCAGGTTCCTGCAGGTCAAGCCAACCCGTCGCCGCCCGTGGGCCCTGCCCTGGGTCAGCGCGGCATCAACATCATGGAATTCTGCAAGGCATTCAACGCCAAGACGCAGGATCTGGAACCGGGCGCGCCGTGCCCGACCATTATCACCTATTACGTTGATAAATCCTTCACCATGGACATCAAGACGCCCCCGGCGTCTTACCTGCTGAAAAAGGCTGCCGGCCTGAAATCGGGCGCAAACAACCCTGCGCGCGAAGTCGTGGGTTCGGTTACCCTCAAGCAGGTGCGCGAGATCGCCGAGACCAAGATGAAAGATCTCAGCGCGAATGATATCGAGGCGGCGATGAAGATCATCCTCGGTTCGGCCCGCTCGATGGGTATCGAGGTGAAAGGATAATCGTCATGGCAAAGCTCGGTAAAAGAACCAAGGCGATCCGCGAGGCCGTCAAGGGCAAGGAAAACCTGACAGTCGAAGAGGCCGTCAAGCTGATCAAGGATAATGCGACCGCGAAATTCGACGAAACCGTCGAGATCGCCGTCAATCTGGGCGTCGATCCGCGCCATGCCGACCAGATGGTGCGTGGCGTCGTTGCCCTGCCCAACGGCACCGGCAAGACCATGCGCGTCGCCGTTTTCGCCCGTGATGCCAAGGCTGACGAGGCCAGGGCCGCAGGTGCCGATATCGTTGGCGCCGAAGATCTGGCCGAACAGATCCAGGGCGGGATGCTTGATTTCGATCGCTGCATCGCAACCCCTGACATGATGCCGATCGTCGGCCGTCTGGGCAAGATCCTGGGCCCGCGCAACCTGATGCCGAACCCCCGTGTCGGCACCGTCACGATGGATGTGAAGGAAGCCGTTGAAAAGGCCAAGGGTGGCGAAGTGCAGTTCAAGGCCGAAAAGGCGGGTGTCGTTCATGCCGGCATCGGCAAGGCATCTTTCGACGAGGAAAAGCTGGTCGAAAACGTCCGCGCATTCATCGACGCGGTGCAAAAGGCCCGTCCGTCGGGTGCCAAGGGCGCCTATATGAAAAAGATTTCGCTCAGCTCCACCATGGGGCCGGGTGTCAGCGTCGATATCGCAAGCGCGACCGGCGAATGAGAATTTTCCTGCCCTTCGGGGTGGGGAAAGGGGCGGGCCATGCGGCCCGTCCGACGTCCGAGAAGGCGGGTGGTGACAAGCCATAATTCCTGCCTGAGACGGGAAGCGAACAAATTCGACCTCGGGGCTTTGCTCTCGGGCGATTTGGGAGGGACCCGTAATAAGGACCCTAAGCGCCGGGTTCGCCCGGCAAATCTGAGCCGGAGGGGCAAGCCCCTCCATTGACTGGAGCAAGACTGTGGATAGAGCCCAAAAAGAAGCAGTGGTCGCTGAACTCGGCCAAATCTTCGCGGACTCTGGCGTGATTGTCGTTGCACATTACGCAGGTCTTACAGTTGCAGAAATGCAGGATTTCCGGAATCGCATGCGCGAAGCCGGGGGTGCTGTACGTGTTGCCAAGAACAGGCTCGCCAAAATCGCTCTTGAGGGCACCCCCGCCGAAAGCATTGGGGATCTGCTCAAGGGAATGACCGTTCTCGCCTATTCCGAGGACCCGGTTGCTGCGGCGAAAGTCGCAGAAGCCTTTGCCAAGGACAATGACAAGCTTGTCATCCTTGGGGGTGCCATGGGCGGGACCGCTCTTGATCCGGCCGGTGTCAAGGCCGTGGCTGCCATGCCGTCGCGTGACGAGCTTATCGCTCAGATCGTGTCGAGCATCGGTGCCCCGGCTTCCAACATCGCCGGCGCGATTGGCGCACCTGCTTCCAACATCGCCGGGATCCTCTCGACCATCGAGGATCGCGCCGAGGCGGCATGAACGAACTGCAATTGTGAGGCGTGTGAAAACTGCACGGACACGCTGGAACACAACATATCTGAAACGGAAAAAAGCAAATGGCTGATCTGAAAAAACTGGCTGAAGAGATCGTAGGTCTGACCCTTCTCGAAGCCCAGGAACTGAAAAACATCCTGAAAGACGAATACGGCATCGAGCCCGCCGCTGGCGGTGCTGTCATGGTTGCTGCTGGTGGCGATGCCGCCGGTGGCGAAGCTGCCGAGGAAAAGGACGAATTCGACGTGATCCTCAAGTCGCCGGGCGACAAGAAGATCAACGTCATCAAGGAAGTCCGCTCCCTCACCGGCCTGGGCCTGAAAGAGGCCAAGGACCTGGTCGAAGCCGGCGGCAAGGCCGTCAAGGAAGGCGTCACCAAGGCCGAAGCCGAAGAAATCAAGGCCAAGCTGGAAGCAGCTGGCGCCGAGGTCGAACTCAAGTAATCCGCAAGGGTTACGCGCCTTTCGGGGCGAATAAACACTGGCTGAACCCGCGTGGATGCGGGTTCAGCCTGACCTGTCTTTCAAAGGGCCTCGCAAAGGGGCCTTTTGAAAGGCGCGGTTGAAGGTTCGGGTGCGCGATTTGGGATGTCGCGCAAGAATGGAACCTCACCCCCCTTTGGTGAGCTGGCCGCAGGCGGTGCCCAACGGTTGCGTGCAGCGAACAGATGAAAGGTGACGACGAGCATGGCTCAGACGTTTTCAGGCAACAAGAGAATTCGCAAACGTTTCGGAAAGATCCGTGAAGTGATCGACATGCCGAACCTCATTCAGGTTCAGAAGAGCAGCTATGATCTGTTCCTCAGATCGGGTGACGGCGACCAGCCCCGCGATGGCGAAGGCCTCATGGGGGTTTTCCAGTCGGTTTTCCCGATCAAGGACTTCAACGAAACTGCCGTTCTGGAATTCGTCAAATACGAGCTGGAAAAGCCGAAATACGATGTCGAGGAATGTCAGCAACGTGACATGACCTATGCGGCACCTCTCAAGGTGACCCTGCGCCTGATCGTGTTTGATGTCGATGAAGACACCGGCGCACGCAGCGTCAAGGACATCAAGGAACAAGACGTGTTCATGGGTGACATGCCGCTCATGACCGAAAACGGCACCTTTGTCGTTAATGGCACCGAGCGTGTGATCGTTTCCCAGATGCACCGAAGCCCCGGCGTGTTCTTCGACCATGACAAGGGCAAGACCCATTCCAGCGGCAAGCTGCTGTTCACCAGCCGGATCATTCCCTATCGCGGCTCGTGGCTGGATTTCGAATTCGATGCCAAGGATATCGTCTATGTGCGCATCGACCGTCGGCGCAAGCTGCCGGTGACAACCCTTCTTTATGCGCTGGGCTATGACCAGGAAGGCATCATGAATGCCTATTACGATACGGTCAATTACAAGCTGAACAAACGAAAAAAGGCCTGGGTCACCCCCTTCTTCCCCGAACGCATCCGTGGCACCAAGCCTGCCTTTGACATCGTTGATGCCAAGACCGGTGAGGTGATTGCCGAGGCCGGCAAGAAGGTGACCCCGCGCACTGTCAAGAAGCTGATCGACGAAGGCAAGGTCAAGGAAATTCTGGTTCCCTATGAAACCATTGTCGGCCGTTTTGTCGCCAAGGACATCATCAACGAGGAAACCGGCGAGATCTGGGTCGAGGCCGGCGACGAGCTGACGCTGGAATACGACAAGGAAGACAATGTCATCGGGGGCAGCCTCAAGACGCTGCTCGACAATGGCGTGACCGAGATCCCGACACTCGACATCGACAACGTCAATGTAGGTCCCTACATCCGCAACACCATGGCGGTGGATAAGAACCTGAACCGCGATACCGCGCTGATGGATATCTATCGCGTCATGCGCCCGGGCGAGCCGCCCACCGTGGAAGCCGCCAGTGCGCTGTTCGACACGCTGTTCTTTGACAGCGAGCGTTACGACCTGTCGGCCGTTGGTCGCGTCAAGATGAACATGCGCCTGAATCTGGACGCCCCCGACACACTGCGCACCCTTCGCAAGGAAGACATCGTTGCGGTCATCAAGGCCCTGGTCGAGCTGCGCGATGGCAAGGGCGAGGTGGACGATATCGACCACCTTGGCAACCGTCGTGTGCGTAGTGTCGGCGAGTTGATGGAAAACCAGTATCGCGTGGGCCTCTTGCGCATGGAGCGCGCCATTCGCGAACGCATGTCGTCGGTCGAGATCGACACCATCATGCCGCAGGATCTGATCAACGCCAAACCGGCGGCGGCCGCGGTGCGTGAATTCTTTGGCTCTTCCCAGCTGTCGCAGTTCATGGACCAGAACAACCCTCTGTCCGAGGTCACCCACAAACGCCGCCTGTCGGCGCTTGGCCCGGGTGGTCTGACACGTGAACGCGCCGGCTTTGAGGTGCGCGACGTGCACCCCACCCATTATGGCCGGATGTGCCCGATCGAAACGCCGGAAGGCCCGAATATCGGTCTGATCAACTCGCTTGCCACCTATGCGCGGGTAAACCGTTACGGGTTCATCGAAACGCCCTATCGCAAGGTCATCGATGGCCGCGTGACCGACGAAGTGGTCTATATGTCCGCGACCGAGGAAATGCGCCATGTCATCGCGCAGGCGAACGCGCATCTCGATGAAAACGGCTATTTCCTCAACGATCTGGTCTCGACACGCAAATCGGGCGAATACACGCTCAGCCCGCGTGAACAGGTCGACTATATCGACGTCAGCCCGAAACAGCTGGTTTCGGTTGCGGCCGCTCTGATTCCGTTCCTGGAAAATGACGACGCCAACCGCGCGCTGATGGGTTCGAACATGCAACGTCAGGCGGTTCCGCTGCTGCGTGCCGAGGCACCCTTTGTGGGCACCGGTATGGAGGCGGTGGTTGCCCGTGACTCGGGCGCAGCCATTGTCGCGCAGCGCGGCGGTGTGATCGACCAGGTCGATGCCATGCGGATCGTTGTGCGTGTCACCGATGATCTGGAGCCGGGCGATCCGGGCGTCGATATCTATCGTCTGCGCAAGTTCCAGCGTTCGAACCAGAACACCTGTATCAACCAGCGTCCGCTGGTGAAGGTGGGCGACCGCGTGCAGAAGGGCGAGGTCATCGCCGATGGTCCCTCGACTGATCTGGGCGAACTGGCGTTGGGCAAGAACGTGCTTGTCGCGTTCATGCCGTGGATGGGCTACAACTACGAAGACTCGATCCTGATCTCGGAACGTATCGTCAAGGATGATGTGTTCACGAGTGTTCATATCGAGGAATTCGAGGTCGCCGCCCGCGACACCAAGCTCGGCCCCGAGGAAATCACCCGCGATATCCCCAATGTGGGCGAGGAAGCCCTGCGCAACCTCGACGAAGCGGGTATCGTCTATATCGGCGCCGAGGTCGGCCCGGGCGACATTCTGGTAGGCAAGATCACGCCCAAGGGCGAAAGCCCCATGACACCGGAAGAAAAGCTGCTGCGCGCGATCTTTGGCGAAAAGGCGTCTGATGTGCGTGACACCAGCTTGCGCCTGCCGCCGGGGGATTACGGCACCGTTGTCGAAGTGCGCGTGTTCAACCGTCACGGCGTCGAAAAGGACGAACGTGCCCTGCAGATCGAGCGCGAGCAGATCGAACAGCTGGCACGCGACCGCGATGACGAACTGGCGATTCTCGATCGTAACATCTATGCCCGTCTCAAGACCATGCTGCTTGGCAAGGTTGCCGTAAAGGGGCCGAAAGGCGTCAAGCCCAAGTCGGAGATCACCGAGGAACTGCTGGAAACCCTGTCCCGCGGGCAGTGGTGGCAGCTGGCCCTGGGCGACGACAAGGATGCCGCCGCTGTCGAGGCCCTGAATGCGCAATACGAGGCGCAGAAAAAGGCCATCGAGGCCCGTTTCGAGGACAAGGTCGAAAAGGTCCGTCGCGGCGACGATCTGATGCCGGGCGTGATGAAGATGGTCAAGGTCTTCATCGCCGTGAAGCGCAAGCTGCAGCCGGGCGACAAGATGGCCGGCCGTCACGGCAACAAGGGTGTCATCTCGCGCGTCGTGCCCGAAGAAGACATGCCCTTCCTTGCCGACGGCACGCCGGTCG
>JAUZRU010000120.1 GCA_030950185.1 Paracoccaceae bacterium | reverse complement strand
GGCGGCTGCGCGATATACAGATAGCCGCCTTCGATCAGCTCCGGCATCTGGCGGAAAAAGAAGGTCAGCAGCAGCGTGCGGATATGGGCACCGTCCACATCGGCGTCGGTCATGATGATGACCTTGTGATAACGCAGCTTGGAAATGTTGAACTCATCCCGCCCGATGCCGGTGCCCAGCGCGGTGATCAGTGTGCCGATTTCCTGGCTGGACAACATGCGGTCGAAACGCGCCCGTTCCACGTTCAGGATCTTGCCGCGAAGCGGCAGCACCGCCTGGTTCTGGCGCGAACGGCCCTGCTTGGCACTGCCGCCGGCGCTGTCGCCCTCGACGAGGAACAGCTCGGATTTCGACGGGTCCTTTTCCTGGCAATCGGCCAGCTTGCCGGGCAGGCTGGCGACATCCATCGCCGTCTTGCGGCGGGTCAGCTCGCGCGCCTTGCGGGCGGCTTCGCGGGCCAGCGCGGCCTCGACGATCTTGCTGACAACGGCGCGGGCCTCGTTGGGGTGTTCCTCGAACCATTCGCCCAGCTTTTCGTTCATCAGCCCCTCGACCGCGGGGCGCACCTCGGAGGAAACCAGCTTGTCCTTGGTCTGGCTGCTGAATTTCGGGTCCGGCACCTTGACCGACAGAACGCAGGTCAAACCCTCGCGCGCGTCGTCACCGGTAAAGCTGACCTTTTCCTTTTTCGCGATGCCGCTTGACTGGGCATAGGCGTTGATCGTGCGCGTCAAGGCCCCGCGAAAGCCTGCCAGATGGGTGCCTCCGTCGCGCTGGGGAATGTTGTTGGTAAAGGGCAGCACGTTTTCGTGGTAGCTGTCGTTCCACCACATCGCGACCTCGACCCCGATATCGTCGCGCGTGCCGGTGATGTAGATCGGCTCGGGGATCAGAGGGTTTTTCGAGCGGTCCAGGTGGCGCACGAATTCGCGCACACCGCCCTCATACATCATCTCGGACACCAGCTTTTCGGCCGGGCGGCGATCTTCGATACGGATGCGCACGCCGGAATTCAGGAAGGCCAGTTCGCGCAGGCGGTGCTCAAGCGTGTGAAAATTGTAGTTCAGATCCGAAAACGTCTCGGTCGAGGCAAGAAAGCGCACTTCGGTGCCCTTCTGCCCATTGGCATCGCCAACAACGCGCAGATGTTCGACAGTTTCGCCATGCTCGAAGCGCGCGAAATGTTCCTTGCCGTCGCGCCAGATGCGCAGCTCCAGCCATTCGGACAGGGCATTCACGACCGATACACCAACACCGTGCAGACCACCCGACACCTTGTAGGAGTTGCTGTCGAACTTGCCGCCCGCATGCAGCTGGGTCATGATGACCTCGGCGGCCGAAACGCCCTCTTCCTCGTGGATTCCGACGGGGATTCCGCGCCCGTTGTCGCGCACACTGACCGAACTGTCAGCGTGAATGATCACCTCGACCGTATCACAATGACCGGCCAGGGCCTCGTCAATGCCATTGTCCACGACCTCATACACCATGTGGTGCAGGCCCGAGCCGTCATCGGTATCGCCAATATACATGCCAGGGCGTTTTCGGACAGCCTCCAACCCCTTGAGAACCTTGATAGAATCGGCCCCGTATTCTTCGTTCATACGCTCGTTTTCAGACATGTGTTCCGCCCAGTTCCTGTTCCCCCATATATATGTGTTTGCGCAGGGATTGTCACCCATCTGACACAAGATTTTGGGGTTTTCGCCCCTCAACCAAGGGCAATGACCACGCCCACACAGATCAGCGCAATTCCCGATCCCATATTGACCCGCCGCAGCGCCTCGGGCGAGGCAACAAGGTTGCGCGCCCGATCCATGAAAAGGGCCAGCAACAGGTTGCCGCTAAGCGGAATGGTCACCGACACAAGGGCGATTGCGGCAATATCCCAGCCGTTCAGCTGCCGGATATCGAAAAAGCCTGGCAACATCCCCATGTAGAACAGGATCGCCTTTGGATTTCCCAGGATGACCAGCACGCCCGTCGAGAACGCCGCCCACGGGCCCGACGCCGCCCCGCCAAGCCCCTCGTCGTCTATCGCACGTGCCGGCTTCAGCAGCAGAGCAAGCCCCATCAGAACAAGCATGGCAGCCCCACCCATGCGCAACAGCGCCAGAAACCCAGCGTAAAGCGAAACGAGCCAGGTCACGCCAAACACCGCCAGAATCGGCCACAGCCCGTCGCCCACGACAACGCCTGCGGCAAGGGGCCATGCCGCCTTGAACCCGCCGGCCATCGCGCGCGCGATCAGCGCCGCCCAGACCGGGCCGGGAACAAGAAACAGGATCAGAAGCGCCCCGCCATAAAGGGCCAGCTGGTGGAGGGAAATAGACATGATCACCTGTTGAAATTCGTGCGCCTCGGGGCAAAGGGGAATGATTGATCAGGGCAGGTCTGTTGCGCTGACGATCGAACCGTTCGGCCCTTCGCATACCTGCATGAACATCGCGCGATCTGCAAGATCGGCAAACAGTTGCGGATCGGTGCCCGTCAGCCATGCTTGCGCACCAAGCGCGCAGATTTCATCGAAAAGTGCCCCACGCCTTCCGGCATCAAGATGGGCCGCGACCTCGTCCAGCAGAATGATCGGGGGGATGTCTGACAGCCGTGAAACGGCGCGGGCATTGGCAAGGATCAGCGAAATCAGCAGGGCCTTCTGCTCGCCAGTCGAGCATTGCCGTGCTTCGACCCCCTTGGCCAGGTAAACGGCATCAAGATCGGCCCGGTGAGGCCCTGTCAAGGAACGCCCTGCCAGCATGTCGCGGCGCCTGCTGTCGGCAAGGACGGCCTGCAACTCGTCTTGCCCGAATACGCCATCGGTATCATCGCGTGACACCAGTGAAAGCTGCGCCGACGGGAAAGATGTGCGGGCGTCTTGCTGTGCCGCATCAAGCAGGCTCAGCGCCTGTCGGCGATTTTCCGATATGGTCGCACCGGCCTTGGCCATTCTGGCCTCGATCGCGCGATACCAGCCGACGTCCTGCACCCCGTCGCGCAGCAGCCGGTTGCGTTCGCGCATGGATCTCTCATAGGCCAGCGTTGCATCGGCATGGTCTGGAAAAAAGCTGAGCGTCATGCGGTCAAGAAAACGCCGTCGTCCCTCGGCCCCCTCGATCCACAGCCTGTCCATCGACGGAACCAGCCAGATCATTGGCACCAGCCGCCCAAGGGCATGTTGGGGGGCCGCCTTGCCGTCAATGCGCAGCTGGCGGGCGCTGCCGGCATTTGCCCATGTCTCGATTTCGTGCAGCTGACCTTTGCGCCGGATCCCGGCCGTGATCTTCCAGCCCGGTGCCTGGGGCTGACGCAGCATTTCGGCCGCACTTGCCCGTCTCAGGCCCCGACCCGGCGACAGCAGCGACACAGCTTCAAGGATATTGGTCTTGCCTGCCCCGTTCGCCCCCAGCAGAACAAGCGGGCGCCCGTCCAGCGACAGCTGCACAGTACTGTAGGAACGAAAACCGGACAGGCCCAGCGTGGTGACGGCCAGACCGGGCAAGGATTTACACCCGCATCGGCATCACGACATAGACAGCCGATTCGTCGTCACCTTCGCGCATCAATGTCGGATCACCCGAAGAATTGAACAGGAATACCGCGTTTTCGCGATCGACCTGACCGGCGATTTCCAACAGGTATTTCGCGTTGAACCCGATTTCCAGCGGCTCATCCCCATAGGCAACGGCCAGTTCCTCCTCGGCGGCACCGCTGTCAGGGGCGTTGACCGACAGAATCAGCCGGTCTTCGTCCAGCGACAGCTTGACCGCACGCGAGCGTTCGGACGACACGGTAGATACCCGGTCAACGGCCTGGGCGAACTCGGCCGCGTCAACCTCCAGCCGGCGGCTGTTGGTGACAGGAATCACCCGCGTGTAATCGGGGAAGGTGCCGTCAATCACCTTGGAGGTCAGCGTGATTTCAGGGGTGGCAAAGCGGATCTTGGTTTCCGACACCGAAACGGCAATCTGCATGTCATCGTCATCAAGCAGCTTGCGTAACTCGCCCACGGTCTTGCGGGGCACGATGACGCCGGGCATTTCGGCCGCCCCATCCGGCAGGGGCGCATCTATACGGGCAAGACGGTGACCATCTGTCGCCACACAGCGCAGATGCCCATCTGCCGCGTGCATATAGACACCGTTCAGATAATAACGGGTTTCCTCGGTCGAGATAGCGAATTTCGACTTGTCGAACAGGCGGCGCAATACCGGTGCGGGGGCCGAGAAATTGCAGCTGTATTCAGACGACGCCATGATCGGGAAATCTTCTTTGGGCAGGGTCGCCAGCGAAAAATGCGCGCGCCCCGCCCGCACCTCAAGCCGCCCCGACGCGCCATCATCTGTCAGCTCGACAATCGAGCCATCCGGCAGCTTGCGCACGATTTCGTGCAGGACATGGGCTGCAACGGTCGAGGCACCCGGCCGTTCGACCACTGAGGCGGCCCTGTCGATCACCTCGATATCCAGGTCCGTGGCGCGAAAACTGGCTGTTGCGCCTTCCGCCTCGATCAGAACATTGGCCAGGATCGGTATGGTGTTGCGCCGCTCGACCACCGACTGCGCCTGGCTCATGGCTTTCAAAAGCGCGCTGCGTTCGATGCTGACTTTCATGCCCTCACTCCTTGGATGCCCGGGAAAGGCAGACTAGCCCCATGCCCCCCGGATTCAACGGCTTTTTTCTTTCTTCACGGGATAACGCGCCCGGTCAAGCCAAACCGGCCGGGCAGAACGTCGCCAACCGGCGTTTTTCTCAGGCTTCCAGCATCCTGCGCAGCAATTCGACATCTTCGGCGATCTGGGAATCGACCGCTTTCAGTTCCTCGATCTTGCGCACCGCATGAATGACGGTGGTGTGATCGCGTCCGCCGAACCGGCGGCCGATCTCGGGCAGGGATTTCGAGGTCAGCATCTTTGACAGGAACATCGCCACCTGCCGTGGACGCGCAACAGAACGGGCGCGGCGCGGGGACAGCATATCGGACAGCCGCAGGTTATAGTGATCGGCCACCTTGCGAATGATCTCGTCGATGGTGACCTTGCGATCGGATGCGCGCAAGATGTCGGCGAGGCATTCCTGGGCGACCTCCAGCGTCACTTCGCGCCCGACCAGCGAGGCAAAGGCAAACAGGCGGGTCAGCGCCCCTTCAAGAACCCGCACATTTGTCGAAATGCGATGGGCGAGGAATTCAAGAACCCCGTCCGCCAGCCGGACATCAGGATAGTATTTCAGCTGTGCCTCGGCCTTGGACTGAAGGATGCCAAGGCGCAATTCATAGTCGGTCGGGTGAAGATCGACGACCAGCCCCCATTGCAGGCGCGACTTGATCCGGTCTTCAAGCCCGTCAATTTCACCCGGGGCCCGATCGGCGGAAATGACAATCTGCTTGTTCTGATCCACCAGTGCGTTGAAGGTGTGGAAAAACTCGTCCTGGGTGCTTTCCTTGCCGGCGATGAACTGCACATCGTCAACCATCAGCACATCGACCGAACGGAACATTTCCTTGAACCCGATCATGTCCTTGAAGCGCAGCGACTGGACAAAGCGATACATGAACTGTTCCGCCGACAGATACAGAACCCGCGCGCCCGGCTCGCGCCGGCGAATTTCCCAGGCGATGGCGTGCATCAGGTGCGTCTTGCCAAGACCGACGCCACCATACAGGAACAGCGGGTTGAACGTGACCGGCCCGCCTTCGGCCACGCGGCGCGCGGCGGCGTGGGCCAGCTCGTTCGGTTTGCCGACCACGAAACTGTCAAAGGTAAAGCGCGGGTCAAGCTTGGAACCGGGAAGCTCGGCCTCGGCGGGGCCATCGTTTTTGACGGCACCATTGCCGGAAAACGTCTGGACCTTGGCAGCTCCGTTTCCCTGCGCGGTATCATCCTGCTTTCGCACGGTCTTGGAAACCGTGAAATCAAGCCGGTCAACGGCACAACCGCCCTTGGTCAGACCCTGCAGAATTCTGTCACCGTAATTTCTTGCTACCCAGTCGCCAAAGAAATTCGTCGGCACCGAGAAACGGGCAACGCCGTCTTCATGGCCGATAAGTTCCAGCGGTTTTATCCAGTTGTTGAAGGCATCCCTGCCCATTTCCTGCTGCAGTTCTTCACGTACACGCCCCCATGTGTGTTCAGTCATTTCCGGTCCATTCTTCTTCTTGTTGTTTCAGGACTGCCTCCAGGGAAGTCCACGCCGTTTCCATCCGTTCAGGTTTCCCCGATGCTTTTGCTCATCGAGGTCGCCTTCGAAACCCTCAAGCACATTGATGCACAGGGCCTTGCGTCCAATCTCACCCAGAACATTTGCCACATATTCGGCCGCATCCAGTGAACGCACGCCCGAGCGACAGATGAACAGTATCTTGCCGGGGAACCGGTCCCCGAAACGTGAAAACAATTCGCCAGTGAATTCCGGGTTTACGGACATCTCCGGATAGGCAAGCCACTCAACCAGAAGAGGAGCCTTCCCCAGATCGTCAAGATCCGGAAAACCTACATAGGACCACTCTGCCTTGGTGCGGACATCAACCAGAACCGCATCGGGTTCGGTCTTCAGAATTTCCCAGGCTTCGTGCGGCAGCACTTCGGTGACCTCGGGGTCGCCGTCCGTGATCATGTTGTCCCCCCAGACGATTTGAATCACTCGGCGAAGGTAACAGGTGGTTCACAAACCTTTCAACGACTCTTCACACTTGACTCGGATTATCCCGGAAAGCGAATCTCGTGCCCCCGGAGTGACCCCTAAATCTATGGTCTGGGCACCTTCCGGTACATAGGAACGGTTAACGGAAGTTAACAAATTCCCAAGAACGGAATTCCATAGTCGGCTGTCGGCAGATCATCTGTTCCACGCAGAAGTATTTTATGCCATGACCGATTCGCGGGGTTGGCGACAAATACAAAAAAAGATGCGCCCCCGAAAGGGACGCATCTTGATCTGTTCGGCATTCCTGAGGCAGCTCAGGCGCCCAGCGTCTTGACCCTTTTGGTCAGGCGCGAAATCTTGCGAGCGGCGGTGTTCTTGTGCAGAACACCCTTTGTGACGCCGCGCATGATCTCGGGCTGAGCGGCACGCAGGGCCTCGGCCGCTGCGGCCTGGTCGCCACCGGCGATCGCCTCTTCGACCTTGCGGATGAAGGTGCGGATCCGCGTGCGGCGAGATTTGTTCACAAGCGTGCGACGAGCTGCCTGACGCGCGCGTTTCTTTGATTGTGGCGAGTTGGCCATGTGTAAATTCCGGTCTTTTCGGTTTATCGAAAGATGAAACGCGCTTCTAGACGCGAGTCGGGATCAAGTCAACGGGGTGCGGCACGGTTTTTTCGCTCATTTGCCCCTGAATTGCGGTTCTCGTTTTTCCAGGAACGCGGCCATGCCTTCAGACTGGTCCTCGGTGGCAAACAGCGCATGGAAAAGTCGACGTTCGAAAAGGATGCCTTCGCGCAGCGTGGTTTCATAGGCGCGGTTGACGGCCTCTTTTACGGCCATGGTCGTCAATGTCGACTTTTCGGCGATCTTGGCGGCGGTCGCCATGACGTCTTCCATCAACTTCCTGGCTGGCACCACGCGGCTGACCAGACCCGCGCGTTCGGCCTCTTCGGCGTCCATGAAGCGGCCCGTCAGATGCATTTCCATCGATTTGGACTTGCCGACAAGGCGGGTCAGCCGTTGCGTCCCACCAATCCCGGCAATAACCCCCAGGTTGATTTCAGGCTGCCCGAACTTGGCATTGTCGGCGGCTATGATGAAATCGCACATCATGGCCAGCTCACACCCGCCGCCCAGCGCATAACCTGCCACGGCGGCGATGATCGGCTTGCGAACACGCAGCAGCGCCTCGGTTTCCGGGGTAAAGAAATCGGACGCAAACATGTCGACGAAACTCTTTTCCGACATCTCCTTGATGTCAGCCCCGGCGGCAAAAGCCTTGTCGGATCCGGTCAGCACGATCACCCGGACCGAATCGTTTTCCTGCATGGCCTGCATGGCCACCGACAATTCGCGCAGAAGCTGGCTGTTGAGGGCGTTCAATGCCTCGGGGCGGTTCAGCCGGATCAGACCGATATGGTCTTCGACTTCGACGATCAGTGTCTCATAGGCCATCGTTTACCTCCGAGCGGCTTGTGGGGGCATCCAAATACCAGTTTGCGCGCGTGTTTCAAGCTATCTTTGACAGTGCGCGCAATAGTAGGTCGAACGGCCGGCCTGCGTGATTCTGCGGATTTTCCCTTTGCAGTCAGGGGTTCTGCATGGCTTGCCTTCCTGATCATAGACGGCAAAGCGGTGCTGAAAATAACCGAGCTCGCCATCGGCATGACGAAAATCGCGCAGGGTCGAGCCACCGGATTCAATCGCATCAAGCAACACCTCGCGAATCGCACTGATCAAGGCTTCAAGCCGTCTTTCGCCTATCGCGCCGGCCTTGCGCACAGGGCTGATACCCGCACGCCACAGGGCTTCGCAAACATAGATGTTTCCAAGCCCCGCCACGATGCGTTGATCAAGAAGGGCAGATTTGACCGATGTCCGCTTGTTTGCAAACGCGGCCTTCAGGCGGGCGGCATCAAACGCATTTCCCAAGGGTTCGGGGCCCAGATTGCGCAGCAGGAAATGATCTGCTTCGCCAGTGGCCGGGAACAGATCGACCATGCCGAAACGGCGGGCATCGTTGAAAACGATCAGAGTGCCGGATGTGAGGTGGAAAACCACATGATCATGCCTGCCCACAGCACCGGCATCGTGATGGAAAACCCCGACCTGCCCGGTGCCGGCGCCATGGATCTGTATTCGCCCCGACATGCCCAGATGCAGCAACAGAACATCGCCCGAGGACAGGTCACACAGGATGTATTTCCCCCGCCTGCGCAGGTTTTCGACCGTGGCGCCGGCAAGCCGCCCCGCCATGCCATCGCGGAATGGCCAGCGCAAGCCCTCGCGGCGCAGCTCGACATGCGTGATGGCCTGTCCTTCCATGACCGGCTGCAGTCCGCGCCGTACGGTTTCGACTTCGGGGAGTTCCGGCATGCTGCACCTTTTGCCGCGTCAGATGATTTGTGGCCGGGGGCGCATTGTGTCCCCCGGAAACTTCCCTATAAGAATAGGCAGTTTCATGATCCGGCAAGGCCCCATGACAGATTCAGACACGAATTCAGCCACCAGGACCACGCATTTCGGCTTTCGCACCGTCCCCGAGGACGTCAAGGCGGATATGGTGCATGGCGTATTCACCAATGTGGCGTCAAAATACGACGTGATGAATGATGCCATGTCGCTTGGCATCCACCGCATCTGGAAGGATGCGATGATGGACTGGCTGGCACCGCGCAACGGGCAAAAGCTGCTGGATGTCGCGGGCGGCACCGGCGACATTGCCTTTCGCTTTCTCAAACGCGCACCGAACGCCCATGCTACCGTGTTCGACATGACGCAAAGCATGCTGGACGAAGGCCGTAAACGGGCCGAGGCGGCACAGATGGGCGAGCGGCTTGACTGGATCTGCGGCGACGCGATGGCGCTGCCATTCGCCGACAACAGCTTTGACGTTTACACGATTTCATTCGGCATACGGAACGTGACCCGCATTCAGGATGCCATCAACGAGGCCTACCGGGTACTGAAACCCGGCGGGCGCATGATGGTGCTGGAATTCAGCCAGATCCCGACGCCCGGCCTGCAATGGCTGTATGACCGCTATTCCTTTAACGTGATCCCGCGTCTGGGGCAGGCCATCGCCAATGACCGCGATTCATATCAATATCTTGTCGAAAGCATTCGAAAGTTCCCTCCGCAAGAGGTCTTTGCCGACATGATCCGCAAGGGTGGATTCGAAAACGTCAAGTTCCGCAACCTGTCGATGGGCATTGCGGCGCTGCATTCGGGCTGGAAAATCTGACATATGCGTGGACCTCACAATATCTGGCGGCTGATCCGCACCGGCGCAACATTCGAGCGCACGGGCGCAATGAAGCAGATCCTCGAAGCGGTCGATGCACCACCCGCCCTGCGCATTGCCGCGCGCATCATGGGTTGGCCCTTCAAGTGGCTGGGCCTGCGGGGCGACCCGGACATGCCACCAATATTGCGCGCGCTTACGGCGTTGGGGCCAGCCTATATCAAGTTCGGGCAGATCCTTTCGACACGCCCTGATGTTGTTGGCGAAGAGCTGGCGGCCGAGCTGCGCATTCTGCAGGACAAGCTGCCCCCGTTTTCGATGATCGAGGCGCGCAAGGCCATCGAAGCCGAGCTTGGGGCCGAGGTGGAAACCCTGTTTTCCGAATTCAGTGAACCAATTGCAGCGGCCTCGATCGCGCAGGTTCATCGCGCGACGTTGCGGGATACCGGGCAGGATGTGGCGGTCAAGATCCTGCGTCCCGATATCGAACGCCTTTTCAGACGCGACATCGACGCGTTCTATTTTGCCGCCGGCATCATCGAATTCCTGTCGCCGGCATCCCGCAGGCTGCACCCGAATGATGTGGTCGCGCATTTCGATTCGGTCGTCAAAGGCGAACTTGACCTACGGATGGAGGCCTCTGCCGCTGCCGAGTTCCACGCCACGACCGAACAGGACAAGGGCTTTCGTGTTCCGCGCCTCAACTGGAACCTCTGCGCCCGCCGGGTGATGACGCTGGAATGGGCCGAAGGCATCCCCCTTGGCGACAACGAGGCCCTGCTGGCCGCCGGCCATGACCTCAAGGAGCTGGGTGCGCGCGTCATCCAGATGTTCCTGCGCCACGCACTGCGCGATGGCTATTTTCACGCCGACATGCACCAGGGCAACCTGAAGGTGGCGGACAATGGCGACCTGATCGCGCTGGATTTCGGCATCATGGGGCGGATCGACGAATATACCCGTCGCGTCTATGCCGAGATCCTGATGGGGTTCATCCAGAAAGACTATCGCAAGGTCGCCGAGGTGCATTTCGAGGCAGGCTATGTTCCGGCCGATCAGGATGTTGCCGAATTCGCGCAAGCGCTGCGCTCGGTTGGCGAGCCGATCTTTGGCGCCGATGCCAGCCATATTTCCATGGCCCGCCTTCTGGCACATCTGTTCGATGTGACCGAACAGTTCGGCATGGAAACCCGGATCGAACTGATCCTGTTGCAGCGCACGATGGTCGTGGTCGAAGGCGTGGCCCGCTCGCTTGATCCGGAGCTCAATATGTGGGAGGTCGCCCGCCCGGTCGTCGAAACCTACATCATGGACAATGTCGGCCCCAAGGCCATCGCCCGCGACCTGATGGCGACCGCCCGTATCGTGGCGCGCTTTGGTCCGCGCCTGCCGAAACTTACAGAAACCGCGTTGATCAGGCTGACATCGGAAAAGGAACCCGAACGCAGGGGGCCCCTGCTTGGCTCAGCTGGATATTTCGGCCTCGGCATCATCGCCGCCAGCCTGCTGATCATCGCGCTGCAGCTGACGCAGGGCTGAAAGCTCCAGATCCCGCGCCCTTGCATAGCCGTCGGCCCCCCTCTCGGCCCTCCAATGGCAATAGGCGACCATGCGAAGATGAAACAGGGGTCTGAGAGCAAGATACCTCTCGACCATTGCGCGGTGGGGATAGGCATCCAGAAAGGCCGTTTCCGTTACCTTGGGCAGTGGGCGCCCCGCATACAGATACTGCATCGCCGGTGACAGAAACGACGCCAGATCTTCGGCCGGATCCCCCAGCGCCGGACACTGCCAGTCGATCAACATTGGACCTTTGCGTGAGGCGATGATGTTTCCGGGAACGACGTCACGATGTATCAGGGCGTTCCGAGCGACTGCGGCAACCTTCACTAACGGCATATCCCGCGGGAAATCGGGCGGGAGCGAAGAACATTCAGCCATGATTGCACGCAGCTGGTCACCCAGAGCATCTGAACCGGAAAGAACGAGATCCAGCGATACAGGCGGGTCAATCTGATGCAGGCGCCCAAGCAGTTCGGCTACTTGAATCGCATCGTAGAGACCTGTCGAAGAGGGCACAAAATCATACCCCAGCACATCATGCGCGCCGATGCGCGTCAAAAACTGGGGACGGGGGGCAAGATCCATTCCCTCCAGGGCGTTCAGGATCCTGAATTCCAACCGGGGATCATTGGGAAAAAGCGGGTTTATGTCTTTCAGGAACAATTTGCATACCAGCGCAGCCCCCGGCGTTGACACCTTCCACACCAGGTTTGTCCTGCCCCCGGACAGGGGTTCCCAGACCGCATCGGCGGCGACCAGCCGGGCAGCAACCAGGCCGCGCGCCAGCCAACGCGGTGGGGCCGTGCCAGACGGCTGTCGGAAACCTGCAATACTGTGCATCTGCCTTTCCAGTGATGGGATAGTCGGGCCTGAACCGTGAAGTGACGTGGCTCATTTGAACGGTTCCGTATGGTTTCGCAAGATATCCCCCGTTTTACCGGAATAACCGCTATGTCCTGTTCCCCCAAAGGCCTGATGCCGCATAGCCGCATTTGGGGTTTCAAGTTATCCTCATATTTGTCCGGCATGGCCGAATTTCCTGTTAAATCAACGGACTGCACTTGATGAAAAGTCTTGCGCGCATCCCCCGCCCCCCTTGGCACCGCCCTATCGACCACCAATTACGTCGGTGGCGATTGAATCTGCAGCGGCCGCGGGGCTGTTGTGGTTTTGAATGGCATCAGATATGGTTAAAAGAGATTTTGCCGGAAAAATAACAATTGCCCGTTGTGCCCCCCGACTGACCGACCCAATAACGCCCATGCCTGAACCTATATCTTTGTGAAACAAGTGTTTTATGGGACAGTCGCGACAAAATGGCGCTTCTTCCATTAGCTTGACCAAGATCAAGTAACGATACGACGCCGGCGCTATAAGCGTGCCGAACACTTCGAGGTAGACATGCACCAAATCCTGAGAAGCTTCCCGAAAATCCTTGTGTTTCTCCTTTTGTTCCCTCTGGTTGCAACTGGTTTGAACGCAAAGCCCCTGACTGGATCGGTCCTTTCCCGTTATCTCGTGAAAGTACAACCTGCCGAAGTTCTTCCCGGCGCGGATGCGTTTGGGAAGATTCGTGATGACCTTCCGGTTGCCCCCATCCTCAAGGGCGGAAAAACCGTCGGTTGGGCCTTTGTCACATCCGATTTCGTCGGCACCATCGGCTATTCCGGCAAACCGATTCACATCGTTGTCGGGGTTTCCACCGACGCCATCATCACCGGCGCCAAGCTGGTCAAGCATTCCGAGCCGATCGTTCTGGTTGGCATACCGGAATCAAAGATCCGCCGCCTGATCCACAGCTATGCAGGCACGGATCTGAAGGCCGAGGTCAAGGCCAAGGGATCGTCGCACAAGCTTGACATCGTGTCGGGGGCAACCGTGACGGTGATGATCATCGACGACACCATCCTGAGGGCCGGCATCAAGGTATCGCGCGCCCTCGGACTGGGCGGGATGAGCGGTTCGGATCTCGCCACGGGGCCGAAATACACCATCAGCCAGAAAATCGGCCCGGCCAAAAGCTGGCAGGATCTGCTGGGTGACGGTTCGATCCGGCGCATCACCGTCGATGTCGGCCAGATCAACGAAGCCTTCGTGCGCAGTGGCAACAAGAAGGCGGCCGCACGGCCCGAAAAGGGCAACCCCAATGACACCTATCTCGACGTTGCGGTGGCGTTGGTCAGCGTGCCCGAAATCGGTATCAGCCTGCTGGGCGAGGCCGAATACAGGAACCTCAAGAAATGGCTGAAGCCGGGCGAACAGGCCATTCTGGTAGTCGGGCGTGGGCGCTATTCCTTCAAGGGAACGGGTTATGTGCGCGGAGGTATCTTTGACCGCATCACCGTGACCCAGGGCGACCGGACGGTGCGTTTCCACGACCACGATCACCGGCGCCTTGGCCGGGTTGCCGCGTCGGATGCACCTGAATTCACCGAAACCGATCTGTTCAAGATCCCGGCGGATGCGGAATTCGACCCGACCGCGCCCTGGTCGTTCAACCTGCTGGTGCATCGGGCCATCGGCCCCATCAAGAAGGCCTTTCTGACCTATCATCTGAGCTATCGCCTGCCGGGCAAGTACCTTGTCGCGGTCAAGCAGAGCGCACCGGCCCAGACCATGTCCGCCGACGAACGCGAGGCCGCCGCCAAGACCGCCCTGTGGCAAAAGATCTGGCTCGCCCGCAAATACGAGATCGCCGGTCTGCTGGGCATGCTGCTGCTGCTGACCGCGGTGTTCTTCTTTCAGAAACAGGCCACCCGGAATGCCCGCGCCTTCTTCTGGTTTCGCATGGGCTATCTGACGGTCACGCTGGTGTTCCTTGGCTGGTATGCCAATGCCCAGCTGTCGGTCGTCAACCTGATGGCGCTGGCAGGCAGCCTGCGCACCGGGTTCACCTGGGATGCCTTCCTGCTGGATCCGCTGATCTTCATCCTGTGGTCCTCGGTCGCGGTTGCGCTGATGTTCTGGGGGCGCGGCGCCTATTGCGGCTGGCTCTGCCCCTTTGGCGCCCTGCAGGAGCTGACCAACAAGATCGCCCGCGCGCTGCATGTGCCGCAGATCCGTCTGCCCTGGGGCCTGCATGAACGGCTGTGGCCGTTCAAGTATCTGATCTTTCTGGTGCTGTTCGGCATCTCGCTGGCCTCGATCCCGCTGGCCGAACATTACGCCGAGGTCGAGCCCTTCAAGACCGCGATCATCCTGAAATTTGCCCGCGGCTGGCCCTATGTCGCCTATGTTCTGGTGCTGCTGTTTGCGGGCCTGTTCATCGAGCGTTTCTATTGCCGCTATCTGTGCCCGCTGGGCGGCGCGCTGGCGATCCCGGCGAGGATGCGCATGTTCCAGTGGCTGAAACGCTATCGCGAATGCGGCAACCCCTGCCAGACCTGTTCCAACGAATGCCCGGTGGATTCAATCCACCCCACCGGCGAAATCAATCCGAACGAGTGCATCAACTGCCTGCATTGCCAGGTTCTGTATCAAAGCGACACGAAATGTCCTGTCGTCATCAAGCAAGTAAAGCGTCGCGCAAAAGATCGCGCGGCAGTCGAAGCCAGTCGGGCCGCAATGGAGCGGCTTCTGGCTGATCAATCCGGGAAAAAGGAGACCCGAAATGTCTGACAAGGATGACAAAATCAAGGTAACCCGCCGCGGCTTGCTGGGAGCAACCGCAACCGGGGCACTGGTGGCGACGACTCCGGCCGCCTGGCTTGCCGCTGCCAACAAGGCGCGTGCCGAAGCCAAGGCAACCGTCAACGTCAAGCCGGGCGAGCTGGACGAATATTATGGCTTCTGGTCGGGCGGCCAGTCGGGCGAGGTGCGTATCATCGGCTTTCCCTCGATGCGCGAGCTGATGCGTATTCCGGTATTCAACCGCGACAGCGCCACCGGCTGGGGCATCACCAATGAAAGCCTCAAGATCCTGACCGAAGGTCTGTTGCCGCACAGCAAGGAGTTCCTCGCCAAGCGCGGCAAGGTGACCTATGACAATGGCGACCTGCACCACCCGCACATGTCGTTCACCGACGGCACCTATGACGGGCGCTACCTGTTCGTGAACGACAAGGCCAACACCCGCGTTGCCCGCATCCGTTGCGACGTGATGAAGGTGGACAAGATGATCCAGATCCCCAACGCGCAGGATATCCACGGCATGCGGCCGCAGAAATATCCGCGCACGGGATACATCTTTGCCAATGGTGAACACGAAACCCCGCTGGTCAACGACGGCAAGATCCTGGACGAGCCCGACAAGTATGTGAACATCTTCACCGCCATCGACGGCGACAAGATGGAGGTCGCCTGGCAGGTCATCGTCAGCGGCAACCTAGACAACTGCGATGCCGACTATCAGGGCAAATATGCCTTTGCAACCAGCTACAACTCGGAAATGGGCATGAACCTGGGCGAGATGACCGCCGCCGAGATGGACCATGTCGTGGTGTTCAATATTGCCGAGATCGAAAAGGGCGTGAAAGCCGGCGACTATCAGATGCTGAACGGCGTGCCGGTTCTGGACGGGCGCAAGGGACGCAACAAGAACTATACCCGTTACATCCCGATCCCGAACAACCCGCATGGCGTCAACGTCGCCCCCGACAAGCGCCATGTCTGCATTGCCGGCAAGCTGTCGCCGACGGTTTCGATCATCGACGTGACCAAGGTGGACGCCCTGTTCGAAAAGAATGCCGATCCGCGCTCCTGCGTGGTGGCCGAACCGGAACTGGGCCTTGGCCCGCTTCACACCGCCTTCGACGGCAAAGGCAACGCCTTTACCACGCTGTTTCTCGACAGCCAGGTGGTCAAGTGGAACATCGACAAGGCGATCCGCGCCTATAACGGCGAGGATGTCGATCCCATCATCTCGAAGGTCGATGTGCAGTATCAGCCGGGTCACAACCACTCGTCCATGGGCGAAACGCTCGAGGCCGATGGCAAGTGGCTGGTGTCGCTCAACAAGTTCTCGAAGGACCGCTTCCTCAATGCCGGCCCGCTGAAACCCGAGAACGACCAGCTGATCGACATTTCCAGCGACGACATGCAGGTGGTGCATGACGGGCCGAACTTTGCCGAACCCCATGATGCGATCATCGTGCGGGCCGACATCGTCAACCCGAAAAGCCTGTGGACCCGCGACGACAAGATGTTTGCCGAGGCGGTCGCCCAAGCGAAAAAGGACGGCGTCGTTCTGGAAGAGGACAACAAGATCATCCGCGACGGCAACAAGGTGCGTGTCTACATGACCTCGCAGGCCCCGGTCTTCGGGCTCGAGAAATTCGAGGTCAACCAGGGTGACGAGGTGACCGTCTACATCACCAATATCGACGATGTCGATGACGTGACCCACGGGTTCACGCTTTCGAACCACTCGATCGCGATGGAGGTTGCGCCGCAGGCGACTGCCTCGGTCACCTTCACTGCCGACATGCCCGGTGTACACTGGTACTATTGCCAGTGGTTCTGCCACGCGCTCCACATGGAAATGCGCGGCCGGATGCTGGTCAAGCCGGCCTGATCGAAAACACAGGGGCGCCTCGATGGGCAAGATCCTTACCAGTGTGATCCTCCAGGGGCGGGTGCTGCCGGCATCCGTCCTGCTGGCGGCCCTGTTGTCGGCTACATCGACAACAGCCGCCCTGCGCGAGGTCGCGCCGGGACAGGGTGCGCTTGTCGAAGCTGTAAAGACGGCCGAGGCGGGGGATATCCTGCGCCTCGGCCCCGGAACCTATGCCGGCCCCATCGTCATCGACAAGCCGCTGACGATTGACGGCGCCGGCAAGGCCCTGGTTCAGGGCAACGGCAAGGGCAGCGTGATCACGGTAAGGGCATCAGATGTGACCATACGCGGCCTGACGATCAAGGGCTCGGGCTCGTCCAACCAGACTCTGGACAGCGCCGTAAAGCTGCCGCGCGACTGGCGCAATGCAGTTGTCGAGAACAACATCATGCTGGGCAATCTCGTTGGCGTCGATGTTCACGGCGCGATCGATGCGCGGGTTGCCGGCAATGTCATCATCGGGCGCCGCGGCAAGCGCATGAACGACCGCGGCAACGGCATCTATGTCTGGAACGCGCCGGGGCTGGTGGTCGAGAACAACGACATCCGCTATGGCCGCGATGGCGTTTTCGTCAACACCAGCAACAGGAATATCTTTCGCAACAACCGTTTTCGCGACCTGCGTTTTGCGGTGCACTACATGTACACCCATAACAGCGTGGTCAGCGGCAATTATTCGACGCGCAACCACCTGGGCTATGCGGTGATGTTTTCAAACAACGTCAAGATCACCGACAATATCTCGGTGAACGACCGCGATTACGGGATCATGCTGAACTATACCAACAACAGCGTGATTTCAGACAACCTGCTGAAAGGCGTCAAGGATCGGGGCATCTTTGTCTATAATGCACAAAAGAACCGCATCACCGGCAACCGGATCGAACGCTGTGGCATCGGCATTCATTTCACCGCCGGTTCGGAACGCAACATCGTCAGCGGCAATGCCTTTGTCGGCAATCGCATCCAGGTGAAATATGTAGGCACCAAATGGGTGGATTGGAGCTATCGGGGCCGCGGCAATTACTGGAGCAACTTTGCCGCCTATGACCTGAACGGCGACGGCATTGCCGAGGGCATCTTTCGGCCCAATGACGCCGTTGACCGCGTGCTGTGGACACAGCCGGCGGCGCGCCTTCTGCTGGGCTCGCCCGCGGTGCAGCTGGTGCGCTGGTCGCAATCAGCCTTTCCGGCACTGCTGCCCGGCGGCGTCGTTGACCGGCACCCGCTGATGAGCCCCGTCAAGATCGACATACCGGATTGGGAGGCACGCCATGGCAGCGGCAGCTGAGGACAAGGACGACATGCTGGAGGTGCGCAATGTCGTCAAAAGGCAGGGCCCGCGTGAAACCGTGCGCGATGTCAGCCTGAGCCTGCGCGCCGGCGAACGTCTGGCGCTGCTGGGCCATAACGGCGCCGGCAAGACAACCCTGATCCGCATGATCCTGGGGCTGACCCGGATCGACGGCGGCAGCATTTCCGTCTTTGGCAACCGCCCCGGTGACGGCAGGGCGCGGCGGATCACCTCGTATCTGCCGGAATCCGTGGTATTTCACAAATCCCTCACCGGGCTGGAACAGCTTGCGCTTTTCGCGCGCCTGGCCGGACAGCCGGTCAAGGCCTGCGCGCCGCTGCTGGAACGCGTCGGCCTGTCGGATGCCGCCAACCGCCGCGTCGGCGCCTATTCCAAGGGCATGCGCCAGCGTCTGGGTCTGGCGCAGGTTCTGCTGGGCCGACCCCGCCTTGCCCTTCTGGACGAGCCGACCAGTGGGCTAGACCCGATCTCGCGTCACGATTTCTATGGCATCGTCGATGACATGGCGGCGCAGGGAACGGCGGTGCTGGTATCATCCCACGCCCTGACCGAGCTCGAAGCCCGCACCAACCGCATCGCCATCCTGCGCGCGGGCCGGTTGGTGGCGATGGACAGCCTTGACAATCTGCGCCGCCGCGCGGGATTGCCGATCCGCATCCATGTGCGCGCCGCCGATGGCCATGCCGACGAGGTGGCAGGCAGCCTGGGCGGCAGCCGCATGAATGGCTGCCGGGTGGAACTGTCCTGCACCGCCGATCAGAAGATGGCGCGCCTCAAGGCGATCACCGCCCTGGGCGACGCGGTGGCTGACGTGGATGTCGTCCCCCCCAGCCTCGAGGATCTGTATCGTCACTATGCCGCAGGGGAGGCCGGATCATGATACGCCGCATTTCCGCAATCGCCGGGGCCGAGCTGCGCATCGCGCTGCGCAACCGCTGGATATTGATCGCGACATCGCTGATGGTGCTGTTCTCGCTGGCGCTGACCTTTTCCGGCTCGGCCCCCACCGGCGCGCTGGGGGTCGATCTGCTGACGGTATCGGTTGCATCCATGACCACGCTTTCGGTCTATCTGGTGCCATTGCTGGCGCTGCTCATGTCGTTCGATGCCATCGCCGGCGAGGTCGAGCGCGGCGCGTTGGCGCTGGTGCTGACCTATCCGGTCTCGCGCGGGGAATTGCTGGTGGGCAAGCTGGTGTCGCATCTGGTGGTGCTGTCGCTGGCGGTGTTCCTGGGCTTCGGCATTGCCGGGCTGGCGGCATGGCTGGCCGGTGGCGCCAGCGGCGAAAGCCTGGCCGCGCTGTTGCGCCTGTGCTGGAGCGCGGTTGTCCTGGGGGCCAGCTTCCTTGCCATCGGCTATGCGCTGTCGTCCGTCGCCCGCAGCTCCAGCGCGGCGGCGGGGCTGGCCATCGGGGTCTGGATCCTGTTCGTGGTGCTGTACGATCTGGGCCTGCTGGGGGCGCTGGTCTATGACGGCGGCGGTTTCTTCACGCGCAAGATCTTTCCGCTGCTGCTGGCCGCCAATCCGGCCGACGCCTTTCGCATCTTCAACCTGTCAGGCACCGGCAAGGTCGCGCTGGCATCCGGCCTGGCCGGGGCCACGACCGGGCTGCCCGGATGGGCGGTGCTGGTGTCCATGTTCGGCTGGCCGCTGGCCATTCTGGCGCTGGCGCGCCTTGCTTTGAAAAGGGTCGAGCCATGATCAGATACATATTCCTTGCCGTGCTAGCATTGCTGGCCGGCTGCAGGGATGACAGCACCACGGCAATGCCCCCGCCGGTGCCAATCAACGATGACAGCACGGTGGCCTATTTCTGTCACATGCTGCTGATCAACATGCCGGGGCCAAAGGCGCAGGTCATCCTTGAAGGGGTGGACGAACCCCTGTTCTTTGGCCAGGTACGCGATGGTGTCGCCTATATGAAACAACCCGAACGCACCGCGCCAATCCTGGCCTTCTATGTCAACGACATGGCCCGCGCCAAAAGCTGGCAACAGCCGGGCCGCAACAACTGGACCAACGGCAAAAAGGCGTTTTACGTCGTTGGTGCCGACGTGAAGGGCGGCATGGGCGCGCCTGAACTTGCCCCCTTTGCCCGGCGCGAAGATGCCGAGGCCTTTGCGCGCGAAAAAGGCGGAAAGGTGGTATCCTTTGACGACATACCCGATGATGCGGTGTTCGGAGCGGTCGAGTATCCGGATATGGATCCTGCCATGCAAATGGACACTGGGTCGAAATCGAGTATGGACAAGGGGCCTGACAACATGACGGCCCCCCCGATCAAGACGATGCCGGCAGGAAACAAGAAAGGGAATTGACTGACATGACACGTTTGACGGAACTCCCACCCCGCTTTCCTTCGCGCCGCAGATTCATTGCAATCGGTGCCGCTGCAGCTGGCGTTTCCGCCTTGCCGGCAAGCCTGCGAGCTGCAGTGCCCTCGGCCACCTGGCGTGGTATCGCGTTGGGCGCCGACGCGAGCCTGACACTTGCCGGGGCAACCCAGACAGAGGCGCGTCCGCTGTTTCGTCGCATGGAAACCGAATTGAGCCGTCTGGAAGATATTTTCAGCCTCTACCGCCCCCATTCCGCGCTGTCCCTGCTGAACGAACAGGGTATTCTGCGCAGACCGCCGCCCGAGCTTCTGGAGGTGTTGTCGCTGGCAGATGCCATCCACACGGAAACAAACGGCGCGTTTGACCCGACCGTGCAGCCGCTGTGGAAGCTCTATGCCGCGGCAGTAAGGCAAAACCGTTTGCCAGACAACGCCGAGATAACCGCAGCGCGAAAGCTTGTCGGTTGGGGTTCCGTTCGGTTTGATGCCGACAGGATCGATTTCTTGCGCGCCGGTATGGGGATCACCCTTAACGGCATCGCCCAAGGCTATATTTCCGATCGAATCGCCGAACTTTTGCGCGCCGAAGGGTTGCATGACGTTCTGGTCGATATGGGGGAAATTCACGCCTTGGGCCAGCGACCCGGAGGTGGGCCGTGGCGCGCGGGAATCCGCAATCCCGAGGGGGGAATTCTGTCGCGTCAGGTGCCGCTTTCCAATCGTGCCCTGGCCACATCGGCCCCAATGGGTACAGTTCTCGATTCATCCGGAAAAATCGGCCATATATTCAGCCCGACCACCGGCCTTCCCGCCGTTTCATGGAAACAGGTTTCGGTTTCGGCCAGCGCGGCGGCGATGGCGGACGGGCTGGCAACCGCATTCTGCCTGATGGAGCGCGCAGACATCATGCGTGCGGCCTCAAATTTCGAGGGCGTCAAGATCGAAGAGCTGATCGCGTGACAGTTCCGGAAGGGCAACCGGCCCGCGACACCATCAGCCCGCCCGGCCGATCCCCTGGCGCTGTTTTCCACGGGGATCGCCGGACAAGACCCGACGTCAGGCACATCACCCCTTGCCGGCTCGACGCAGAATCTTGCCAAGCAGCTTTCCACGACTTGTCTGACCGGTGGCCTTCTCCATCTTGCGATAATGAAGTTTGGGGTCATAAGTCTTGACGCCCAGACCAAGATGACGGGCAGTCAAGAGGCCCATCGCCGACAACAGACCATAGGCAGCGATTTCCTCGTCATGATGGGCACTGGCCAGATTTGTCTGCGCCTGGAAAAGAACTTTTTCTGCATCCAGAACATCGAGCGCCGTGCGGCTGCCGAGGCTGGCCTCATCACGGATACCATTCAACGCGATGCGCGCGGATTCAACCTCCTTGCGCCGGGCGGCAATAGTCGCACGTGCAATCGCCAACTGAGCCCACGCGCGGTTGACGCCTTGGGAAACAAGCTGGCCGGCACGTTGCAGATCAAATCGCGCCTTCTGCGCCAGGGCTTGCGCCTTGCGCAAGGCCGAGCTCATGCTTCCCCCCTGATAGATCGGAACTGACCCGACGATCGCCACACTTGCCGTATCCCCCGTCGCGGCATTGGCATTGATGCCTAGATTCCCCTGGAGCATGATCCGCGGCTTCATGGCCGCACGGGCACGAGCAACATTGAGATCGGCTATTTCCACCAGGGTTTGCGCCCTGCGAATGGCGGGATGACCTTTCAGGGCCAGGGCGCGTGCGGCTGCTTCGGTTTTTGGCAGTCTGGGCAATGGCGGCGGCGACGCCAATTTGCCGGGATATTTCCCAACCGCCACATGATAGGCCTCGCGCGAAATTTCCAGCGTCCCCTGCCGCAACGCGACGATGCTTTGGGCAAGCGCCAGGCGGGCCTCGACCTGGCTGACATCCGTGCGCCGCACCTCTCCGACCTGGAAGCGGTCCCTGGTTGCCTTGACCTGTTGTGCAGCAACCTCAAAGCTGGTGCGGGCGAGTTCCAGCAATTTCTCGTCACGGCGCATGTCCATATAGGCGGTGATGGCAGCCAGCAGCACGGACTGTTCCGTTTCGATCAACGTCGCGCGGCCCACCTTGACCGCGGCCTTGGCCGAACGTATCGCCAGATCGGTCATTCCGCCGTCCCACAATGTCAGGCTGGCGGCCAGGTCGAGAGTGGCAAACTGCGTATCGCTGTTGAAAGCAAACAAGTGGCTGACACCGGCCGAAGCCTGCGCGCTGAGTGTAGGGCGCCGCGCGGCCCACGCCTTGGCAACATCCTCGTCCGTGCCCCGAAGAGATGCCCGCTGTGCCTTGAGCTCGGGACTACTGCGGTATGCGGAAATCAGTGCGCTTGTCAGGTTCTCGGCCACAGACATGGTGGGAAACACGGTGCCGCCAAAAACCAGGGCAGCGATCAAAAGGCCCGGCTTCAGCAAGGGGGGCAGATTGCCCGAAAGGTCATTGCGGAAATATTTGAACATGGGTCTCTTCTCGTTTGGCTGGCCGATTGGCCGGTGTGGGATTCAGGATAATCAAGGGGGGGATTATCAGTCGGCGGGGCCAGATACCCCATAGGCGGCAAGGAACATGTCAACGCCGCTGTTGACGATATGGCATATCTCTGTGTCATCGGGGGGGGCGGATGCGTGGGCAAAAAGGCGCGCACGCATGATGCCGGCGACACATAATTCGAACAGCTGGAAAGCTGCAAGATTGATATCAGGTATCGAAAGCAGACCGCGTTCGACCTGTGCCGACAGGTAGTCGGACAAGATGGCGTGGCCTCTCATCGGACCCTTTTCAAAAAACCGCTCTCCCAGGTCGGGCATGCGCGCAGCAACCGCGATGACGGTTCTTTGGGCGCGAACAACCGATTCTGAGCACAGGCGACTGGCAAGTGTGCAACCAAAGGACACAAGCGTCTGACGCACATCCTCTAGATTCTGTTCGGTATGTGTATTCAGCCTGCCATAAAGGTCAGAAAACAGTTTGCGCCGCTCGTCATCGACGATAGCCTCGAACAGTTCTTCCTTGTTTGCGAAATAGACGTAAACCGTGCCCTTGGACACACCGGCCGCGCGCGTGATGTCGTTCATCGAGGCCGCGTCAAAACCCATTTCGCGAAACACGCGTCGCGCACCGTCAAGAATCTGGTCCCGCTTGCGCGGGTTCTGACCAGCCTGACACCTGACACCGTCCCGCCCGCCGGAGGACGAGGCAGGTCGGGACGGGCCGGGAGAAACGGATTCAGCCTTGGATGACATTGACGCTCCGCATTTTCGAACCGAACCGTTCGGTTCTGCTTGATTATTGTCTATCGAATCGGTTAATGCAACAGAAAATCGTACCGAACCGTTCGGTTCAATAACCTCAGGATAATGAAAACATGGCGCGCAAGGCATCGGCACGGAAAAATGGTGCAACGGGCAAGGATAGCGGGGATGCAACCCCTGTCACCGAGGCATCTGCCCCCCCTTTGCCGCAAACGGATACCGCTGAATCCACACAGACATCCCAGCCAGCGAAAATGCCTGCGAAAAAGCGGCGCGGAAAGTTCGTTCTGTTTCTGATTCTAGCCGCTGCACTGTCGGCTGGTGGATATTTCGGGCGCGAATACTGGCTGGTCGGCCGTTTCATGGTGACGACCGATGATGCCTATCTCAAGGCCGACTCAGCCTTCGTTTCACCCAAGGTTCCCGGCTATGTGGCGCGTGTGCCCGTGGTCGAAAACCAGATGGTAAAGAAGGGTGACCCGCTGGTTCTGATCGACGATGGCGATTATCGCATCGCACTGGAAAGTGCCCAGGCAAAGATCGACAGCCAGAAAATGACACTGGCGCGCATTGACGCCCAGATCACGGCCGCCCGCGCACAGATCGCGCAAGCCGAGGCGGGGCTCCAATCGGCCCAGGCCACCGCCGACAACGCCGCCCGCGAACGCAAGCGTGCCGACGAGCTGTTTGCCAGCGGCACCATCACCAGCGCGCGACGCGACCAGGCCGTCACCGCCGACCGCCGGGCCCGCGCCGCGGTGGCCTCGGCCAGGGCGCAGCTCGCAGCCGCCAAGGCCAATGTCGCCGTGTTGAAAGCCCAGCGCGCCGAAGCCGCCAGCCGTATGAGGGGGCTTGAACTGGCCCGCAAGAAGGCCGCGCGCGATCTTGGATTTACCACGTTACGCGCGCCCTTTGACGGGCAGGTGGCCAATGTCACCGCCCATCCCGGCGATCTGGTCGGCGTCGGGCAAAAACTGGCCATGGTGGTGCCGGTGGGGCGCCTTTATATCACCGCGAATTTCAAGGAAACACAGATGCAACGCGTGGTGCCCGGCGAAAAGGTCGGCATCAAGGTCGATGCACTGCCCGATATCGCCTTTACCGGACGGGTGGCATCCATCGCACCGGGCACTGGCGCACTGTTTTCGCTGCTGCCTTCCGACAATGCGACGGGGAACTTCACCAAGATCGTGCAGCGCGTGCCCGTACGCATCAATCTGACCGCCCCCCGCGAGGCCATGTCGCGCCTGCGCGCGGGCCTCAGCGTCGTGGTCAAGGTGGACAGCCGCACCGCCCCGGGGTCAGGAAATGGCGCCGTTCCGCCCCCCTCCAGCGACCAGACCGGCCCGGAGCCGCGCCTCAGCATGGGCAACTGACATGTCGTCGATCACGACAGAACCGACAGGAGCGGGCGCATCCGCCCCCGGCCCTGCACGGACCACAGAACAGCCGATTACCATGGCGCGCATCATCGCCTTTGGCGTGATGGTGTTCGGCATGTTCATGGCGATCCTCGATATCCAGATCGTGTCGGCGTCACTTACCGAAATCCAGGCGGGCCTCAGCGCATCCAACAGCGAGATCGCCTGGGTGCAGACCGCCTATCTGATTGCCGAGGTGATCATGATCCCCCTGTCGGGCTATCTGGCACGGATGCTGTCGACGCGGGTCGTTTTCACCATCTCGGCCGCTGGATTCACCATCGCCAGCGCGATGGCCGCCACCGCCACCAATATCGACCAGATGATCATCTATCGCGCGGCACAGGGTTTTATCGGCGGGGGCATGATACCCAGCGTGTTCGCCGCGGCCTTTACGATCTTTCCAGCCTCGAAGCGGGCAATCGTGTCCCCCATCATCGGGCTGATCGCAACGCTTGCCCCGACCATCGGCCCGACAGTGGGGGGATACCTCAGCCACGCCCTTTCGTGGCACTGGCTGTTTCTGGTCAATGTGCCGATCGGCATTCTTGTGACGATCTTTGCCTGGATCCTGATCGATTTCGACAAGCCCGACCTGTCCCTTTTCCACAAGTTCGACTGGTGGGGCCTGCTGGGCATGGCGCTGTTTCTGGGCTCGCTGGAATATGTGCTGGAAGAGGGCCCATCCAATGACTGGCTGCAAGACGAAACCGTGCGCAATTTCGCGATCGTCATGGTAATCGGCGCGGTGCTGTTCTTTTGGCGGGCCTTCACCAGCGAGGAACCGATCGTCGATCTGAGGGCGTTCACCGACGTCAATTTTGCGGTCGGCTCGCTGTTTTCCTTTACGCTTGGGGTCGGGCTGTACGGGCTGACCTATCTTTACCCGCTCTATCTGGGACGGATCCGGGGCTATGATTCCCTGATGATCGGCGAAACCCTGGCTGTCAGTGGCGCGGTCATGTTCCTGTCGGCGCCGCTATCGGGGATGCTGACGCGGATACTTGACCTCAGGGTGATGCTGATGGGCGGGTTCATCATCTTTGCCGCGGGCACATGGCGGATGACCTATCTGACCGCCGACTGGGATTTCAACGAGCTTCTGCTACCGCAGGTGCTGCGCGGCATGGCATTGATGCTGTGCATGGTGCCGATCAACAATCTGTCGCTGGGGACATTGCCACGCGAGCGCATCAAGAATGCGTCTGGCCTGTACAATCTGACACGCAACCTTGGGGGCGCTTTCGGGCTGGCGATCATCAACACCATGCTCACCAAGCGGGCCGATTTCCATTATGCCCGCCTGGCCGAAACGGTAAATTACGCCAATGCCCAGGCCGTCGGGCTGGTTGACAAGCTGTCTCGCAGCTATTCCAGCCATGGGCTTGACGGGCAAACCGCAGCCCTTGCCCAACTGAAGCGCATGGTCCTGCGCCAGGCCGGCGTGATGACCTATATCGACGTCTTCACGATGCTGACGCTGCTGTTTCTTACACTGGCAGCAGGCGCCATGTTGATGCGTAAACCCCCGCCCGAGGCCAGCGGGATCGAGGCGCATTGATCTTTCCCACCAGGCGAATTCACGCCGCCAGGCATTGAGACCAAGCCGAATACGTCGTCAGACGACAGGTTGGCGTGTTTCACCGAGTGCCCCGTTCTTCAACTGGGTTGCAGTTCCACAGGAATCCGACCTTCACAAGTTCGCGACTGTATTGTTGAACCTATCACGGGGACCAACGAGCATGCTATCCAGTCTGATAATTGCAACAGGAAACTCATCTCATGGCATTACGGTTTCTCTCTTTTATGACTGCGTTCATCCTGGCACTTTCGCTCCCGGCATGGGCCGAACAAACCCCGCGCATCGGCGATGACGGCCTGTACAAACAGCCCTGGTTTTTTCAAAGCTCCGGCAACCTGGCCAGCGATCTGAAAACGGCCAAGGCCGAGGGCAAGGATCTTGTCGTCCTGTATGAACAGCGCGGATGCGTCTACTGCAAGAAACTGCACGAGGTCGTGTTCGAAAAGCCGGAAGTTGTCGAGCTTATCAAAAAGAGCTTTCTCGTCATCCAGATGGACCTATGGGGAAATGAACAGGTGACCGATCTGGATGGAGATATCCTGAGTCAGGAAAACCTCGCTCTGAAATGGGGGGTCAATGCGACACCGACAACGATCGTCCTGTCGTCCGACAGGCCAAGCGCCGGTGGCTTGCAATTTGCCGAAGCCTTCCGCCTTCCCGGTTACCTTGAACCGTTCTATTATTTCACCGCGCTGGACTACATGGCCAGCGGCGCAATTAACAAGATGCGCTTCAAGAAGTTCCTCGAAGACAAGCGCAAGGCTTTCACGAACAAGGGCATAAACCCCGACGGCTGGTAACCCTCAGTCGTAAAACGCCCTGATCGCCGCCGTGATCCTGTCAACCTGCGCATCTGTCAGCTGGCTGGCCGAGGGCAGCCAAAGCCCGCGCGCGCCGACCTCCTCGGCAACCGGGTAGCTGCCGGGCAACCTGTAGGCCTCTTGCCGGTTGATGGGCGGATACATGACGCGGGTGCCGATGCCGGCCTCTTTCAGATGCGCCTGAAGGGCCTCGCGGTCGTCAACCATCACGTCGATGAACCAGGGCGTGGTGTGCTGCAAATCCTGATCGAAAAACGAGACCTCTGAGACCCCTTTCAGCCCGGCCTTGTAGCGGCGGTATATTTCGCGCTTGCGCTCGACCCGCCAGGGCAGTTTCTTCATCTGCTCCTGCCCGATCACGGCCTGCAGTTCGGTAAACTTGAAATTATAGCCGATCACGTCATGGATATCGTTGCCGCCCTTGGCGCGGCCGAAATCCTTGAGCCGGCGCAGGTGCGCGGCGACCTGGTCATCATCGGTGATCAGCGCGCCGCCCTGACCGGTCGAGATGATCTTGGGTGCCGAAAAGGAAAACGAGCCGACCGCCCCCTTCAGCCCGATATGGGTGCCGTCGGGGTAGCGTGAGCCCAGCGATTGCGCGCTGTCCTCGATCAATATCAG
>JAUZRU010000012.1 GCA_030950185.1 Paracoccaceae bacterium | reverse complement strand
GGACCGGACAGGTGGCGACCGAATTGCGCGCCCTCGCCGATGTGACTGCCTTGGGGCGCGACGCGGCCGATCTGGCCGACCCCGAGGCCTGCGCGCAAGCGATCCGCGCCCACGCACCGCACGCCGTCATCAATGCCGCAGCCTACACTGCTGTCGATCGCGCCGAAGAGGAGGAGGCCTTGGCAAATGTGATCAACGGGGCTGCGCCCACGGCCATGGCCGGGGCTTGTGCGGATCTGGATATTCCCTTCATCCATCTCTCGACCGATTATGTTTTTTCTGGCGAGGGGAGGCGGCCATGGGCGCCTGGGGATGCAACCGCCCCGAAAAATGCCTATGGCCGATCGAAACTGGTTGGGGAAGAGGGCGTGCGCGCGGCAGGCGGGCGCTTTGCGATTGTGCGCACCTCCTGGGTGTTTTCTGCACACGGGGCGAATTTCGTGAAAACCATGCTGCGCCTGTCAGAGAGCCGCAACACCTTGAACGTCGTGTCAGACCAGATCGGCGGGCCCACGCCTGCGCGTGCCATCGCGGCGACCTGCCGAACCATCGCCCATCACCTGGCCGCCGATGGCTCCATGTCCGGCACCTATCATTTCAGCGGTGCTCCAGAGGTCAGCTGGCATGATTTCGCGGTGGAAATCTTCGCGCGGGCCGGCCGCGGGATCGCGGTTGCCCCGATCCCGACCAGCACCTACCCGATGCCGGCCGAACGCCCGCTTAATTCCCGACTCGATTGCACGACGACCGAAAAGACCTTTGGCATTGCCCGCCCCGGCTGGCGCCCAGCGCTCAAGGATGTATTGAAAGAACTGGAGATCATCTCGTGACTACACGCAAAGGCATTATCCTCGCCGGTGGCTCCGGCACCCGGCTTCACCCGCTGACCCTCGGGGTGTCGAAGCAGCTCCTGCCGGTTTATGACAAGCCGATGGTCTATTATCCGCTGACCGTGCTGATGCTTGCGGGTATCCGCGAGATCCTGGTCATCACCACGCCGCAGGATCAGGACCAGTTCAGGCGCACGCTCGGCGACGGCAGCCAGTGGGGGGTAACGCTCGAATACAAGGCCCAGCCCAGCCCCGACGGGCTTGCGCAAGCCTTCATCCTTGCCGAGGATTTCCTCGCCGGTGCCGCGTCCGCGATGGTGCTGGGCGACAATATCTTCTTCGGTCACGGCCTGCCCGAGATCCTGCGCGAGGCAAATGCCAGCGCGACTGGCGCGACGGTCTTTGGCTATCACGTCGCTGACCCCGAGCGCTATGGTGTCGTCGATTTCGATGAAAACGGCGGGGTTCGTTCGATCATCGAAAAGCCCGAGGTACCACCCTCAAACTACGCCGTAACCGGGCTCTATTTTGTCGACAGTTCGGCCCCCCAGCGTGCCCGCGCGGTCAAACCTTCGCCGCGGGGTGAACTGGAAATCACCTCGCTTCTTGAAAGCTACCTGTCTGACGGAATTCTGTCGGTCAAACGCATGGGACGCGGCTATGCCTGGTTGGACACCGGCACCCATGCCTCGCTGCTCGATGCCGGAAACTTCGTGCGCACCCTAACGGAACGCCAAGGCCAACAAGTCGGATCACCTGATGAAATCGCCTATCTGATGGGCTGGATCGACAAACAAGCGCTACTGGCTCGTGCCGAACGGTTCAAGAAAAACGG
>JAUZRU010000119.1 GCA_030950185.1 Paracoccaceae bacterium | reverse complement strand
GATCGGTGGAATGGGCAAGCGGAAAGCTTTCCTTGGGATGTGATCTGATGATTTTCACGTCCGACATGGAAATTTCACCCGCGGCGGCCATACGTTCCAGCACGCCCGTGCGCACTGCCCCGACATCAGCCTTGCCGTTCAGAACGGCTCGCACCACATCCTTTGGGCTGCCGCCGGCAAAGATCAGGCGGGAAAGATCGTGTGTCGGGTCGAAATCCTGTTCCAGCAACTCTCCCTTGATGGTGAGCCAGCCGCCAAAGCTGTTGTTGGAAACGGCCATCAGGGTCTTGCCCGCCATATCGCGGACAACATTGATGTCCTTGCGCGTCGCGCTGGTGAACAGCACACCGCCCATCCGGGTCAACGGCGTATCCTGCCAGCGGCTCACAAGATCCAGCAGGGCGCGCGCGCCTTGGCGCACCTCGAGCTGAACCAGAGAGGAAGGGCTTGTGATGGCGAATTCCAGCTGGCCTTTTCGGGCTGCCTCGGAAAGGGCGTCAGGGTTTGGAAAGGGAACCAGGCGAAAGCTGTACCCGTCAATCGCGCGGTCAAGATGTTCGGTCGTCGCAGCCCATGCCGCGCTTTCCCTGTCTATCCCTTGTTGTGTCAGCAAGCCGATCCTGACCTCTCGGGCCTGTACGGCTGCGATCTGTGCGCCCAAAAGAGCCAGGCTCAAAAGGGCTATTGCAATCATTCTGTCAGGACTGAAGAGTGCTGTCTTGATTGTCCGGATCGAAGTAACAACGTAACGTGATCGTGATGATCCTGAAGTCTTGTTCATTTCCTTGCCTTTGCTGCCCAACGCGTGACACGCTGAAGCCTCTGATGATGCTGGATGCGTTCCTCCTGATTTGCTAGCTGCTTACGTGTGGACGGCCTGCAGGCAAAATATTCGGGGGGCCTTGGGATAGGCACCAAGGGGTCGTGCTTGTCCATTTTCTTGGGGGTAGTCTTCGTCGTGGTAGTCGTGGGTCGTGGTAGTGCTCAGTTTTCCAGGTTGTGATGAAAACCATTATCAGAATGATCTGGGCTGAATTGTGGTCCCCGTCGCCGTTGACGGTGCTTCTAGTGGCGGAAATGGCCCTCACATGGGTTCTTTGTGATGAATATGACCGTCGGCTGGAATTATAGTGCATTGAAATAACTTCACTATTTTTCTGGCTTGGGAAAATGTTGTGAAATTACAATAATCCATAAAAAATCTACGGATTGTTTCGAATATATAGATAGATCGCTGAGAGCCCGCCGTCGCATACGCGCACCTTGGTGCGGGAAAACGCATATTTTCCCTCTCACACCTCGTCCTTCGTGCCGCCCTGAATCAGCAGCAGATAATCCACTTGTCGCAACTGCTCAGATTCATCGGGCCGCCCCTCAGGGCAGTCAATCCCGGCCCAGAACCTCGTCATTATGCTCACCCAGCCGGGGCGATGGCCGCTCCAGGCTCAGTTCGGCATCCGAAAACAGCATGGGAGAGCGCACCGACGGGATGCCGTCCAGATCGATCCGCAGCTTGCGGGCAATCACTTGCGGGTCGGCAAAGACCTCGGCCATGTTGTTGATGGGTCCGGCGGGCACGCCCTGATCCTCGCAGGCTGCCAGAAGGTCGGCCTTGCTTCGCTGGCGCGTTGCCTGTGTCAGCAGTTCGGCCAGCACGCGCCGGTTCTTCACCCGGTCGGCATTGCTGCGGTAGTCGGGGTGGGTGGCCAGCTCGTCAAGGCCGAGGATGGCGCAAAGGCGCCGATACTGGGCGTCATTGCCGGTGGCGATGATGATCCAGCCATCGGTGCAGTCGAATACCTGATAGGGCATCAGATTGGGGTGTTCGTTGCCCATCGGCACCGGTGGCTTGCCGCTGACCAGATAGTTTAGTGCCTGATTGGCCATTGTCGCGGCGGCAACATCCAGCAGCGCCATGTCGACATGCTGGCCTTTGCCGGTGCGGTTGCGTTGAAGCAGCGCGGCCTGAATGGCGATGACCGCATAAAGCCCGGTCAGGATGTCGGTGACGGCGACACCCACCTTTTGCGGTTGGCGGCCCGGTTCGCCCGTGACCGACATGATCCCGCCCATGCCCTGCATCAGGAAATCATACCCGGCGCGCGTCTTGTAGGGCCCGGTCTGGCCAAATCCGGTGATCGAGCAATATATCAGCTGCGGGTTCACCTTTTTCAGGCTGTTGTAATCGAGCCCGTATTTCGCCAGCCCGCCGACCTTGAAATTCTCGATCAACACGTCGCTTTCCGCGGCAAGGCGGCGGATCTGTTCCTGGCCTTCAGGCGTGCGAAAATCGATCGTGACCGATTTCTTTCCGCGGTTGCAGGAATGGTAATAGGCGGCCGAATTGTCGCCGTCGCGTTCGACAAAGGGCGGCCCCCAGCGGCGGGTGTCGTCGCCGTCGGGGCTTTCGACCTTGATGACCTCGGCCCCGAGATCGGCCAGTGTCTGACCAGCCCAGGGGCCGGCCAGAATACGGGCGAGTTCCAGAACCTTCAGCCCTTGCAGTGGCGTCCCGGCCATTGGCGTGCCCTACTGCTTGGCCAGCAGTTCGTCGATGGTGGTCTTGAAGTCCGCAAAGGACATGTTGGGATATTTCTTGCCATTGATGATGAATGAAGGGGTCGCGTTTATCCCGTCCTTTTCGGCATTCTTCTGATAGACGGCGACAAGGGCACGTGCCTTGTCGGCATCTTGCAGGCAGGCATCCATCTGCTTGTCTTCCATGCCAGCCAGACGACCCAGCTTGCGCAGGTTCTCGACAATGCCTGCCCCGCTGTCGGATTTTGTCCACTCGCGCTGCTTGGAGTAGATCAGGTGGGAAAGGCCAAAGAACTTGGACCCGTCACCGCAGCGGGCCAGCATGGCCGCCCACAGGCCGAAACGGTCGAAATACACGTCGCGCACGATGAACCGCACTTTGCCAGTGTCGATATATTCGGCCTTGATCTTGGGATAGACCTCGTTGTGGAAGCGGGCACAATGGGGGCAGGTAAAGGATGCGTATTCGATGATCGTAACCGGCGCGTTTTTGTCGCCGACGGCCATGTCCTTGATCTGGATTGTCTTGCCGGCGTCCTTGTTTTTGTCCGCCGACTGCACGTCCTGGATGTTGGTAAGCTCGGGCAGTTGAGCAATCTGGCTGCTGCTCTGGTTCTGACCTGTCCACAGATAGGCGCCGCCTGCAATGATGGCGATGAAGAAAAGAAACGAGATGAACTTGCGAAGCATGGGTCTGCCCTTTGCGAATGTCAGTTTTGCTTGTGTGTTAGGATATTCCGCCCAAGCGCGGCAAGGGCGGATCTGAGGTTATCATCGCCTACTTCCCCGACGACCTTTTCCACCTCGGCCACCTTTTTGGGGTCTGGCGCCGGTCGCGGCTTGTGGTCGAAAGATGCCGGAGCTTCGGAAAAGCCGGTTTCGGCGGTCTGCGTGATTCGGATTCTGGAAATGGCCGCATAGCCATAGCAGGCGTTTACCTTGTCCTTTATGCGCGGCAGGTCAGCCTGCAAAAGGGGGGCGTTGGCGCCGTTTGTCAGAACGGTCAGCGTGGCGCCGATGCCCTGTTGGCCATAGCTGACCTTCACGGGGCGCGAGACATCGGCCAGCGCATCACCTACGATTTCGCGCCAATGCGTCAACAGGCGGGTTTCGACAAAGCCCCGTTTTTCGCTGGCCGTTCGGATATGTTGTTGCAAAATTCCGCCGGTCTGCATGAAACCACGCGCCGCACGGCCACCCTTTCCCGCTTTCGAATGTATCTTTTGCGCGGTCATTTGCACCCAATTCCATTTGCGTCGCTATTCTAACGGCGTGGGAACATGTTACCAGAACATTGAACGTTCCGGAGGCATAAAGATTGCGTGACATCTTGTCAGGGGGCCGGGTGGCCGAAATCGCGCCCGAAATCGGGCAATGCCTGCTTGCGTGGTATGACACACATGCGCGCGAGCTGCCCTGGCGTGTGCCGCCGCAACTGTCAAAGGCGGGTGTCTTGCCGGACCCCTACCACATCTGGCTGTCAGAGGTGATGTTGCAGCAGACAACCGTTGCCGTGGTCGGGCGCTATTTCCTGGAATTCCTTCACCGCTGGCCAAAGGTGGAAGATCTGGCCGCTGCGCCGGATGATGACGTCATGGCTGCCTGGGCGGGGCTTGGTTACTATGCGAGGGCCCGCAATCTGTTGAAATGCGCGCGTGTGGTCGCGTTTGATCTGGACGGCTGCTTTCCGCGCACACGCAAGGAACTGATGGCCCTGCCGGGGATCGGCCCCTATACATCGGCCGCGATTTCGGCAATCGCCTTTGGTCAGCCCGAGACGGTGGTTGATGGAAATGTCGAACGGGTCATCGCGCGCCTGTTTGCGGTGGAACAGGAACTTCCCGCAAGCAAGGCCGAGCTTCACGAACTTGCCGGTGACCTTACGCCTGACAAGCGGGCCGGGGACCACGCGCAGGCGATGATGGATCTTGGCGCAACCGTCTGCACCCCGCGCAAGCCGGCTTGTGGCGGCTGCCCGCTCAGGGGGTTCTGCCTTGCAGCCGACAAGGGAATCGCGGCCGAATTGCCGCGGCGGGGCGCCCGGCTGCACAAACCGACCCGTCAGGGCGTTGCCTATGTTGCGCGGCGTGTGGATGGCGCGGTGCTGATGGTGCGGCGGCCGGGCAGGGGGTTGCTTGGGGGTATGCTTGGCTGGCCCGGTGATCCGCTGGGTGAAAATGGTTCGGCCAGCCCCCCGCTGGAGGCCGATTGGCAGCCGGTTTCAGGCGAGGTGCGCCACACATTCACCCATTTTCACCTGCGCATGAATCTGTGGGTTGCCGAGATCGGTGTGGATATTGCCCCCTCACAAGGCGAATTTGTGTCCCCCGACATTTTTGACCCGAACCATCTGCCAAGCGTGATGCGCAAGGCATGGCAGATGGCCCGACCGGCATTGCAAGGCGTGGAATCCTGACATGATCCGCATCAATGACGACATCACCATCCAGGACTGGGAGCTTTCCGAAAGCTTTACCCGCGCCTCTGGCCCCGGCGGCCAGAATGTCAACAAGGTTGCAACCGCCGTCGAGCTGCGGTTCGAGGCCGCGCGCTCGCCCGCCCTTGCGCCGGATGTGAAAGCGCGGCTCAAGCGTATTGCCGGCCGCAAATGGACAAAAGACGGCGCCATCGTGTTGCGGGTGGACAAGCATCGCAGCCAGGCGATGAACCGGGCGCTGGCCGAGGAAAGGCTTGCCGAAATGATCAGGCAGGCGCTGGTGCGGCCCAAGAGGCGCATCAGGACCCGCCCGACCCTTGCATCAAAACGCCGCCGGCTGGAAGGGAAGGCACGGCGCGGCACCATCAAGAACCTGCGCCGCCCGCCGCCTGCGGATGATTGAGAGGCCTGCCGGTTGCTCAGCTTTTCTGCACGATGAACTGCGCCACCCCGTCATCGCCATATTCCGGGTGGAACATCAGTTGCACGGCAGACAGATAGAAGATGAACATGCGATAGGTTGTGCGCGCAACCCTTTCACGGTGCCGCTGGTCGCCGTCCAGCTCGTCCTGCAGAATCTTCAGGATGGCACCTTCGTTTTCCAGCAGGTTGGCCAGCCAGACCCGCAGCGTCTTGATGTAGTTCCATCCGTCATGGTAATGGACCGCGCTTATCTTGAGCCCGGATCGTTCGACGCCCTGCACCACCTCGGAAATCATCGGTGCATAGCCGCCGGGGAAGATATACCGATCCACCCACAGATTTGTTGACCCCGGCTGGTGCTTGACGATCGAATGAACCAGCGCCAGCCCGCCTGGGGCCAGCACCTTGTGAATGGCGCGGAAGTAATGCGCGTATTTCGACCGCCCTACATGCTCAAGCATGCCGATCGAAACCACCCGGTCATAGCGCCCGACATTGTGTTCGCAGAAATGCCGGTAATCCTGCTTATGGAAATTCACCTTGACCCGCCCCTTGTCGGACAGGTTTTCGATCTGTGTGCGGGCATAGGCGATCTGGCCTTCGGAAATCGAGATGCCGTCAAGTTCGGCCTCGATATCGCGCGGGAAATAGCGCTCGAACGACCCCCAGCCACAGCCGATGTCCAGAATGCGCGGGCGCTTGACCTCATCCAGGCGCATCCGGTCGAAAATGGTGTCGAATTTCCGGCGCTGGGCGGTTTCAAGATCATCGCTGTCGCGCTCGAAGAAAGCGCAGGAATAGGCCAGGTTCTCGCCGATCATCAGCTTGAACAGATCGGTGTTCACGTCATAGTGGCGCGCAACCTCGCGCGTTGCGCTGAAGGTGGCGATGAATTGCTTGTAATAATGGACCAGGCTTTCGGTCAGGCCCAGATTGATCCCGTGATTCTTGAGGGCGCCCCCCTTGGCCGTTGCTACCAGCAGCAGAAAGTCGAACAGCCGCCCACGGCTGAGATACCATTTGCCATCCATGAAGGTTTCACCCAGCCGAAGGCCGGGATTTACCAGTATCGAGATCAGCGTCCCGAAACGCGGAGGGCAGAAATGCACGCGCGCCGGTGCACGCCCCAATGGCCGGATATCGCCGCTGCCAAAATCCAGCGCGACCGGAATTCCACCGAACAGACGGCGCATCAATGCCGTTGTCAGATTGCGTTCGAAACCTGGCGGCGTCGGATCATAATCCGCCTTCAGGATTCCGTATGTTTCACAAGGCGAAGTTTCCATGACAGGCCCCCCCACAAGCTCGCGATCAATACATGAAACCACAAAATGGGGTATTTTTGCAAGTTTTTGCACGTAAACGTGACCTGTTTGCCACAAATGCCCACAAAAAGGGCCGCGTTCGAAAACGCGGCCCCGGTATTTTTTCAAGAGCCTTGGAGGATGATCCACCGATTGTCAGATCGGTCCAGGATCAGCGCCGTGGCGGGGATTCGATCGCTAGAATTCCCCTCTCTGCATTGATCCGATCACGTTCTCCAACATCTCTTCAGACACTGGACCACCTCCTTTCGCTTGTTGCTGTCGGAAAGAATGGTGCCATATCTTGTGGATAACTCAAAACACTTTTTGTTGCAGCCGGGGTCAGACCCCTACATCGATCAGCGCCTTGGCAAGGATAGGCACGGTGGTTTCATTGAGCCCTGCAATGTTTATCCGGCTGTCGCCCACCATGTAGATACCATGCTTTTCGCGCAGCTCGACCACCTGTTCAGGTGTGGCCCCCATGCGCGAGAACATGCCCCGGTGCTGGGCGACAAAGGCAAAGCGGTCTGATCCCGAAAGGCGTTGCAATTCGTCCGCCAGTTGTTGGCGAATCGTCAACATGCCAAGCCGCACGTCTTCAAGTTCGGCCATCCAGTCGGCGCGCAGCTCGTCATCCGACAGGATGATGGTGACCAGACGCGCCCCGTGGTCGGGCGGGAAGGAAAAGTTCTGCCGGTTCAGATGCGCAAGATTGCCTTGGGTGGTTGCGCGTGTGTCGGCGTCGGGCGCAATGGCCAGCACGATGCCGGTGCGTTCGCGGTAGACGCCGAAATTCTTGGAACAGCTTGCTGCGACCAGCATTTCAGGCATACGTCCCGCCAGCATCCGCACGGCGGCGGCGTCCTGGTCCAGCCCGTCGCCAAAGCCCTGATAGGCGATGTCGATGAACGGGATCGCCCCGCGTTCCAGCAGGATGTCGGCGACCTGTTCCCACTGGATCGGGTTCAGGTTTGCACCTGTCGGGTTGTGGCAGCAGCCATGCAGCAGCACCACATCGCCCGCCTTGACCGTTTTCAGGTCGGACAGCATGCCGTTGATATCGACGGTGCGCGAGGCGTTGTCGAAATAGCGATACTCGGCCATCTTCATGCCCAGGTGGCGGATGATCGAGGGGTGGTTCGGCCAGGTGGGCGCCGACAGCCAGACGGTGGCCTCGGGGCTGGCCATCTTGATCAGTTCCAGCACCATGTGGATTGCGCCGGTGCCGCCGGGTGTTGCCGCTGCGGCCACACGCTCGGGTGCAACCGAATCTGCCAGCACCAGTTCGCGCATCACCTTGTGAAAGCCCGCATCACCCGCAAGCGCGGTATAGGCCTTGGTGGTTTCGCTTTCCCACAGCCGTTTTTCGGCGGCCTTCACCGCGCGCATGATCGGGGTCACGCCCTGGGCGTTCTTGTACACGCCAACGCCAAGGTCGATCTTGGTGTCGCGCGGGTCTTCGCGATACATCTGCATCAGTTGCAGGATCTTGTCAGGCGGTTGTTGTTGCAGATTTTCCAGCATGTTCCTGGTTTCCTGATTTGGCCTCAGCCGGTTTCGACCTGCAGGTCGTTATACATGCCCCATTCGGCCCAAGAGCCGTCATAGAGCGCGTGGTTCGTGTGCCCCAGTCGGGCCAGGGCAAGGTTGATGATGGCCGCCGTCACCCCCGACCCGCAGGTGGTGATCACGGGTTTTTTCATGTCCACCCCGGCGGATTGCATGATTTCGGCCAGCGCGTCGGTCGATTTCATCGTGCCGTCATCGTTCAGCAGATCTGTAAAGGGAATGTTGACCGCGCCGGGGATATGGCCGCGACGCAGGCCTTCACGCGGTTCGGGTTCTTCGCCCCGGAACCGGGCGGCCGAGCGCGCGTCAAGGATCTGTGCATCGCGCAGCTTGCTGGCGGCGGCGACCTGGGTCACATCCTTGATAAGGCGGGCATTGCGCTGCACCGTGATGTGGCGGTCGCGCATGACGGGGGGCATGTCCTCGACCTCGCGCCCTTCGGCCTGCCATTTGGGCATGCCGCCATCCAGAACGGCGCAATCCGTCTTGCCGAAAAGGTGGAACAACCACCAGACGCGGGCCGCCGACAGCAACCCCGCACCATCATAGACGACAACCTGATGCCCGTCACCAATGCCCATCGCACGCATCCGCGAGATGAATTTTTCCGGCGGGGGCGCCATATGCGGCAGGTCAGAGCGCGTGTCGGCGATTTCGTCGATGTCAAAGAAACGAGCGCCCGGAATATGGGCAGCATCGTATTCTGAACGCGCATCACGCGCAGACGCAGGCAGATACCATGACGCGTCTATGACCCGGAGGTCCGGGTCGTTCAGATGTTTCGCCAACCAGTTGGTCGATACCAGAGTATGCGGGTCGCTATAGGGCATGGGTTCATCCTGCATCGGGGCTGCGGGCCTTGACCGGATTATCCTTGTCACGGGCAGGTTGCAAGTTTTCCGGCGCCAACGAACAGGATTTCCGGTCAGTTCCTGAAACGCATCTCGTTCAGCGCGCCTGCGACAAGCGTCAGCAGTAATGCCGCCGCCCCCTGAAGGGCCAGCGACACGGCCCAGTGCGCGGGGATCATCTGCGTGATTGTTGCCGGCGCATATTGGACGGCCAGCGCCCCGGCCACCCCCGTGATGCTGTTCCAGAGCAGGCCCAGATTGATACGAGGCACCAACACGGCGGCCAGGTTTCCGGCAAGCAGCCCGATCAGTATTGCCGTGACATCGCCCCCCCAGCCCATCAGCCGCGCTCTCTCAGCAGGCGGGCCTTCTGGCGCTGCCAGTCGCGCTTGCGTTCGGTTTCGCGCTTGTCGGCCTTCTTCTTGCCCTTCGCGACACCGATCTTGAGCTTGGCGATTCCCTTTTCGTTGAAATACAGGCGCAGCGGAACCAGGGTCATGCCCTCACGCCGCGTGGCGTTCCACAGCCTGGCCAGTTCACGCCTGTTGACCAGCAGCTTGCGCTTGCGCCGCTCCTCGTGCGGAAAGGATTTTGCCTGGGCGTAAGCAGGGATATACCCGTTGATCAGCCACAACTCGCCATCCTCGATCGCGGCATAGCTTTCGGCGATGTTTGCCTTGCCGTTTCGCAGGGACTTCACCTCGGACCCGTGCAGGACGATGCCACATTCAAGGTCATCCTCGATGGCATAATCATGGCGCGCGCGCCGGTTCTCGGCGACGACCTTGAAATTCGGATCCTGGTTCTTCTTCTTGGCCATGAGGATGAAATAGGTGAGCGCCGCGGCGAAGTCCACCGGCCAGATCGCTGGCGCAGGCATGAAAAAGCTTGCAAGAGTGGGACAAACCCTTTCAATGCCTGCGGGTTGACGAAGAGGGGGCAACGGCCATGTTCATACAGATCGCTCTTGGCACCGCGCTGATCTTGCTGACCGTGCTGGGAACAGGCCTTTCCTTTTTCCTGCTGGAAAAGCTGTTTGCCAAGGTCAACGACTGGCTGTTGCGCGAACCGCACCAGCCCAAGCTGATGATGATGCTGTCGGTAACGGTGCTGTGGGTTCTGGGAACGGTGACGATTTCGGTCTGGGTGTGGGCCCTTGTGCTATGGGGGCTGGGCGTGTTTCTGACGCTGGAAGGGTCGATGTATTTTTCCCTGACCGCGTTCACCACGCTGGGTTTCGGCGACATCCTGCTGCCCCATCGATGGAGGTTGCTTGGCGGCATGGCAGCGGTGAACGGGCTTATTAACCTCGGCCTGTCCACCGCCATGTTGGTCGAGATGCTGCGCTTTGTGCGGGTCAGCCAGCGCGAAGCTGCCGAGAAGAACCAAAGCTAAGCTGTCAAACGATCAGTCCAGCACCCCGGCGATTCGCATGGCCTGCTCGATAGCGACCTTGGTTTCAGGCAAGAGGTCGGTCAGAGGCGAGCGCACCTCGGTTGAACATTTACCCAACAGTGACAGGCCGTATTTCGCGCCGACAAGGCCGGGTTCAAGAAAAATTGCCGTATGCAGTGGCAGCAGAAGATCCTGCAGCTCCAGCGCGCGCCCCCAGTTGCCTGAAAGTGTGGCGGCCTGGAATTCGGCGCACAGTTTCGGCGCGACATTGGCCGTGACCGAGATGCAGCCATGCCCGCCATGGGCGTTGAAGCCCAGCGCCGAGGCATCTTCGCCCGACAGCTGGATGAAATCCTTGCCGCAGGTGGCGCGCTGCTTGCTGACGCGCACGATGTCGCCGGTGGCATCCTTGACGCCGATGATGTTTTCCAGCCGGGCCAGCTCGCCCATGGTTTCGGGGGTCATGTCCACGACCGAGCGGCCGGGGATGTTGTAGATGATGATCGGCAGGCCGACCTCGTTCAGGGCGGTGTAATGCCGGATCAGCCCGCGCTGGGTGGGCTTGTTGTAATAGGGTGTGACAACAAGCGCGGCATCGGCGCCTACCTCTTTGGCATGTTCCACCAGCTCGATCGATTCGGTGGTGTTGTTGGAACCGGCGCCGGCAATGACCGGCACGCGGCCGGCGGCTGCCTTGACCACGACCTCGACGACAAGGCGGTGTTCCTCGTGGCTGAGGGTCGGGCTTTCGCCCGTGGTGCCGACGGGAACCAACCCGTTGCTGCCCTCGGCAATGTGCCACTCGACAAGCTGTTTGAGCGTGTCTGTATCCACCTGGCCGTTCTTGAACGGGGTCACCAGTGCTGGAATGGACCCTTTGAACATGACACGCTCCTTTCCTTGTTGTCTGTATCAGTGAATCGAGCCCCCAATAGCAGGGAAACGGCGACAGCGTAATATCGAAAATCACGCTTTCCAAGCGGGGCTTTGATTCGACGCCTCGTTACGGTAGGATGAACGGGGTAGAGCAGTATTGGAATTCAGGTGTGTTTGACGGTTTGAAGGCAATTCTTGCCGCGTTTCTGGTGGTGCTGGTCGGCGCCACCTCTGGCCATGCGCAGGCCGTTCCGAAACAGGCGGATGTGCTGGCATTGGCGCTTGATGCCGCCGAACAGCGCAAATGGGACAAGGCCGAGGCGCTTGCCCGTCAGGTCGGTGATCCGGCTGCCGTTGATGTTGTCATATGGATGCACTTGCGCGATGGCTCTGATGACTGGAACGCCTATCGTGCGTTTCTGGGGCGCAATTCCGACTGGCCCGGTCTGGGGCTGCTGCGCATCAAGGGCGAGGCCGCTATCCCACAGGGGGCAGATCCGGCGCAGGTGATCGCCTATTTTGCCCATGCGCGGCCCCGAACGGGAACCGGCATCACCCGGCTGGTTCAGGCGCTCAAGGCCAACGGCCGGAACAGCCTGGCCGAGAAAGAAGCCATCAGGGCGTGGCGTGGTTTTTCCCTGCAAAAGGATGAACAGGCCTGGATACTGAAGAATTACCCCAAGGCACTTGCCAGGCACCATCAGGCGCGGCTCGACATGCTGCTGTGGCGCGGCTTGCGCAGCCAGGCCAAATCGATGTTTCCGCTTGTGTCAAAGGATTATGTGCGTCTGGCAAAGGCACGTTTGGCGTTGCGTGGCAATCGCCGTGGGGTCGATGCACTGATCGCGGCGGTGCCGGCCAGGTTCAAGGATGACGCGGGCCTTGCCTATGAACGTTTCCTGTGGCGCTATCGCAAGGGCCTGTATGACGCGGCGCGCGACCTGTTGATCGAACGGTCGGTTTCGGTTGCCAAACTTGGCCGGCCCGAGAAATGGGCGAACAGGCGCCGCGCCATCGCGCGCCAGGAAATGCGCGACGGCAGGAACCGCAAGGCCTATGTGCTTGCGGCAAATCATTTTCTGGAAAAGGGGCCGGATTACGCCGATCTGGAATGGCTGGCCGGCTATATTGCATTGCGCAAGTTCAACAATCCTGAACGCGCGCTGACGCATTTCAAGAATTTCCGAGCGGCCGTTGCCACGCCCATCAGCTATGGCCGGGCCGGCTATTGGCTGGGGCGTGCCTACGAGGCGCTGGGCGACAAGAAGGCCGCGCATGACGCCTATGCCTTTGGCGCCCGCTATCAGACAAGTTTTTACGGACAATTGGCGGCCGAGCGGATCAACGCCGCGCCGGACCCACGGCTTGCGGGGCATCAAAAGACACCCGGCTGGCGCAACGCATCCTTTGCGGGCAGCCCGCTTCTGCATGTGGCGATGCTGTTGCATCGGGCCGACCGCCCTCGTCTGGCCGAGATGTTCATCCGCAAGCTGGGCGCAAAGCTGGACGCGCAGGGTTTGCAGCAGCTTGCCGACATGGCGATGGATATCGGGCGGCCGAACATCGCCGTGCGGCTGTCCAAGCAGGCTGCCCGCAAGGGCCATGTCCTGCCGCGCACCTATTTTCCGGTGACCGAACTGGCCAGGTTGGAATTCGACATTGCCCCCGAGGTCGCCATGGCCATCGCCCGCCGCGAAAGCGAACTTGACCCGCTGGCGGTTTCACCTGCCGGCGCGCGGGGTCTGATGCAGGTGATGCCACGCACCGCCCGCAAGATGACCAAGGCGCTGGGCATCCGCTATTCGCGTTCGAAACTGACGGATGACTGGAAATACAACGCGCGCATTGGCACCGCCTATCTGGCGCAGCAGCTGAAGGATTTCAACGGTTCATACATTCTGGCCTTTGCCGCCTATAACGCCGGCCCGCATCGCGTCAAACGCTGGATCGAGCTTTACGGTGATCCACGCCGTGACGATGTCGATCAGGTTGACTGGATCGAACATATCCCGTTTCGCGAAACCCGCAACTATGTGATGCGGGTCATTGAATCACTGTATGTCTATCGGGCCCGGCTTGCCGGCAAGACGCCGCCTCACCGGATCAGCAAGGATCTCAAGCGCGGCTAGCGGATGCGTGTGCCCTGCGCCGCTGTTCGCGCCAAAAGGTAAACAGACCGGCAGCGACAATCATCGCTGCCCCCAGCGCGACATTTGCACGGATGGTTTCCCCAAAGGCCAGCACGCCGATAAAGCTGACAAAGACCAGCTGGAGATAGGCAAAGGGCTGGACAACGCTTGCCTCGGCTACGTCATAGCACTTGATCAGCAGGAAATGCCCGAAAGCTCCGGTGACGCAGAGCAGGGCCATCCACGCGGAATCGGGGGCGTTCATCGGTTCCCAGAACCAGATGCCGACTGCGGTCATCACCACGGCACCGCTGATGCCTGTCCAGAAAAAGCTGGTCATGGCATCGTCATGCCGGGCTGCCAGACGGGTGAGCAGGCCATAAAGGGCAAACATCATCGCCGCGACAACCGCGATCAGGGATGCAGGGGAAAATACCGTGATGCCCGGGTCGAGAATGACCAGCATGCCCGTGAAACCGGCCGCAATCGCTGCCCAGCGGCGCCAGCCGACGCGCTCGCCCAGCACCGGCCCGGCAAGAGCCGCAATCATCAGCGGGTATGAGGCAAAGATCGCATGGGTCTCGATCAGGCCCAGATAGACGAAGGCAAGAACGGTCACGCATATCTCGCCAGCCAGCAGCGCGCCCCGCAGGATCTGCAGGCCCTTGTGGCGGCAGGCAAAGGCACCGCCAATCCCACCGGGGCGGCGCCGGGCAATCCACAACACGAATGCTGCAAAGAACCAGTAGCGGATCATCACCACCATCAACACGTTGTATTCCGAGGCCAGATGCCGCGAAATGCCATCCTGAACCGCAAACACGAATGTCGCGGCAATCATCAGCCAGATGCCGAGGCGCGGGTTGGAACTGCCGCTCATCTTGCCTCCAGAATGCCGCGGGTCATGTGCCTTTTTCGCCCAAAGCCGGGTACCCGTTCCACCCTGAAACCGGCATCTGACAACGCGCGACGGACGTGGCCCGCCGCGGTATAGGTGGCAAAGCTTCCTTGCGGGTGCGTATGGGTGGCAACCTGCGCCATGAGCGCGGGCCCCCACAGCTCGGGATTGCGGGCGGGCGAAAACCCGTCAAGAAACCACGCATCGGCCCCGCCCGACCAGGTGGCGAGGGTTTCGCGGGCGTCCCCGATCACGATTTCGGCCTCAAGGCCGCCCAGCCGGAAACGGCGATGGCCCCTCTTCCACACCGCAAGAAACTCGGTGGCAAGATCTGCCAGCACCGGAAATGCAGCAAGTGCCCTTTCCATGTGATCTGCCGACATGGGGTAGGCCTCGAAGCTGGTAAAATGCAGAACCCCGCCTTGTCCGCTGTCCAGCCAGGCCCGCCACGCCGCCAGCATGTTCAACCCCGTGCCGAAACCCAGCTCGGCGATGTGAAAGCCGGGTCTGAAGCGTGCCGGAAGGTCATTTCCGGCAAGAAACACATGCCGCGTCTCGGCCAGCCCGTCCTGCACCGAAAAATAGGGGTCGTCAAAGCGGCGCGCCACGGGAATCACGCCATCGCGCCACTCGATTTCTGCTACTTGATGCTGGTCGCCTGTCATGCCCTGTCCTATAGCTGAAACAGCCTTTCCGTCAGCGACAATGAGCCGGGAGCAACAAGATGACAATGCCGGAAATCGAGGTGTTTGGCGCGGGGGCGTTCGGCCTTGCCACGGCCTATTGCCTGCTGCGCAAGGGCGCGCGCGTCAGGGTGATCGAAAAACGGCACGTGGGCGCCGGGTCTTCCGGGGGTGTGGTGGGCGCGCTGGCGCCGCATACGCCGGACAACTGGAACGAAAAGAAACAGTTCCAGTTCGAAAGTCTGATCACCGCCGGCGATTTCTGGGCCGAGGTCGATGCGCTTAGCGGGGTGCGGTCGGGTTATGGGCGTACCGGCCGCCTGATGGCAATTTCCGACGACCGGCAGCTGGAACTGGCCCGCGGGCGCAGCGAAAGCGCGCGCGAGTTCTGGCGGGGCCTTGCGGAGTGGCAGGTGATCCCGTCGGCCGAGGCAGGCCCGTTCAAGCCGGTCAGCCCCACGGGCCATGTCGTGCGTGAAACCCTATCGGCGCGCATATCACCGGCGGGCGCATGTGCAAGCCTTGCAGGCGCCATCCGTGCATTGGGAGGCGAGATAATCGAAGGAACCACCACGGGCAAAGGCGGTGACGCGGCTGTATATTGCACGGGCTATGAGGGGCTGAAGGAATTGTCGGCCGAGCTGGGCACGCCCATCGGCAAGGGGATCAAGGGGCAGGGGCTGTTGCTGGCCTTCGATGCTGCTGGCCAGCCGCAGCTGTTTGCCGAAGGCCGCCATATCATCCCGCACGAAAACGGGACGGTGGCGATCGGATCTACCACCGAAAACGACTGGGAAGATCCGGGTTCCGTCGATGAACAGCTTGATGCAATTCACGAACATGCCTTGCAGATCTGCCCGCTGTTGCATGGCGCAAAACTGTTGAAGCGCTGGGCCGGCGTGCGGCCACGCGGGCGCCGGCGGGCACCGATCCTTGACCGCCACCCCTTGCGCGAAAACGTCTATATCGCCAATGGCGGGTTCAAGATCGGTTTCGGCATGGCCGTCGGGGTCGGTCGCGCCATGGCCGATCTGGTTCTTGAGGGGAAGGCGGACATTCCCGACAGCTTTACGCTGGCGGCCAATATGGGGTGATATGGCCGCGCTGTGTGGCTGGTCGGGTGCGGGTGCTACCCGATCGCGTCGCGCAGTCTCGCCATCAACGCTGCGACCGCCTTTTCGCGTGACGCCTCGCGCAGCCGTCCCTGTTCGTCAAAGGCGTCGTCCGATGCGGGGATCACCACAGCCGGCCCCTGCAAGACATGGGCGCCGAACGGGGCCAGGGCATGGCGCAAGGTGAACTGGGCAACCTCGCCCCCTGTTCCCCCGGCCGAGGCTGACAGAATTGCCAGCGGCTTGTCCTTCATCGGTGGTGGTGTATCGCGGCTGATCCAGTCAAGCGCGTTCTTCAGCACACCGGGGATCATCTTGTTGTATTCCGGGGTCACCATGATGATACCGTCGGCGGCCCGGATCTGGGTCACAAGCCTTTTCACCTCATCCGGCAGGCCGACGCGGTCTTCCAGATCGCCGTCATAGAGCGGCAGCCGCAGGTCGGCGATTTCGGCGTCACAGTCGCCAAACAGCCGAATTGCCTCGCGCAGCAGGGCCGTGTTGCGTGATTCCCGGCGCAAAGAGCCCGAGATACCCAGGATTTTCAGGTTGCTCATTTCGTATTCCCTGATCGGATGCTCAGTATTCGACACCGATCTGTGCCTTGATGCCCGAGCGGAACGGATGTTTCACAAGTTCCATTTCGGTCACGAGATCGGCAATTTCAATGAGTTCCGGTGCCGCATTCCGCCCGGTCAGCACGACATGGGTCATTTCCGGCTTTTCCGAGGTCAGGAATTCGACCACATCATTGATATCGACATAGCCATAGCGGATGGCGATGTTGATTTCGTCCAGCAGCACCATCCGGTTTTCAGGGTTGCGGATCAGTTCCTGTGCCTTGCGCCACGCGGCCTGCGCCATTTCGGTATCGCGGGCCTTGTCCTGGGTTTCCCAGGTGAAACCCTCGCCCATCGTGTGAAATTCGCAGATGTCGCTGAATTTCGACAGGATCAGATCGCGTTCGCCGGTGGACATGCCGCCCTTGATGAATTGCACGACGCCACATTGCATGTCATGGGCAATGCAGCGAAAGATCATGCCGAAAGCGGCCGAGGATTTCCCCTTGCCCTTGCCGGTATGCACAATGATCAGGCCCTTTTCGTCGGTCTTGGTGGCCATGATCTTTTCACGCGCGGCCTTTTTCTTGGCCATCTTCATTGCGTGGCGGTCGGTGTCGTCGGTCATGAAGGCCCTCTTGTTGCATGATCTGGCGGCTTGGAACGGAAAATCTGTCAAACGGTGCCCCTGTCAGGGCGGTCTGACTGCCAGCTCACAATGCTGGTTGCGCAGAATTGTTGCAAGGGGGCAAATTCTGTGTAAACTCGTATGAAAAAGAGGGGGACCCGAAGGCCCCCCATTGAAGTTCGGGGTCATAGGCCCCTCAGGGAAGATCTTTTCTGTCGGCGCGCCGCCCTTGTCATCCGAGGGAGAAGTCGATGTTTGCAAGGGCGGTGCCGAGGGAGAACAGAACCCGACAGAAGCTAATCGAAACAGTCTTGGTGGCCGTGCTTGTCTATCCTTTGTTTTCTGGCGCCTTCATACTTGCGCCGGTCAACGTGTCTGCGTGAACGTATAGCCGTGATTCACGATCCATATCTTTGACTTAAGTCAAGAATCAGGCAGGTTTTCCGGCTTTTGCACAGAAATCCGATCATGATTTCGTGTAGTCAGCGAAATTTTTCCAGCGACAACCGCGCGGAATTCGATTTCGGGGTCCACAAGCCCTTGTCGATCGCTTCCAGCAGGCGCTGGGCGATTTCCTTTAATGCCGGTTCGTTGTGGTCTTCGATAAAGCGCCGGGTATCGTCGTCTTCCAGAAACGCGGTATAGACCAGATCGAAATGGTGCGACTTGACGGCCCCGGTCGTGGCGGCAAAGGCAAACATGTAGTCCACCGTCGCGGCGATCTCGAACGCGCCCTTGTAGCCATGGCGCTTGACGCCTTCGATCCATTTCGGGTTGACCACGCGCGAGCGCACCACGCGGGCGATTTCCTGCTCCAGCGTGCGAATGACGGGGCGCTCGGGGCGCGAGTGGTCGTTGTGATAGATGGGGCGGTCGGTACCTTGAAGGGTTGAAACGGCCGCCGCCGCACCGCCTTCAAACTGGTAATAGTCATCGCTGTCCAGCAGGTCATGTTCGCGGTTGTCCTGATTCTGGACAATGGCCTCGACCTGGGAAAGCCGGGCCTCAAATGCCTTGCGGGCACGGGTGCCTTCATGTCCTGCACCATAAGCGTAAGAGCCCCATTCAAGATAGGCCTCGGCCAGGTCCGACTTGTCGCCCCAAAGACGCTCGTCGATCATTGCCTGCAAACCGGCCCCATAGGCGCCGGGCTTTGACCCGAACACCCGGTGCTGCCCTTGTTCGCCTTCGGTCCGCGCCCGCGCGGCGGCGGGGTTCATGTCGGGGGGCTCATCCAGCGCCATGACGGCACGCGCGGCGCTGTCGAACAGGTCTATCAGCTGCGGAAAGGCGTCGCGGAAGAAACCCGAGATCCGCAGGGTCACATCCACGCGTGGCCGATCGAGAACCGAAAGCGGCAGGATCTCGAACCCCGTGACGCGGCGGTTGGCGCTGTCCCATGTCGGTTTCACCCCCATCAGGGCCAGCGCCTGGGCGATGTCGTCGCCGCCCGTGCGCATGTTGGCGGTGCCCCAGGCGGTGATCAGCATGGCGCGTGGCCAGTCGCCGTGGTCTTGCAGGTGGCGTTCGATCAAAAGGTTCGCCGATTTCCACCCTAGCGCCCAGGCGGTGGGGGTGGGCACGGCGCGGGTATCGACGCTGTAGAAATTGCGCCCCGTGGGCAGAACGTCCAGCCTTCCGCGCGTCGGCGCGCCCGAAGGGGCAGGGGCGATGAACCGCCCGTCCAGCGCGCGCAGCAGATTGGCCCCCTCATCAGGCCCGCAGGCACGCAAGGCGGGCAGAACGTGGTCAAAGGCCTGATCTAGAACCACCCGGGTTTGGGGCCAATCGCCGGGCTCAGTGCCTTCCAGCAGGCGTGCCGCCAGCAGCTCCAGCCGTTCGACTGTGTCTCCGGTGCTGCGCCAACGGTCGTCGGACAGATCGGCCAGCACATCAGGGCGTGGCCCCTGCCACGGCGCCGCCATGTCGCAATCAAGCGGGTCGAATTCCAGCCCCAGATCGGCGGCCAGAGCCCGCTGTAATGAGGCGTTCCCCCCCTTGCCATCGCCACGCGGCACACGCAGCAGCGCCTGCAAGAGGTCGCGCTCCAGCCGTCCCTCGGGCGATTGGCCAAAGATGTGCAGCCCGTCGCGAATCTGCGCCTCCTTCAATTCGCACAGCCAGGAATCGAGCTTCGCGAGATCGCTTTCCTCGTCGTGGCCCGAAAGCCCGGCATCCTGCGCAATGCCCGTGGCCGAGGTCAGGGCCAGGATCTCGTCACGCAGGTGGTTTATGCGGCGGGGGTCGACACCGGCGGCCTCGTAATACTCGTCCACCAGAGATTCCAGATCACGCAGCGGGCCATAGCTCTCGGCCCGTGTCAGGGGCGGTGTGAGGTGGTCGATGATGACGGCCTGTGCGCGCCGCTTGGCCTGTGTGCCCTCGCCGGGGTCGTTGACGATGAACGGGTAAATATGGGGTAGCGGGCCAAGGGCGGCTTCGGGGAAACATTCCTCGGACAACGCCAGAGATTTTCCCGGCAGCCATTCCAGATTGCCATGCTTGCCCATATGCACGATGGCATCGGCCCGGAACTGGTGGCGTAGCCAGAAATAAAAGGCCAGATAGTTATGCGGCGGGACCAGATCGGGCGAATGATAGCTGTCGGTCGGGTCTATGTTATAGCCGCGTGCAGGCTGCACCCCGACCACCACATTGCCGAATTGCAGGACCGACAGCTTGAAACGCCCGCAATCGACCTCGCCACGCTGAAAGAAGGGATCGCCTTCTGGCGGGCCCCAGCGCTCTTCGATGCGCGCGCGCAGATCTGCGGGCAGCTGGCCATAGTCGATCTGATATTCGGCCAGCGAAAGATCGACGCCGCCTGTGCGCGAGAAACGATCGGTCAGCCAGTTCGTCGGCCCCTTGAGGATCATCCGCATCAGGGCATCGCTGTCATCAGGGGCGCCCCGCAGGTGATAGCCGGCCCCTTGCAGCAGTTTCAGCACATGCACGGTGGCGGCCGGTGTATCCAGCCCGACGCCATTGGCAAGGCGGCCATCCTTGTTGGGATAGTTTGCCAGCACCAGCGCGACCCTGCGATTGGCCGGATTCTTGTGCCGAAGCACTGCCCATGCCCCGGCCAGACGCGCGACGAAATCAATGCGGTCCATCCGCGGTTGATAAGAGGCAATGGCGCATTGCGTGGCCTCGTCAAACCAGGCCTGCCCCTTGAAGCTGATCGCGCGAGAAAGGATTCGCCCGTCAACCTCGGGCAGGGCGACATTCATGGCGATATCGCGGGCCGACAGCCCGGAAAGCCCGTCGTTCCAACCTTCCTCGCTGCCCGATGACAGCACCACCTGAAAAACGGGTGCATCATTGGCAGCCGCGCCGGCAAGCGGGTTGTGCGCGCCATCAACCCCCGCATGGGGCGTGCCAGTGGCAAAGCTGGTGCAGTTGAGGATCACATCCGGCGGGGCCTGTTCGAACAGCCCTTCCAGCGTTGCAACCGATAGCGGATCCTTCAGCGAGGCCACGAAAACTGGTAGAGGGTTCAACCCTTGCGCCATCAGCGCGTCAATCAGCGCATCAATCGGGGCCAGCCCGGCCCCCTGCACCAGCGCGCGGTAAAAGATGACCGGAACTACAGGCGCATTATCCTGCCAATGGGTGCGCAACACATTCATATCTGTTGAATCCGACCCCGGCCAATACAGCCCGGATCTGAGCAGCGGCCTGGCCACGGGCGGGCGCTCGCCTTTGCCCAGCATGGCCTGACACAACCGCAGGAAATTCGCCGCGTTCTCCGGTCCGCCCTCGACCAGATAGGCCCAAAGCATTTCCCATTCATCACGCTGGATTGTCGACAGGCGCCAGAGCTCCTCATCCGGCTTGTCGTCGCCCGGCAGCAGGGCAAGCCTGACGCCGGCCTGCGCCAGCTGTATGGCATATTGCTCGGCCCCGTATTTCCAGTAGCCAAGCCCACCCAGCAGACGGATCACCACCAGCCGCGCGTGTCGCGCACATTGATCTATATGCAGATCCACCGACATCGGATGTGACAGATGGGTGAGATTGGCCAGGCGCAGGCCGGGGGCCTTTCCCCCCAGCGCCAAGCGCGCCTGCGCCAGCGCGGCCAGCTCGGTATCCGCGGCCGAGATCACCACCACATCGGCGGGGCTCTGGTTCAGATCAACGGGTTCCGAGCCGTCGTTGACCATGCCGGGCTGCGCCGCAAGCAGATGCATCAAGGTCTCCGCAGGGTTTCTTCTTTGTGCAAATACTCGATAGCGCGACGCATGCCAAATGCGCCTCCGGCGGGAGTATTTTTGCAAAGAAGAAGCCGGGTGCTCACAATTCCTTCTCCATGAAGACGCTGCGGGGGTCTTTGCGGTATTCGCCGAAGGGCGCGCATTCGCGGTATCCGTGGCTGGCATAAAGGTGCCGCGCCGCGGTCAATGTGTCGCCGGTTTCAAGGCGCAGGATGGCCTGCCCATTGTCGCGTGCCGCCTGTTCAAGCCTTTCCAGCAGGCGCGAGCCGATCTTGCCGCCGCGTCGGGCGGGGTCAACGAACATTGACTTGATCTCGCCATATCCGTCTTTCAACACCAGAGCCCCACCGCCCGCGACGTGGCCGTCCAGGCGTGCCAGAAAGAACAGCACGCCGGGCGCGGACAGATCGTCGGCATTCATGTAGTGGTTCGATTCCGACGGAAACAGCGCGTCCATCAGGGCATGGCTGGCCTTCAGCAGGGCCTGTGCCTCGGGTGCCTTCGGGTCGGCGGGGGATATTTCGACGCTGTGGCTCATGTGGTCAGGGCGGCATGGATTGCCGCGCGGTCAAGCCCGGCCTCGCCGATGACCACAAGGCGGGTTTCACGCGGCTCGTTCATTCCGAAGGGGCGATCAAAGTAATGTTCAACGCGGGGGCCGACGGCCTGCACGGTCAGGCGCATGGGTTTGCCGGCAACCGAGGCAAATCCCTTGAGGCGCAGGATGTCGAACCGCCTGATGATGTCGGAGAGCTGGGCAACCCAGGTGGCGGGGTCGTCGATTTCGGGCCGGGTCACGACAAAGCTTTCGAATTCGTCATGGTCATGGTCATGCTCGCCCTCTTCCGAATCGTGATGTGGTGCGGCGCGGCCGGCCATGTCGGTTTCGGCGCCGGCATTCATGCCCAGCAGCACATCGACTGGCAGCCGGCCCATGGTGCTGCGCACGACCTGAACGCCGTCGCGGGCCTGTTCGCGCAGCCGGGTGACCAACTGGTCGGCTTCTGCCTGCTCCAGCAGGTCGGTCTTGTTCACGACGATCAGGTCGGCACAGGCGATCTGGTCGTCATACAGTTCCGACAGGGGCGTTTCATGGTCGAGCATCTCGTCGGCCTTGCGCTGGGCATCGATGGCGGCCGGGTCATGGGCGAAAAGCCCTTCGGCCACGGCCTTGCCGTCAACCACGGTCACCACGCCATCGACGGTGACGCGGGTGCTGATCTCGGGCCAGTTGAAGGCGCGCACCAGGGGCTGTGGCAGGGCGAGCCCCGAGGTTTCGATCACGATGTGGTCGGGGGCATCGCTGCGGGCCAGCAGCTTTTCCATGGTGGGGATGAATTCCTCGGCCACCGTGCAGCAGATGCAGCCATTGGCCAGTTCGGTGATGTCCTCGTCGCGGCAGGTGGCGTCGCCGCAACCCTTGAGGATTTCGCCATCGATACCGAGGTCGCCGAATTCGTTGATGATCAGTGCGATGCGCCGCCCATTCGCGTTTGCAAGGATATGGCGGATCAGGGTCGTCTAGATCGGAA
>JAUZRU010000118.1 GCA_030950185.1 Paracoccaceae bacterium | reverse complement strand
GTCGAGATCGTTTTCCACGACCCCGTGCGCGTCAGCGACTTTTCCGACCGCAAGGCGCTGGCCGCCTATTGTGAAACCGTCATCCGCAAGACATTCGAACAGCACAAGAGACGGCTGCCCGAGATCTGAAAATCTGCGCGTTGACACAAGAAAAAAGGCGGGCACATCCGGCCCGCCTTTGCGTTGTCACCAAACCTGGGCGCGACCTCAGCCAGCAAGCGCCTTGTTGAGGTTTTCCTCGATCTTTTCAAGGAAGCCCTCGGTTGTCAGCCATTTCTGATCGGGGCCGACCAGCAGGGCCAGATCCTTGGTCATATAGCCCGACTCGACGGTTTCGACGACCACATGTTCCAGCGTCTGGGCAAAATTCATCAGCGCGTCATTGCCGTCCAGCTTGGCGCGGTGCTTGAGGCCGCCGGTCCAGGCATAGATCGAGGCGATCGAGTTGGTCGAGGTCGCCTCGCCCTTCTGGTGCTGGCGATAGTGGCGGGTCACGGTGCCGTGCGCGGCCTCGGATTCGACAACCTTGCCGTCGGGGGTCATCAGGATCGAGGTCATCAGGCCAAGGCTGCCAAAGCCCTGGGCCACGGTGTCGGACTGTACGTCGCCGTCATAGTTCTTGCAGGCCCAGACAAAGCCACCCGACCATTTCATCGCGCAGGCAACCATATCGTCGATCAGGCGGTGCTCGTAGGTGATGTTCTTTTCGGCGAACTTGTCCTTGAATTCGGCGTCGAACACCTCCTGGAACAGGTCCTTGAAGCGGCCGTCATAGGCCTTCATGATGGTGTTCTTGGTCGAAAGATACAGCGGCCAGCCCTTGTCGAGCGCGTAATTCATGCTGGCGCGGGCAAAGTCGCGGATGCTTTCATCAAGGTTGTACATGGCCATGGCTACGCCCGAGGACGGGGCGTCATAGACCTCGTGCTCGATCACCTGGCCGTCTTCGCCGACGAACTTGATCGTCAGCTTGCCGGGGCCGGGATAACGGAAATCGGTGGGCTGGTCCTGGTCGCCGAATGCGTGGCGGCCGATGACGATGGGCGGGGTCCAGCCCGGCACCAGGCGCGGCTCGTTGGTGCAGATGATCGGGGCGCGGAAGACCACACCG
>JAUZRU010000117.1 GCA_030950185.1 Paracoccaceae bacterium | reverse complement strand
CGCCTTTTCGCGCCGGGCCGAGATCTTTGACACCACCATCGGCTGGCGCTTTGTGAACCCGGTGCTCAAGGCGCAATACGGCATCGATTCCATGCCGGAAACGGCCGAAAACGTGGCCGAGGATTTCAACATCTCGCGCGAAGATCAGGATGCCTTTGCCCTGCGCAGCCAGACGCGCGCCGCCGCCGCCATCGCCAGCGGCCGCATGAGCCGCGAAATCGTGCCGGTCGAGATTCCCCAGCGCAAGGGCGACCCCATCATCGTGGACACCGACGAACACCCCCGCCAGACCACGCTGGAAAAACTTGCCGCGCTGAAAACCCCGTTCCGCCAAGGCGGCACTGTGACGGCCGGCAATGCCTCGGGCGTGAATGACGGAGCGGCGGCGGTGATTGTCGCCTCGGGCAAGGCGGTTGAAAGATACGGGCTGACGCCCAAGGCCCGCATCACCGGCATGGCGGTTGCGGGCGTGCCGCCCCGGATCATGGGCATCGGCCCGGCGCCTGCCACGCAAAAGCTGCTGGCACGTCTGGGCCTGTCGATCACCGACATCGATATCATCGAGCTGAACGAGGCCTTTGCCGCCCAGTCGCTGGCCGTGCTGCGCGAACTCGGTCTGCCGGATGATGCCGAACATGTCAATCCGAACGGCGGCGCCATCGCCCTTGGCCACCCGCTGGGCATGTCGGGCGCCCGCCTGGCCCTGACCGCCGCCATCGAGATGAATGAACGCGATGTCCCCCGTGCCCTTGCCACCATGTGCATCGGGGTCGGCCAGGGCATCAGCCTGATGTTGGAAAAAGCCTGAGGAAAACAACAATGAAAGACCTCACACCCCGCAGGGAAGATCTGGAACCCATCGAAATCGCCTCGCGCGATGAAATTGCGGCGCTGCAACTTGACCGCATGAAATGGTCGCTGCGTCATGCCTATGACAATGTGCCCTTTTACCGGGACAGTTTCGACAAGGCCGGCGTGCATCCCGACGACCTGCACAGCCTGGACGACCTGCGCAAGTTTCCCTTTACCGTGAAACAGGATCTGCGCGACAATTACCCTTTCGGCATGTTTGCCGTGCCGCGCGAACAGATCGCGCGCATCCATGCCTCAAGTGGCACCACTGGCCAGCCGACCGTCGTCGGCTATACCAAACGCGACCTCGACACATGGGCGGGCGTGGTCGCGCGCTGCCTGCGGGCCTCGGGGCTGCGGCCGGGGGATGTGCTGCACAACGCCTATGGGTACGGGCTGTTCACTGGCGGGCTGGGCATCCATGCCGGCGCCGAAAAGCTGGGCCTGACGGTGGTGCCGGTGTCGGGCGGCATGACCCCGCGCCAGGTACGCCTGATCGAGGATTTTCAGGCCAGGGGAATCACCGTCACGCCCTCTTACATGCTGTCGATCCTTGATGAATACCGCGTGCAGGGGTTCGATCCCCGCGAAAGCCCGCTTGAGGTCGGGGTTTTCGGGGCCGAGCCCTGGACAAACGCCATGCGCAAGGAGGTCGAGGATGCCTTTGACATGCATGCCATCGATATCTACGGCCTGTCCGAGGTGATCGGCCCGGGGGTCGCAAATGAATGCGTCGAAACCAAGGACGGGCTGCATGTGTGGGAGGATCACTTCTACCCCGAGATCGTGAACCCCGAAACGGGCGAGCCCGTCGCCGATGGCGAGCTGGGCGAACTGGTCTTTACCTCGCTGACCAAGGAGGCCTTCCCCATCATCCGCTATCGCACCCGCGACCTGACCCGCCTGCTGCCCGGCACCGCGCGGACCATGCGCCGGATGGAAAAGATCACCGGACGCAGCGACGACATGATCATCCTGCGTGGCGTCAACGTGTTCCCGACCCAGATCGAGGAACAGCTGCTGACCGTGCCGACCCTTGCCCCCCATTTCCAGATCGAGCTGACCCGCAAGGGCCGCATGGATCACATGATCGTCCATGTCGAGGCCACCACCGGCGCTGCCAGCGAACATGCGCGCGAGGCCTCGGCCCGCCAGCTGGCCAGCCGCATCAAGTCGGTCGTCGGCATCACCGCCGAGATCCGCGCGGCCGAGCCCGGCAAGGTGGCGCGCTCGCAAGGCAAGGCGGTGCGCGTGATCGACAACCGGCCGCGCGACTGATGGCCCGCTCGATTGCCCCCGACCACGGCCAAAAACGCCGCGCAATCCTGCGCAAGGCGGCGGCGTTCTTTGCCGAAAACGGGTTCGATCGCTCGTCCATGAGCCAGCTTGCCACCGCCTGCGGGGTGTCAAAGGCGCTGATCTATCACTATTACGACAGCAAGGATGCGCTTTTGTTCGACATCGTGCACGACCACCTTGACGCTCTGCTTCAGGTGATCCGCGATGTCGATCAATCCGGCCCCGACAAGCAGGCCAATCTGCGCGCGCTGGTGCATGCGATCCTTGATGCCTATCGCGACGCGGATGCCGAACATCAGGTCCAGACCGAGGCCATGAAATCCCTGCCCCCACAACAGCGCGAAATACTGGCCGGGTTGCAACGCGAAATGGTGCGGATCGTGTCCGAGGCACTGCGGGCGGTGACACCGGATCTGTATGAAGCCCATCCGGAAAAGCTGCGCCCCGTGACGATGAGCCTGTTCGGCATGCTCAACTGGTTCTACATGTGGCACCGCCCCGGCAAGGGGATCACGCGCGAGGAATATGCCGATCTGGCAACCGATCTGGTGCTGCGCGGGATAACCGGGCTGTAGCCCCCTGCGCTATTCTGCGCGCAGATCCGCGTTCACGAACTGGGTTCGCGCATAGCCCTGAATGAACAGCAGCGCCGTCAGATCGCCGAAATTGATACGGATATCGCACTGCGCCGCCACCGCGGGCTTGGCATGCAGGGCGACACCAGTGCCGGCCATCTGCAACATGCCCAGATCATTGGCACCGTCGCCCACAGCCAACACATCATCGGCCGAGATCCCCAGCCGCGCGGTGATTTCCTGCAACGCCTGCACCTTGGCATCCCGGCCCAATATGGGGTCGATCACCTTGCCCGTCAGGATGCCGTCAATGATTTCCAGCCTGTTCGCGCGGTTTTCGTCAAAGCCCAGCCCATGGGCGACGGCCTCGGTGAAATCGGTAAAGCCGCCCGAAACCAGCGCCGTATAGGCCCCTGCCTTGCGCATGGTGGCGACCAGCTCGACCGCGCCGGGCATGGGGGTGATGCGGTTTTCCAGAACGCGGTCGATCACCTCCTCGGGCAGCCCCTTCAGCAGGGCCACCCTTTCACGCAGCGCGTCCTCGAACACCAGCTCGCCATTCATGGCACGCGCCGTGATGGCGGCGACGCGTTCGCCAAAACCGGCCTCGTCGGCCAGCTCATCCAGACATTCCTGCTGAATCATGGTGCTGTCCATATCTGCGAGAAGCATCTTTTTCCGCCGCCCCTGCGCGGGTTGGATGACAAGATCAACGCCCCGGTCCTGCAGGCTTTGCCAGATCTGGCGCTCGTTTGCCGGGCGTTCAGGAATGGAAAACTCGCAAGCGACACCATCCTGAAGCCAGCGGAATTCGCCGCCCCGCAGCTGATCGTGATAGGTCAGCACGTTGCCCACCGTCAGAACGGGCTCGGCCGGGTTGGTCAGAAGCGTGGCGATGAACATGGCGGCAGGTTTCCTATCGTGAACAAAATCCCCGAAAAACCGTCGCATTCGGGGCAACAGCTGCCGCTTACACGCAAATTCCCACTTGATCCAGAGTCAAGAACCCCTTAGCTCCGGCGGCGGGACACCCCTCCCCAACGAGGGGCGAATATCTGAGAGGATACCATGACTGCGACTTATGAAAGACCGGCAATCCTGCCGGCGAATCCCCGTTTTTCTTCTGGTCCATGCACCAAGCCGAAAGGCTGGAACCTCGACCTGTTGTCCGATGCTGCACTTGGGCGCTCGCACCGCGCCAAGGTCGGCAAGGCCAAGCTGAAGGACGCCATCGAAACCACCCGCGAATTGCTGGGCATCCCCGCCGACTACAAGATCGGCATCGTGCCGGCATCCGACACCGGCGCCGTCGAAATGGCGCTGTGGTCGCTTTTGGGCGCGCGGGGCGTGACCATGCTGGCCTGGGAAAGCTTTGGCAAGGGCTGGGTGACGGACGTCAACAAACAGCTTGGGCTGGACGCCACCGTGCTTGAGGCGGATTACGGCGAACTTCCCGACCTGTCCGCAGTCGATTTCAATGATGATGTTGTTTTCACCTGGAACGGTACCACCAGCGGCGTGCGCGTGCCAAATGGCGACTGGATCGCCGACGACCGCGCCGGGCTGACCATCTGCGACGCCACATCCGCCGTGTTCGCGCAGGAACTGCCCTGGGACAAGCTGGATGTCACCACTTTTTCCTGGCAAAAGGTTCTGGGCGGCGAGGCGGCCCACGGCATGCTGATCCTCAGCCCGCGGGCTGTCGAGCGGCTGGAAAGCCATACCCCCGCATGGCCGCTGCCCAAGATCTTTCGCATGACCAAGGGCGGCAAGCTGATCGAGGGCATATTCACCGGCGCCACGATCAACACGCCCAGCATGCTGGCGGTCGAGGATTACCTTGTCGCCCTTGAATGGGCGCGCGCGCAGGGCGGGCTGAAAGGGCTGGTTGCCCGGGCCGACGCCAACCTGGCGGTGATCGAGGACTTCGTGGCCCAAACCGACTGGGTCGATTTCCTGCCGGTTGACGCGGCGACGCGCTCGAACACCTCGGTCTGCCTCAAGATCGTTGATCCTGCGGTCACGGCGCTGAGTGATGCCGCACAGGCGGCCTTTGCCAAGGCGCTGGCTGCGCGGCTTGAATCCGAAGGCGCGGCGCTGGATATCGGTTCATACCGCGACGCCCCTCCGGGCCTGCGCATCTGGACCGGCGGTACCGTCGAGGCCGACGATATCAGGGCCCTGCTGCCCTGGCTGAACTGGGCCTTTGCACAGGAAAAGGCGGCACTGTAACGGCATTTCCCAAACCGACGGCAGGACATGCGGCCGCCCGGGTGGGCGCGCATGCGCCCGCCGTAGGGGCGGGCGGGCGCATGCCCGGGACGCTACCGCGCCCCGGACAGAAACAAGCATCAACAGCATATATTCTCAAGGAGGCCCCATCATGGCACCCAAGGTACTGGTATCCGACAAGCTCAGCCCGACGGCTGTGGAAATTTTCAGGAAGAACGGCATCGAGGTGGATTTCCGCCCCGAGGTCGGCAAGGACAAGGTCGAGCTGCTGAAAATCATCGGCGACTATGACGGTCTGGCCATCCGCTCGGCCACCAAGGTGACCGAAAAGATCCTGCGCAATGCCGAGCGCCTCAAGGTCATCGGCCGCGCCGGCATCGGCGTTGACAACATCGACATCCCCGCTGCCAGCCGCAAGGGCGTGATCGTGATGAACACGCCGTTCGGCAACTCGATCACCACCGCCGAACACGCCATCACCCTGATGATGTCGCTGGCCCGCCAGATCCCCGAGGCCAATGCCTCGACCCAGGCCGGCAAATGGGAAAAATCCCGTTTCATGGGCGTCGAGGTCACGAACAAGACGCTTGGCCTGATCGGTTGTGGCAATATCGGCTCGATCGTGGCCGACCGCGCCCGTGGCCTGAAGATGAAGGTCATGGCCTATGACCCCTATCTTTCCGAGGAACGCGCCGAGGCCCTTGGCGTCAACAAGGTCGAGCTGGACGAATTGCTGGAAAATGCCGATTTCATCACCCTGCATGTGCCGCTGACCGACAAGACCCGCGGCATCCTGAACGCCGAGGCGATCGCAAAAACCAAGAAAGGCGTGCGCATCATCAATGCCGCCCGCGGCGGGCTGGTTGACGAGGCCGCGCTGGCCGAAGCCATCAAGTCGGGGCATGTCGCCGGCGCAGCACTTGACGTGTTCGAGGTCGAGCCCGCCAGGGAAAGCCCTGTTTTCGGCCTGCCCAATGTCGTGTGCACCCCGCATCTGGGCGCCGCCACCACCGAGGCACAGGAAAACGTCGCCATCCAGGTCGCCGAACAGATGTCGGACTATCTGCTGAATGGGGCCGTGACCAACGCCATCAACATGCCCTCGATCAGCGCCGAAGAGGCCCCGGTCCTGGCCCCCTTCGTCAAGCTGGCCCAGCATCTGGGCGCCTTTGTCGGGCAGATGACGGACGAGCCGATCGAAGCCATCAACATCCTGTATGACGGCGCCGTGGCCGAGATGAACACAAACGCCATCAACGCCGCCTGCATCGCGGGTGTCATGGCCGCGACCAACCCCGATGTAAACATGGTTTCAGCCCCTGTCATCGCCAAGGAACGCGGCATCAACATCTCGACCACCACACAGGAAAAATCCGGCGTGTTCGATTCCTACGTCAAACTGACGGTCAAGACCCCAACGACCGAGCGCACCATCGCCGGCACGGTGTTTTCCGACAAGAAGCCGCGTTTCATCCAGATCAAGGGCATCACCATCGACGCCGAGGTTGGCCGCCACATGCTGTATACCACCAACAAGGACGTTCCCGGTATCATCGGCGTGCTTGGCGGCGTGCTGGGTGAAAACGGCGTCAACATTGCCAACTTTACCTTGGGGCGCAGCGATGTCGGCAAGGATGCAATCGCGTTGCTTTATGTCGATCAGCCGGTTTCCGACGAGGTGATCGCCAAGCTGGCCGCCACCGACAAGTTCAACAGCATCCGCCCGCTGGAATTCGACGTGGAATAGACAGACCTACGGAACCGGACGGCTCGCCGGCCGTCCGGTTCGCCTTGTCACCAGCTGCTTCGCCGGCCAAAGTGGCCACTCTGCAATGCAAAACACCTTCAGCGGGTCACGCGAAACATCCGTCATTCCCTGGCATAGGCATCTTCGTAGCGCACGATATCGTCCTCGCCGAGATAACTGCCGGTCTGCACTTCGATCAACACCATCGGCACCTTGCCGGGGTTTTCCATGCGGTGGACGGTGCCGACCGGGATATAGACCGACTGGTTTTCGGTCACGAGTTTCTTTTCCTCGCCGATGGTCACCAGCGCCGTGCCCTCGACCACGATCCAGTGTTCCGATCGGTGGAAATGGCTTTGCAGCGACAGGGACGCGCCCGGATGCACGACGATTCGCTTGACCTGAAAACGCCCGCCGATGGCCAGGCTTTCGAACCAGCCCCAGGGCCTGTGGTCGCGGGGGAACACCGTCGCCTGCGTTGCCTGTTTTTCCTTGAGTGCGGCAACCGCCTGCTTGACGTCCTGCGCGCGGCTCATATCCGCCACCAGCACCGCATCGGGCATGGCCACCGCGATGATGTTCTTCAGCCCGATGCCGACGATTTCCAGCCCTTCGCTTTCCGAACGCAACAAGGTGTCGGAACATTCGATCGCCGTGGCCCCTCTGGAAAGAACCACGTCGCTACCCTGGGCCTTGCCCTCTTCGCGCCAGACGGCGTCCCAGCCGCCCAGATCCGACCAGCCGGCCCGATACGGCACCACGGTGATGTTGTCGGCCTTTTCCATCACGCCATAGTCGATGGAAACGTCAACCGCATCCGACCATGATTCGGGATCAAGCCGCAGAAAGCCGAGATCGGGTTTGGCCTGACGCACGGCCCTGGTCACCGGGTCGATCATGTCGGGCAGATGGGCCTTGAACGCATCCAGTATGGCCCTGGCGGAAAACAGGAAAATACCCGCGTTCCACAGATAGGTGCCCTTGGCCAGCATGTTGCGCGCGGTTGCCGCGTCGGGTTTTTCCACAAAGCGGCGCAGCTTCATCGCGCCCTCTCGCATCTCGCCATCAATTTCCAGATAGCCATATCCGGTTTCCGGGCGGTCCGGGGTGATGCCAAAGGTCACAAGCTGGCCCTCGCGGGCAGCGGCGACCCCCTCTTGAACGGTGGCGTGAAATGCCTCGACGTCCTTGACCACATGATCCGATGGCGCCACCAGCATCAGGGCATCGGGATCTATCGTTTCAAGATGCAGGGCCGCGGCAAGGATGGCAGGCGCGGTGTTTCTGCCTTCCGGCTCGATCAATATGGTGCCGGGGTCGACGCCGATTTCCATCAGCTGTTCGGTCACGATGAAACGAAAATCCGACCCCGTGACGACAACCGGGCTTTCGAACAGCTCGCCCGACAGACGTCTTGCCGAGGCCTGAAACAGGCTTTCGGGCCCGGTAAGCTGCGAAAACTGCTTGGGATAGCTCTTGCGCGACAACGGCCAGAGGCGGGTGCCCGCACCGCCGCAAAGAAGAACCGGGTAAATCATGTCATGCCTCGCTGCTCGTGCCTGTTTTGCCGGGAATCTTGGCGCATCCAACCCGGATTAGCAAGCATGTGTTGCATCGATCCACCCGCGTTGGGACATCCTGTTTCACCGCGTTCAGATGCCTGCAACCGACGCGCCGCTCCAACCATCAGATTGCTGCAACACCACCGCTCAGCAAATCCGCGCCAACATGGCAAGAAAGGCCTCTTGTTCGTGCTGCTCCAGCGGTGCCAGTGTCTGTTCGGTGATCAGCCGCGCGCGTGGCTCCAGTTCGCGATACAGCGCCCGGCCTTCTTTCGACAGGCCGACAATCATGCGGCGCTTGTCCTTGTCGTCACGCACCGTTGTCAGCAGCCCCCGCTTGACCAGCCGGTCCACCACCCCCTTGATGGTAGCGGCATCCATTGCGGTGATCCGGCCCAGAGCGTTTTGCGACAGCGCTCCGGTTTCGACCAGCTTGGCCAGCACGGCAAACTGTGTTGGCGTGACTTCGGGGATAAGCTCGGAAAATATGGAAAGATGGCGCTGCGACGCGCGCCGCAGGATAAAGCCCACCTGCCGGTCAAGCCGATAGGGTTCCTGCGCATCCTGGTCGTTGTCCTTGTCCATGACACGGAAGATTGGCCGAAAAGCGATTGACAGTAAAGGCAAGGCTTCGCAAAATCCGTTTGCATACCAACAATTCATCGCGGGAGCTGCACGCATGGGCTACCATCGCCCCCAGACACTTGCCGAGGCCCTCGATCTTGTTGCAAAGGAGCGGATGCAGGTACTGGCGGGTGGCACCGATCTTTTCCCGGCAACCGAGGCCCCTGCGCTGGACGGCGGGGTGCTGGACCTGAGTGCCATCAAGGCGCTGGGCGGCATTGCCGAAACCGATGCGGGCTGGCGTATCGGCGCGATGGCCACATGGGCCGAGATTGCACAAACCACCCTGCCGCCAGCCTTTGACGGGTTGCGGGCGGCTGCGCGCGAGGTTGGCGCAGTACAGATTCAGAACAGGGCGACGATTGGCGGCAACCTGTGCAACGCCTCGCCCGCTGCCGATGGGGTGCCGCCGCTGCTGACGCTGGAGGCCGAGGTCGAGCTGGCCTCGCGCAGCGGGTCGCGCCGCGTGCCGGTCGGCGAGTTCCTGAAAGGCGTGCGCAAGACGGCCCTGAAGCCCGGCGAAATCATGGTCGCGATCCATGTGCCGAGGGGCGCCACACAGGGGTGCGCGAGTTTTGCCAAGCTGGGTGCGCGGGCCTATCTGGTGATCTCGATTGCCATGGTTGCCCTGCGGCTGGAAATCGCCGGTGGCGTCATCCGGCGTGCGGCGGTGGCGGTGGGGGCGTGCAGCCCGGTTGCGCAACGTCTGCGTGGGTTCGAGCAGGCGCTTGAGGGCGCGCGAGCCGATAAGCCGGACAGCTGGCAACGGGCGCTTGCAGATGACATCTCGCGGCGCCTTTCGCCCATCGACGACATTCGCGCCGATGCCGCCTATCGGAACGAGGCGGTGCAAACACTGGTTTCCCGCCTGTTGTACGAGGTCGCCCGATGACCGGCTTTACCGCCAATGACCGCAAGGTTGCAGCCGGGCGAAACGCCGGCCAGCGCCTGTCGGATTTTCTGCGTCACGAACTGGGCCTGACCGGCACCAAATCGGGCTGCGACGCCGGCGATTGCGGGGCCTGCACGGTGCTGGTTGACGGCCGGCCGGTCTGTTCCTGCCTGACGCCGGTCGGCAGCATCGCAGGTGCCCGGGTCGTGACCGTCGAAGGTCTGGCCGATGCCGGATTCAGCAATCTGCAACGGTCTTTCCTGCGCTACGGCGCAGCGCAATGCGGCATCTGCACGCCGGGCATGTTGATGGCCGCGGCAGCCCTGTTGAAACATGACCCGCACCCCACGCGACAGGCGGTGCAGGATGCCCTTGGCGGGGTGCTGTGCCGCTGCACCGGTTATGGTGCGATTATCGAGGCGGTATTGCACGCAAACGACCCCGAACCCTCGGCCGCCGCTCCCGCTGCCGGCGCAGCAGTCGGCGCCGCGATCGAGCGGCTGGACGGCCTGCCCAGGGTGGATGGCAGCGAAAGTTTCGGGGCGGATGAGATCCCCGGCGATCAT